>DAOUEJ010000101.1:0-56656 GCA_034430615.1 Anaerolineales bacterium | reverse complement strand
TCTGCGTCAGGTGGGCCGCGCTCGTCTGGATGAAATCACCCGCCGAAGGAGCAGCCTCGATGCGTATGATCATGTCATCCAGGCTTTCGACGAGTACATGGAAGCCAGAAACACCTGGTTCAACCAGACCTACCCCGACCGCATCAACCAACCCATCGCCTACTTCTCAACCGAATTCGGCCTTCACGAAACTCTCCCGATTTACGCCGGCGGCCTGGGTGTCCTCTCCGGAGATCACTTGAAAGAGGCAAGCGACCTCGGTCTTCCGCTGGTTGCGATAGGCTTCCTATACACGGAGGGCTACTTCAATCAGCGTATCACCGAGGATGGATGGCAGGAGGCAGAGTACGCCTCCCTTTCGTTCCATGACCTGCCAGTTTATCCGGTGCTTAATGAGGACGGCCAGCCATCACTTGTTACACTATCGCTTCCTGGCCGGGATGTGCACGCACGCCTGTGGCGGGTCCAGGTTGGTCGCATCGCACTATTCCTGCTGGATAGCGATGTTGAGCAGAACCAGACTGCTGATCGCAGTCTAACGGCGCGGCTCTACACGAGCGACCACGAGCAGCGCATTTCCCAGGAGATCCTGCTCGGCATCGGCGGAGTGCGAGCGCTGCGCGCCCTCGGCTACAACCCCGCTGTGTGGCACCTGAACGAAGGCCATTCAGCCTTTCTCACACTCGAGCGGGCACGTGAGCTCACTGCAGGTGGCCTCACCTTTGATGAAGCCTGGGAACGCGTGCGGGCCACTACGGTCTTTACCACCCACACCCCTGTTCCCGCCGGGCACGATCGTTTCCATCCCGACCTGATCGATAAGTACTTTTCGAACTACTGGCCGCAGCTCGGCCTGGACCGGGATGGCTTCTTGCAACTGGCACTTGAAACCCAAACCTGGGGCGATGCCTTCAGCATGTCGACCTTGGCCTTCCGGATGTCGGATCAACTGAATGGCGTCTCAGAACTACATGGACATGTGGCGCGCGAGATGTGGTCGCACCTATGGCCCGAACGACCAGCTGAAGAAAGCCCAATCCGATATGTCACAAATGGTGTGCACACCTTCACCTGGCTGGCGCGCAGGCTTGGGGTCCTCTATGACACCTACTTCGATCAGGGTTGGCGTGAGCGATTGGATGATCCTGCAATCTGGGAAGGCGTCAATCGCATCCCGGATGATGAACTCTGGGAATTACGCCGGCACCTGAAACGCAAACTCGTCGCCTTCATGCGCGAGCGTGTACGCGGGCAATGGATCGAGGGCAAGATCCACCCGGTCCAGGTAATCGCCAGCGGCGCTCTGCTCGACCCGCATGCACTTACGATTGGCTTCGCAAGGCGTTTTGCTACCTACAAGCGCGCCTACCTTATCCTCAGCCAGACCGAGCATCTGCGAGAACTTGTTAACAGCAGCGACCGACCACTGCAGTTGATCTTTGCCGGGAAAGCCCATCCTGATGATGAACCAGGAAAGAAGCTTATCCAGCAGGTCTACCGGGTTGTGAAGCGAGCCGAGTTCGCCGGCCGCCTGGTCTTCCTCGAAGACTATGACATGAACGTCGCCCGGTATATGGTCCAGGGCGTCGACGTCTGGCTCAATACACCACGGCGGCCCTATGAAGCCTCGGGGACATCCGGGCAGAAGGCAGCCCTGAACGGTGTGCTTAACTTCTCGGTGCTCGATGGCTGGTGGCGAGAAGGGTACACGGGTACGAACGGATGGGCGATCGGAGAGGATGAGACTCTCGAGGATCCTCAAAGCCAGGATGCGGTTGACGTGGAGAGCCTGTACGACGTACTCGAGAACCAGATTATCCCGCTCTACTACGAGCGCTCGGCGAATAATCTTCCAGTCGAATGGCTCGGATGGGTGCGCGAGTCGATCCGCACCCTCACGCCAGCCTTCAGTATGCAGAGGATGGTCAAAGCCTACATGGACCAGATGTACCTGCCCGCCTTGGCAGAACCGAGTTAAGTCTAGGATCTCAAGATGCTCAACTTCTTAGCCATCCCTGCTCAATACCTGCCCTTTGTGATTTTCGGGCTGCGCGTGACCGATATGAGCCTGGATACGCTCAGGGTGCTTTTCGTGATCCGGGGTCGGAAACCACTGGCCTGGATCCTGGGCTTCGTCCAATCCAGCCTGTGGGTGCTGGCAATCACCAGCGTCTTGAGCAACCTGAACAACCTGTGGAATATCGCTGCCTATGCTGCCGGGTATGCCACCGGGACAGTTGTCGGCATGCTGATCGAGGAGCGGCTTGCCATCGGCCACAGCCATGTGCAGATCATCAGTTCGAGCCGCGGGACCGCGATCTCGGATGCCCTGCGCCTGAGCGGCTACGCCGCCACTGAGCTGCCCGCCCGTGGCAAGGATGGCACTGTGAGTGTGATCTCATCCACGATGCGTCGCCGGGATGTCCCCAGCGTGCGCAAGCAGGTCAACGGGATCGACCCGGAAGCCTTCATCACGGTCGAGGATATCCGCCCACTGCATCGCGGCTATTGGCGCAGCTGAGCGCCCGAGCCTCAACCCCACCTGGTACCAGTGTTTTCCCCAGTAGAACTACTCACCCACGCAGCAGGAATGATGCGCCCAACTGCGTTCGGGCTTGATTGGAGCCTGCTGCCGCCGGCATTGGTCGCCCCATTGATCTTTCTGCTCAGAACCTGCGATCTCTCGCTTGGGACCCTGCGCTTCCTGACCGTGATGCGAGGGCGCAAAGCGACCGCCTGGCTGCTTGGTTTCACGCAATCGCTTTTCTACATCGTGGGGATCGCCGGGGTTATCACCAACCTTGCCCAGCCGCTCAACCTGTTGGCCTACGCCGCCGGCTTCGCCACCGGGACGGTGGCTGGGGTCAGCATTGAGAACCGCCTCGCCCCCGGGCATATCCTGCTTCGCATCACAAGCAGCCATCGCGGGGCCTTGATCCTAGCCCAGCTCCATGAGCAGGGTATTGGTGCGACCGAGCTGTCGGGAATCGGAAAGGATGGTAGGGTAAGCATGATCTACTGCTTCACCCCCCGCCGCAGGATCCAATATATGCGCGACCTGGTACTTGGTCTCGATCCCGACGCATTTCTCGCCATCGAGCGAGTCCCGGCGCTGCGGGGTGGTTGGCGGGCTTAGCTGACATGTGGGTCTGCTTCTGAAAGGCTAATCTCAGGGCAAGTGGTTACGAACCCACCACGATCCTGGCTGCCGCTCTTCTACCTCTGCCGAAGTATTCACTAACTCAATCCAAGTCGAACCTGGATGAAGGTCGTAGGGCTCCCCATCTGCTGTCTCGAACTGCAGCACCCCCCCCGCCTCTGGCCTGCGCCAGCGGATTTCGGTCGCCATTCCATCACGGAAAGCAACTGCCCGGCCCTCACCCTCGAGCTCGATGCTGATGAACTCCGGTGTTTGCGAAACGTAGCGGTGCGGAACGATCGCCAGGATCACGTTCGCAACACCCAGTTGACCGTCTGTCAGCCGGTCCTCCAGCGCCGCCGCTTGTGCCTCGTCCTCACCGATTTCCTGCCAGCGCAAGTAGGCCTCCGCTTCGGAATCAAATACCCAGCGATGAAAATTCCCTCGCGAGTAATGGACTTCGAGCTCGAGTCCGATCAACCCCGTGAGAGGCAACGTGCGATCGAAATGCATGCCCTGTAAATTGACTGTAACCGCCGGCTGACCCTGCTCTGCCAGGTACGCCCGCACTGCGAGCGTGTTCGTGATGAGATGATTCAGGTTGACCGGGTCGTAGCGGCACATCGGTGGGCAGCGCGCCGGGTACTCTGAAACGGCACGTGCGGCGAAATCTGAATTGGCAATCGCCTCCCTAACGCGGTAATCAGCGCTCCCGTAGGCGAAAATGGCCGAGTACATCTCGATCAGCTCCAGGTCGATCAACCGGCCCGACCGGATCGGTCCGACAATCTCCGCCTCCTGGCCATAGAAAAGCGCCGAGAAACGTGACAAACCTCCCTCGGCATAGTGTTCGAAGACGATATCTGCGAAGGATAAGCCCCACTGCGGTCGGTTATTGCGTGGGAAATTTGAGACCTTGATCAGGATCGGTCGCTGAGCCAGGCGCCAGTCCTGCTCCAAAGGCAGGCCGGTTAGCGGGTTGAGGACCGGTGCTTGTGGCGTGCTGGACTGCGTGACCCGTGGAGTGGAAATCGTCGGAGTTGAGGGCACGCTGGCAGGGATCAGACCACTAGCAGCCGCGGTCGAACTAGCGTCAAGTACGGGCTGGACCGCCTGTGGGGCGCAGCCAGCGACCGCAAATATAACCATTATCGCCAAGATGCTCAACCGACTCATGCGCTGTATATCATCCTTCTTCGGAAGGGCCGGGATTGTAACATAAGCAGACACTGACCTCTGCAATAGGAATAACGTGACGTTTGCAACGCATGAATCCGCCATGTATAATCCCGGCACTTGCTTTCGAGGCCGTTTCAGACCGGTTTACCCAAGCCGAAACGCCGGGGGTATACGCATAACCCGGTATTCCGAGGGGCATAATACATTGCTGTTCCTTCAAAGGGGCCCGCATGGCGCTTAAGGGCAACCTGCGCGATTTTAGCGTCACCCAGCTGCTTAACTTGATCAACCTGGCGCGCAAGACAGGCACCCTTACGGTTGAAGGTCCGGATTCAATCGCCTGGGTATCCTTCCGCGAAGGAAAACTGATTTATGCCCAAATGGGGAACCAGGACGGCACGCTGACGGGTATTTTGACCCGGGCTGAACGTATCACCAGCAAGCAAGCCGATGTGATTAAATCCCACGCCACCGATCGCAGTGATAAGGAGCTGGGATTGCTGCTGATCAACGCTGGCTACCTGACTCAGCAGGACATCCTGGCCAGCATCCGCCAGCATATTCTTGACATCATCTACCTACTCTTCACCTGGATCGAGGGCCTCTTCCGTTTCGATGCCGATGTACTGCCCCCTGATGATGCAATCACCATTCGTCTCGATCTCGAGAACATCATCATGGAAGGCTCGCGCAAGATGGAGGAGTACGAGCTCTTGAAGGAAGAGATCCCCAGCCTTGAAATGGCGATGAACTTTGTCGATCGGCCCGGGGCCAATATACGCGATGTACAGATGACAGTGGAGGAGTGGAAGGTCGTCTCTTACATCAACCCCAAGAATACCATCCGCCAGATCGGGAAGGCGAACAAGATGAACGATCTGGAAATCCGCCGGATCGTTTATGGTTTGATCCAAGCGGGGCTGGTCGAGATCATCCGGCCGAAAGGGATGCCGCTCCCACCCCAGGCTCAAAACCTGCCGCCCGTAGACGAGAAGAAGCAAACAGGATTGGTGAACCGCCTTATTGACCGAATCCGGTCACTGTAAGGGATTTGTGCTTATGCAAACAGTAAAGATGGTTGTTACAGGTCCGTTCAACTCCGGCAAGACGGCGTTCATCCAATCGGTGAGCGAGATCGACGTCGTCTCGACCGAACGCAAGATCAGCAGTGAGGCAGAACGGATCAAGGAGACCACAACGGTCGCGATGGACTTCGGACGGATCACCGTTGATGACGATCTGGTGCTGTACCTGTTCGGGACACCGGGCCAGAAGCGTTTCGACTTTATGTGGGAGATCCTGTCTGAAGGCATGTTGGGCTTCGTGGTCATGGTCGACTCCGCCCGTCCAGAAACCTTCCGTGAAGCACGCGGCATCCTGCAAACTTTCAGGGCCTATGCCCCCACCCCGTACGTCGTCGCTGCCAACAAACAGGATCAGGACGATGCATGGGAGGTGGATGACCTGAGGATCGCGCTCAATCTCGACTCAAAGGTCAAGATGCTGCCGTGCGTCGCCAAGGATAAGGACACCGTGAAGAACGTGCTGCTCGAACTACTCTACAGCATCCTGGAGGAGATGAAATCCTGATCTCTGCACCGCGCTAAACTCGGGCGCGCTCGCGCCTCCTCGCTGAGTTGCTGCCGCGCTACCGCTCCCTCCCACCCCCAGCCCCCCTGATATAGCTAAGATGAACCGAAGGTCGTGGTTGAAGATGCTTTTGCTTTCCCGTAAGATGGATGGGAGCCGCCTGAAGTTCACAGGCTGCTCGGGCGAGATTCCCGCACGCAGGGTGATCGCATCGTTGTGGAGCTGCTAGCTCAATTGCAGTGCCGCAGGAGGGACGATGATAAACAAAGGCCGTATCCTGGTCGTCGAGGACGACTTCGACATTGCCAACATTCTCAATATCTACTTCGATGGCCAGGGGTATGCGGTCGATGTGGCGGCCAGCGGCGCTGAGGCGCTTGCCAAGGTCAAAAAAGAACGGCCGCACCTGATCGTGCTCGACATCATGCTACCCGATATGGACGGTTATTCGATTTGTCAGGATCTGCGCAGTTCTCCACGCACAAGCCATATCCCGATTATCTTCCTGACCCAGAAGGATGAGCGCAGCGATCGAATCTCCGGCCTGGAGATGGGCGCTGACGACTACATCACCAAACCGTTTGATATCGAAGAACTTAAATTACGTGTTCAGAACGCGCTGCGCCGGGCTGAACGTGAGCGCTACATCGATCCCCGCACGGGACTCCCGGCAGGAGGGTTGATCCAGCAGCGGCTGCAGGGTCTACTGGATCAAAGCGGTTGGTCACTGCTTGATTGCCGCATAGAAAATCTGGATGACTTCCAGGCGAGCCATGGGTTTATGGCGACGGATGACGTGCTCCACCTGTTGGCATCACTCATGAGCGACGTGGTGCAATCCGCCGGTGGTGAGGATGATTTTCTTGGACATGCAGGAAGTGGCAATTTCATCATCCTCACCTCGCCAGCACTCGCCGACATGATCCGGGACCAGATTAAAGGGCGCTTCCTAGACCTGCTGCAGCTGATCCCGCTGCAGAGTAAGCCTGACCCGGCGGGCTCGGAACAACTTAGCTTGAGTATTTCCATCGGGTTGATTCATGAAGGCGATGGGCCTTTCGATGATCTGGCTGATCTGACGGAGGCAGCGCTCGAAGCGCGCCGGAAAGATAGCTTGAACCCAACCTGATCATCCAAACCGCATCGTGCCGGCTGATGGGAATACAAGCCAGGCACTGGTGCACGCCTTGGAGGTAGTGTTGCCCGCTTCTCCCAAACAGATGGCTGGCGGCAGAAACACAGCCGATCTGGAACGCTTGACCAATCTCGTTTCGCTGCTGGCTGATGCCCCCAGCCGCGAAGCGCTTCTTCAGATTACCCTCACAGGAATCTTCGGTCTACTACCAGCGGAGATTGTCGAAGTCAACCTGATCGAGCCGCAGAGCGGCAGGATCATCCCCCATCGTATGACCTCACCCCAGGTATCAGCATCTTTCCAGCGCGGCGCCCGGTCGAGTTATCCGTTTGGTCAGGGGTTCACAGGTTGGTTGATCGAACATGGCAATATTCTCCATATCCCTGATTGCCAGGAAACAGATGAGCCGCGACCTGCAGCGACAGACGAAGAATTTCCCTTCCGATCGTTCCTGGGTGCCCCACTACGGCGTGAGGGTGAAACGATTGGAACGCTGGAAATCGCGCATCGCGAACCAAACCGATACAGCCCCAATCACATCGCTCTTTTTCAGCTCGCTATCGCCCAGATCGGCGCGGCACTGCGCAACTTGCGCCTCGCCGGAGATAACCAGAAGCACATGCGCCAGCTCGCTGCGCTCAATGAACTACGCTCCCTTGGGTGGTGGAGTGAGGCCAGCAGCATCTCGCCTGCGGACGCCCTTGAAACACTGGCAGCGTTGCTCGAGGTCGACCTTCTGGCTGGGTTCAGCATGTTGCCAGGGACCGACACGTTAGTCTATTCGAACGCAGGGCATGGAGAGTTCGTCCACACACTTGAAAATTGGAAACTGGAGGCAGGACCCAACACCACGCTCGGATCCGTCTTGAGGACGCATGCATACTGGTTGTCCAATACGATCGGTGAGGATCCGTCCTTTCCAGGACTTGGTCTACCCCCGGGAGCTAGCTCTGGCCCAATCCGGCATCTGCTTTTCGCCCCCTTGGCTACTAAAGACGGGCCTAAGGGTATGCTGCTTGTAGCCCGTATGGCTGAAGATCATGTTTTCGAAATCCAGGAGGCTGAGCTCTTCGTCTTCCTCACCCACGAGTACGGCCAGCTTCTCGAACGGAGAGCGGCCGCAGCCAATACCCAAACCCAACCTGAAGCCCAGGCCGTATCCGGCCACCCGTCTCACGATCCGGGATTGGATTTGCAGCGGACGGATAGCTTGCTGCGATTGGCGGCTGAAATCTCTACCAGCCTGGATCTTGAGCGCGTCCTTGATCAAACGCTCGAGGTTCTCATCGAGATCACGCCCGCTGAACGGGGCTTGATCTTGCTCTTCGATCCTGAACGTGATCGCTTCACGCTGCGGGCCTCATCCGGCACTGGGCTGGCTGTTCCACCGGGGGGGATCCCACTTGAACATGGGTCGGGAGCTGGGCTCGCCGGTTGGGCACTCTCACAACATCAGACGTTCCTGGTCGATGACCTGAAACAAGACAGCCGTTGGATCGCGTTCGATGGGGATGCAGACCGCTACGTAAGCGCCGCAGCCGCGCCCTTGATCGCCAACGATGAGCGCTTAGGGGCGATCCTGCTGCTAAGCACGGAGCGTGCCGCGTTCTCACAGGACGTGAGGCGGACCCTCTCCACTGCTGCCGGCCAGGTCGCCGTGGCGATCAAGAATGCCGAACTCTACGCCCTGATCAGCGAGCAAACCGAACGCATGGGTTCAATGCTGCGTACCCAGCAGGTTGATTCGAGCACCTCGCGCGCCATACTCGAGTCGATCGCGGATGGTGTTGTCGTGACCGATGATGAACACCGCGTTGTGCTCTTCAACGCTGCTGCCGAAAGGATCCTGGGGATTGAAGGACAGGCGATCCTCGGACACCCAGTTTTCGATTTCATCGGGCTCTATGGTTCGGAAGGCCAGCGCTGGGCAAGCTCGATCCGATCCTGGAAACAGGCCCCTCCCGAACCTGCAGCACTGAGCGATGTCAGCGAGCGCTTGCTGCTCGAAGACGACCGAGTGCTTTCGATCCACCCGGCGCCGGTTGTCCTGGGCCAAGAATTCCTGGGAACGGTCTCGATCTTCCGCGACATCACGCGTGAGGTCGAAGTCGATCGGCTGAAATCAGAGTTCGTCGCTACCGTCAGTCACGAACTGCGCACCCCGATGACCTCGATCAAGGGCTTTGTCGACCTGGTGTTGATGGGCGCGGCCGGTGCGCTCAACGCAGAACAGCGCCGCTTCCTGAACATCGTAAAGAACAACACCGAACGGCTCGAGATCCTGGTCAACGACCTGCTTGATATTTCGCGCATTGAAGCCGGAAAGGTCACCCTATCCTTTCAACCGATCGATGTACACGAGCTGCTGCATGAAGCCCAACTCTTTGTCGAACGGCAGCGGCGTGAGCATGATAAGCATATCGAGCTCGTGATCGAACCCCCCCCAGACCTTCCCCGATTGTGGGGGGATCCAGAACGCGTACGCCAAATTCTCACAAATCTTGTAGAGAACGCCTTCAACTACACCCCCGAAGGGGGCAAGATCACCGTCAGCGCCGTATTGGTAAATGATCAGATCGAGCTGGAGGTGATGGATAACGGCATCGGGATCTCACTTAACGAGCAAGGCCGTATCTTTGAGCGCTTCTTCCGCGGTGAACAATCGTTGATCATGGGTGTCGCCGGCACCGGCCTGGGGCTGGCCATCGTCCTCAACCTGGTTGAAATGCACGGCGGTCGTATCTGGGTTACAAGCGAGGGCATCCCCGGTCGGGGCACCACCTTCACGCTCTCGCTGCCGATCACGAATGCGCAATCCATTGCCGCCTCTGAGGGAGAACACGTATGACCAAGATCCTCATCGCCGAAGACGAGCGCGATATCCGTGAACTCATCACTTTTACACTGCAGCACAGTGGCTTTGATGTCATCGCTACCGCCGATGGGGAAAGTGCCCTGGATCTGGTCGGACGTGAAATGCCCGATCTGGTGCTGCTCGATGTGCGCATGCCGCGCATGGATGGTTACGAGGTCTGCCGGCAGATCAAGTCCAATCACAAGCTGGCCGCGATCCCGGTTGCATTCCTCTCCGCCAAAGGGCAGGAGGCCGAAGTGCGGGCGGGCATGGAAGCAGGCGCGCAGGCCTACATCCTGAAGCCATTTTCGATGGACGAGCTCCTGACCCAGATTGAACTCCTCCTCAAGCAATAAATCCCTGAATATCGCCTCAGGGTTGCCTGCCCAACTCAGAGCGGAAATCCACTTCCTGCAACTCGCTGTCAACTCGCTTGACCACCTCTTCCCGGCGGACTATACTCAGACTTGTCTGAACACAACTAATAGCACGGGGAGCTCGGATGCGCCGGGCTGAGAGGAGGGCCGATCTGTCCTCGACCCGCATGACCTGAACCGGGTAATACCGGCGGAGGGATGCGTACCCAGTCATCCCTCCCCGGAAGAATGTGGAGGGTTTTTTCGTGCGTGTCGTCATCTTCAGCAATGGTGAGATCAAGCACCCTGAACTGGATCGCTCCCGGCTCGAACCGGAGGACCGGATCTTTGCCGCCGACGGCGGACTGCATCACATCCTGGCCTTTGACCTGCTTCCGGATCTTGTAGTTGGAGATCTCGATTCGATTGAGAATGGCATCATCCGCCTGCTGCAGAACAAATCGATCGAGATCCTGCAGCATCCGGCTCGCAAGGATGAGACCGATCTTGAACTTGCATTGAAAACCGCGGTCGAGCGCGGCGCTGATCGCATTCTAGTCCTGGGCGGCCTCGGAGGGCGCTGGGATCAAACGATCGCCAATGTGCTCCTGGCGACTTTACCTGCCCTCGGGGACCAGCCGCTGCTATTTGCCGACGGGTTGCAAGAACTACGTCTGCTTAAACCCGGTCAACACCCGATTCTGGGAAAACCAGGCGAGACCGTCTCATTCATCCCACTCGGTGGCGATGCCCTCGGGATAGAGACCTCCGGTCTCGAATATCCCCTTCGGCACGAGGCGCTCCCTTACGGAACAACACGTGGTGTAAGCAACGTGCTCTCCGAGGCGCAGGCAAGTGTGGCCTTCGAAAAGGGCTCCTTGCTCTACGTGCACCTTAGAGCTGAACTGGGTCGTATTAAAACTAGGGAGGTAGCTCAACATGCTTAAAAGAGTATTCATCATCGGCATGCTTTCGATCCTGGGATGGGCAGCCTGCACCCCTGCGCCCGCTTCAGGAGTTGGGGAACCGAACGGCTCGGGCTCAACTGCTCCCCGGCCAATCCTGACCGTGATGACGCATGATTCGTTTGAGATCTCCCAGGCCGTCGTGGACGCCTTCGAAAGTCAGCATGCTGTCGAACTGCGCTTTCTGAAGGCCGGCGACGCCGGGACCGCCCTCAACAAGGCCATCCTTGCTCGCGACAATCCGCTAGCGGATGTCTTCTACGGCGTAGACAACACCTTCCTAAGTCGAGCGATCGCAGAGGACATCTTCGAACCCTATGCCTCACCGGTGTTGGAAGCCCTCCCGGATGAGTTCAAGCTCGATCCGGGTAATCGCGCTCTCCCTGTGGATTATGGTGATGTCTGTGTTAACTTCGATCGCCGTTTCTTTGCGGATTCTGATCAGGCTCCCCCTAAAACCCTTCAGGATCTGACCGCTGAGGAATACCGGGGGCAGCTTGTAATCGAGAATCCAGCCACCTCCTCACCCGGCCTAGCATTCCTGCTGGCGACCATCGGCACCTTTGGCGAAGACGGTTACCTGGACTACTGGGCAGCGCTTGTGGACAACGATGTGCTGGTCGTTAACGATTGGGAATCGGCCTACTACGGCGAGTACTCGCTGCATGGCGGCTCTCGCCCGCTGGTCGTCTCCTACGGTTCGAGCCCACCGGCAGAGGTCTATTTCGCCGACCCACCCGTTGACGAAACACCGAGCGGTGTTGTCAGCGGCGGGACAAGCTGCTTCCGCCAGATTGAATTCGTTGGCATCTTGCGCGGGACGGAACTGCGCAGATTGGCTGAGGCCTGGGTCGATTTCATGCTTTCACCTGCCTTCCAGGAGGATATGCCACTTAACATGTTCGTCTTCCCGGTCAACCCCGCCGCCTCCCTCCCGCCGGTCTTCAGGGAACACCTTGTGATCCCAGAGACAACTGCTCACCTAACACCGGATCAGATCACCCGCAACCGCGAGTCCTGGATCGATTCCTGGACCGAGGTCGTACTTCGTTGAATGCGAATCCTTCCAGCCTCCGGGTGAACAAACGCGGGACGGGCTTCCAGACCGGATGGCTCCTGTGGCTGCCCCCGTTGACCTTCCTGGTGGTGTTCTTCTTCTACCCTCTTGCACGCATCTTCAGCATTAGCTTCGGGCGGGGCGACCAGGGAATATTCTCTCTTCTGCTTCAAGCACTGACATCAGAGAACACGCGCTCGATCCTCGGGTTTACACTTGGGCAGGCCACGCTCTCGATGCTTTTGACCCTGGCGCTCGGCCTGCCGGGAGCGTACCTGTTTGCCCGCTACCGATTTCGAGGCAAAACGCTCCTGCGCGCCCTATCGGGGATTCCATTCGTGCTCCCTACGGTCGTTGTCGCCGCAGCTTTCAACGCGCTACTTGGGCCGAATGGGTGGCTGAACATGTTCTTGATGAACCAGTTCAACCTGGCCCATCCACCCTTTAATTTCATGCACACTTTGGGGGCGATCCTGCTGGCTCACGTCTTCTACAACACGACGATCGTGCTGCGCATGGTGGGCGACTTCTGGTCACATCTTGATCCGCACCTGGCTGCAGCTGCCGAAACACTTGGCGCAACTCGCTGGCAGGCATTCCGCCGGGTGAGCCTACCGCTGCTTTCGCCCGCAATCATGGCCGCGAGCTTGCTCGTCTTCCTCTTCGACTTTACCTCCTTCGGCGTGATCCTTCTGCTAGGGGGTCCGCGGTTTGCGACGCTGGAGGTGGAAATCTACACTCAGACGGTCAACCTATTCAATCTTCCCACGGCAGCTTCTCTCTCCCTTCTGCAGCTCGTCTGCACCCTTGCAATAAGTGTTCTCTACACGCGACTGGCGAAGCGCATTGCCCGCCCGATCACACTTCGTCCGGTGCTTCTGACGCAGAAAGGTTTAGCCTCATCGCGCCAGAAGCTTGCGGCCGGGGTCCTGATCGCAGCCCTCTTGATCGTGCTCGTTACCCCGTTGGCTGCGCTGGGTGCGCGCTCGTTCACGCGCTATGGCACAGCGCCACGAGGTGAAGTTGTTCAGCAGGGTTGGACACTCGAGAATTACCGTCAGCTGTCAGAAGATCCGCAGAGCTCGATCTTTTTCGTGCCACCCACCCAGGCCATCAGGAATTCGCTGCTCTACGCTGCGGCCACAGTCCTACTCTCACTCCTGATCGGCGCTCCATCCGCCTGGGCCCTCGCCCGGCGTACAAGCTCGCGCCTGGCGCGCATACTCGACCCGCTCCTCATGCTTCCGCTCGGGGCCTCTGCCGTAACGCTCGGTCTGGGCTTTATCGTCACCCTAAGCCAGCCACCGCTCGACCTGCGGACATCACCGGTCCTACTGCCGATCGCCCATACACTGGTCGCCTTCCCCTTCTTCGTGCGCAGCCTGGTGCCTGCCCTGCAGAGCATCCAGCCCAATCTGAAACAGGCTGCAGCAGCGTTGGGTGCCGCCCCGCGACAGGTGATGCTGTATATCGATCTGCCGCTCGTCGGACGCGCGCTGCTCGTGGCAGTTGTTTTTGCCTTCACGATCTCAATTGGCGAATTTGGCGCTTCGGCCCTCCTGGCAAGGCCTGAGTTCCCCACCGTGCCGGTCGCCATCTTCCGCTTCCTATCCCGCCCGGGAGCGATCAATTTTGGCATGGCCATGGCCTTGAGCACACTACTCATGCTCGTCACAGCTGGCGGCATGCTCGCCATCGAGCGGCTTCGATTGGCAGAGGTTGGTGAATTCTAATGAGGCACCGTGACTGAGAGAGAAACTGTGCTGCAAATCAGGGACCTCGTAAAACGCTTCGGTGAGACTGCTGCTCTGGACGACATCTCTTTCGAAATGCAGATGGGCGAGATCGTGGCTGTGCTTGGTCCAAGCGGCTGCGGTAAGAGTACGTTGCTGCACCTGATCGCCGGGTTGGAACGGCCCGACCGTGGTCAGATTCTCTGGCAAGGAGAGGACATGGCGGATGTTCCGACCCATCTGCGAGGGTTTGGGCTCATGTTCCAGGAGTTCGCCCTTTTTCCGCACCTTGACGTGCGCGGCAACGTTGGCTTCGGGCTGAGGATGCAAGGACTACGTGATGATCAGATCGAGGCGGGCGTATCGGAAGCGCTGCGGCTTGTAGACCTAGAAGGTTATGAGGCGCGACAGGTGGATACGCTCTCTGGGGGTGAGCGCCAGCGTGTGGCTTTGGCCCGTTCGCTGGCCCCCCGCCCGCGTCTGCTGATGCTCGATGAGCCGTTAGGTGCACTCGACCGGACGCTGCGCGAACGGCTGCTGCTGGATCTACCAGCCATTCTCAGCGAGCTCGATCAGACCGTGCTCTATGTCACCCATGACCAGGAAGAAACCTTTGCCATCGCCGACCGGGTCGTGCTGCTCAACGCCGGCCGCGTCGTACAAATCGGGACACCATTCGAGCTCTACCACAATCCACACACCGCCTTCGCAGCTCGATTCCTGGGTTTGACCAATCTCTTCCCGGCGCTAGTCCGGGATGCGGACGGAGCGGCGCAGGTCGAAACACCTTTCGGAACCTATCCGACAGAGACTCGGCTGCGCGGTCAAGTTACGGCGCTCCTGCGTGGGGACCGGATGCAGCTGGATGGTGAGGGACCGGAGGTCCTGCATGGCCGTGTGAAGGATCGTTCCTTCCGTGGGCAGGCGTTGCGATTGAAGGTCCAGACCAGCCAGGTCGAGCTGGCCTGCACCCTCGACTCGGATCTGGACGCGCCCGAGATCGGGCAGGTGGTCGAGTTATCGTTTGACCCATTGCACGCGCTGCAGGTGCTGGCGTGAAACGAAAAGTGATCGTGCATAAGCGCAACTCACACGGGAAAGAAATTTTAGCCTATCCCGGTATGATCCTTGAGCAGGATGAGCATTCGGTGCTGATCGAGGCAGCCTTCAATCGTGAGATGGTTGCGTTAGGTCTGCTGACCTTTATGCGCGGGGATCGCTTCCTCGAAACCTATTATTTCAAGCGCAGCTACAACATCTTCACAGTCTACGCCGGAGGTTCAGGCGCGCTCAAGGGTTGGTACTGCAACCTGGCCCGCCCGGCGATACTCGAGGACGGGCATATCCACGCCGACGATCTTGCGCTTGACCTGGTGCGGCTGCCCGACGGCCGCATGCAGCTGCTGGATGCAGACGAGTTCGCGGCCCTGGATTTGACACAAAAGGAGCGGTTGAGCTGCCTGGAAGCACTCGACGCGCTCCACTGGCAGATATTCAACTGCGAAGATCCGTTCTGAGGATCGTAAAGGTCAGGATCGTTATCGTTCTGCGTTCGCTCTCCGCCAGAGCCACCAAATGATGTAGGAAGTGATCACGATCAAGAGCGTGGCAATCAAGACCGGGATCACGATCGAAAGGATCGAGAGCACTGTCGCCAGCACATCCTCGGCGATGCTAACCGGGATGTTGCCCGCGCCCCCGGTCGTGGCGGTGACCGCTGGGCGAACGGCAGCGGATTTCGCGGCGTGCACCACTCCGGCAACAAGCAGGCCGGAGATGATCGCCACCACGGGGTGGACCTCGGTGATGACGTTTGCGCTGGCTGCAAAGGCCACCGCGCCTGCCGTGGGACGAATAAAGGTCTGGATGGCGTCGTTGACGTGGTTGACGGCCGGGATCTTATCCGCAAAGAACTCGACCACGCTCAACAGGATGAGTGCCCCGATCACCCACCAGCTGCTGAGGGCATCCCAAGGGGAAGCGAGCACGATCCAATCCGTGAAGCGCCCAATCAACGCCATGATCAAGAGCGGTATGTAGGCGTTCAAGCCGGCGCTTGCGGCCAATCCGAAGGCGGCAAAGACGCCGCTCAGTGGGTCCATATTCTTCTCCTCATAGGTGAAATCCGCCCCAGGTCCCTGTCGCCGCCAGGCGGATCAGGTCGATGGCACCGATCTGGACTAGAGCCAGCGCCGCCGCCACGAAGAGCGGCAGCGACAGCTCGGTCCAATGCTGCGCGGAGGAAATCCGGCGCAGGAAGGGTATCGTTATTAACGCATAGGCGCTGGTCAAAAGCGCCAGCACGCCAAACACGCTTAACAGCGCAAGTGGGTAAAGCACGAGCGGGTTGTCATTCAGCACAAGCATAATCAAGCCCCCTGCCAACAGGAGCAGCAGCCCGAACTCGCGCCACGAGCCGAGTGTGGGCTCATCGCGCCAGTCGGACCAGGCCAGCTGATTGAAGACGGGCGCGATCAGCGCCGCCAGTGCCAGCCCGATGCCTGTGCCGGTGATCAGACGTAACGTGTTGTCGGGTGCGTATAAGTGCGGCGCGCCCGGGATCACGCTCAGGAAAGAATTCAAGCCATCGAATGCCCATGCCAGTGCTAGAAGCACGAGAAAAACCAGGATCGACCGCGAGGGGTATCGGCCAGCGCGCGGGTGGCGGAGGGCAAAGAAGACCAATCCAAGCAGAGCGCCCAGGTACATGCCCGTGCAGCGGGCGCATAGCGGGAGCTGGCGTAGGCCGAGGTGGAAGGAACGCAGGTCGATGCGGTGGCAGACGGCATAGCCGACGGCGTCTGCCTTACCCAGAGCGCCCTCCGGCGTGAGCAGCAGCCAAAGCAGCACGACGCCCGCCGCCGCAGCAAAAGTCAGCTTCGTGCGCAATGGGTGAGGGGTATCCTGTTGGGCATCCTGTGCGAGAATTGGCATGTGGGTATTATAGCGGAGTCGCACGCTGCCTTCGCTGTTTCTTGACGCCCGTCAACCGTGACGGTTATAATCTCGGAGCCTTCCTCGGTAGCTCAATTGGCAGAGCAATCGGCTGTTAACCGATGGGTTGTAGGTTCGAGTCCTACCCGAGGAGCCATAGGAAACAACACGGCGGGCCTCGCGGTCCGTCGTCTTCATTACCCCCTCAATCTCTCCCCCGCATCTTCAATGAGGACGCTGGCTGGAATGGAAGGATAAAATTCCAAATGTTTAGAGGAGCCTGGTAAAGGCAATCGGTTCACTTGGACATTGGAACCTTGACGAGCTGCCCAGCTTAGTTACAATATGCGTTATAATTATCATGTATTTATTGTCATGTTATTCGATACACTTTTTGGGCGGTGTGAGATTATGACAAAAAAGAAGTGGACCTTCATCACGAACCATGCTGCCGTGCTCACGATCCTGGATCGGGAACAGCAGCAGACCTCCCGCGAAGTTGCGGCGGCCCTCGGCATTACCGAACGAACTGTGATCCGCATTATCAAGGAATTGGAACTGGAAGGTTACATTTCGAAGCGCAAGGAGGGTCGGGTAAACTGTTACACGATCAATCGGAACCTCCCGCTCCGTCGCGATGCCCAACAAGAAGTGCATGTGCGTGAGCTTCTCCAGTTGATTTCACGCAACAAATCTTCAACGGAAATTAAGTAAGGAGGATTTCAATTGAACCTCTCCAGAGCACGACTTACATCGATCCTTATTCTCGCCTTGAGCGGGATCCTCGCCAGCGCCTGCGGGTCGAGCGCCGCCGATGCCACACCCACGCTCAGCGTCGAGATGATCCAAACGCAGGCGGTGGCCACCTTTGCCTCAGACCTGACACAGACCGCGCTGGCCATCCCAACGAATACGCCCTCTCCGACAATTGCCCCCTCGCCGACCGCGACGAGCACGCCGGAGCAAACGAACACACCATTGCCCACAACCGGGAGTCTCCCGACGAGTTCATGTTTCAGCATGGCCTTTATGGCCGACGTCACCATCCCCGATAACACCAACATGACTCCCGGGCAAGCCTTCACAAAAACGTGGCGTGTCCGCAACAACGGGAGCTGCGCCTGGGAGGTTGGTTTCAAGCTCAACTTCACCGGCGGTGATGTGATGGGAGGCTCGACACTGACGCTGGATAAAGCGGTCAGTCCCGGTGAGGATACCGAACTGTCAGTCGCCATGACCGCCCCTACTACCTCAGGCAGCATCCGCAGCAACTGGAGGATGTCCACGAACACCGGGACCTACTTCGGGGATGAGATCTACGTGCTCATTATCGTCGGCGGCAGCACGTCCACCGCTCCTGCCGCCACCGCAACACCTACCGAGACGCCCACAGGAACATCCGCCCCCTAAGCCGGAACCAGGAGCGAAAGAACATGCTGACTACCGACGGTTCCCTTTGCGGGTCTCGAGCGCACCTTCGAGATGTCCAGCAGGTTTGGAACTGAGATACGATCTACCCTGGGTAGAATCAAAAGGAGACGGTGACCAAGGTCGCCGTCTCGATTACCTTCACGATATCAATTGATCACTGTCTCGGGTCTATTTCGATTTGACGGTGATCGTCCTCGGTTTGACCGCATCAGCCTTGGGCAGAGTCAGGGTGAGGATGCCGTCTTCAAACTCGGCTTTTGCCTTGTCCGAATCGACCAGTGCCGGCAAACGGAGTGAACGGCCATAGCGATTGTAGCGGATCTCACGGAAGTGATAATTCCGCTCGTCATCCTGCTCCTCGCTCTCCGACTTGGTCTCGCCACGCAGCGTCAGCACATCGCGATCAACGGAGATATTGATCTCATCCGCTTTCACGCCCGGCATTATGGCTTTCACGACGACATCGTTTTGGGTCTCATAGACGTCGATCGGTGCGGGACCTTCCAGGTCGCCGTCAACACGACCCGGACGAAGCCAGGCATCATCCATGCTCCGATCGAGCAGGTCGTGTAGCCGACGCATCTCTCGGAAGGGCTCCCAACGGGTTATCATTGTCATTGCAACACCTCCAATGCCAATTATGAGATGGTTACACCTCTATTTCTAACCCGTTATCGTTAATGAGGGATATAAGCAACGTCAACGAACTGTTAGAATTTCGAAGTTGAAGGGGATTCTGTTCAGGGAGCTGTGATCAAGGATTGAAGGAGCTCCCGCGCGTTATTTACGTTCGATACGAAAAATCTTGCATGCGACCCCTCGGGTGAACCGATTTTTACTGTCCACCCGTCTTCGGGGATAACCTCGAAAAGCGCCTCATCCGTCACGTCGTCTCCCATGGCAAGGATGAACTGGGGAACCGGTTGCCCGGTGAGCCAGGGTGCAGCTGCTCGGCCTTTGCTGACCGTACTCGGTTTGACTTCGACCACCTTGTGCCCTTGGAGCACGTGCAGGTTGGTGTTGGAAATGTATCCTTCCAGAGCCTCAGTCAATTCGGCCGCCCGCTGAGCCCCAAGATCGGGATCCGCGCGTCGGTAGTGCCAGACCAGGGCGGCGCTCTTCTCTTCCAGCAGCGAACCTGGTGTTCGATCGACGAATACTTCGAACACGGGCTGCAGCTGTACTTTCCATTCGTCATCCAGCGAATCATCGAAGTGCTCCCACTTTCCGCTGCTTGCGAGGCGGATGTGCGCGCCATGCTCTGCGACAAGGTCCACGCCACAACCACCCAGCCAATCCTCCAGGGTACTGGATTCGCGACCGCTGATCACAGCGACGTGGTTGTGGTCATCGGCGGCCAGTTTCCGCAGCAGATCCAGCAGTTCTGGATCTGGACGAGCAGCCTCCGGTGTCTGGGCAAACGGCACGAGGGTGCCATCATAATCAAGCAGGAGCAGGCGGTGTTCGGCTTGCTGGTAGGCGACTATTAGATCGGATTCGTGCTCATCCTTGAGTCGCCGCGGGAGCTGCAACCGGCGCGCTTCCCGCAAACGATGCAGTTGGAAGAGGAAATCATGCGTCCAGCGATCGATGTCGTAGCGGCTCAGGCGCGCCTGCATGGGTGCATTGCGTTGGCGCTGCTCCGCGACCGGCATCGTGAGCGCCTGGTGAATCGCATCCACGGTGCCTTCCATGTCGTGCGGGTTGACGATCAGCGCTTCGCCCAGCTCAGCCGCCGCTCCGGCAGTCTCACTCAAGATCAGCACACCCGTCCCATCGCTGCGAGCGGCCAGATACTCTTTTGCCACCAGATTCATACCGTCCCGCAGCGGAAGAACCAGTGCAACATCGGCCGCCAGGTAGAGCGGAACCAACTGCTCAAACGGCAGCGACCGATATAGGTAGGTAATGGGGGTCCAACCTGGCTGGCCATACTCACCGTTGATACGACCGATTTGCTCGTCGACCTGGCTCTTTAGATTCTGGTATTCCGGCACACGCGTGCGCGAAGGTACGAGCAATGAAACCAGGCTTACCTTCCCATGCCACTCTGGATACTTCTCCAGAAACCCTTCGTAAGCTGTTAATCGTTCGCGGATGCCTTTCGTAAAATCAAGCCGGTCCACAGATAGGATGACCTTCACATCGCCGATCTCTGCTTTGAATTCCCCCAGTCGCTCCTGTACCTCACGCAGGTTCCGGGCAGCCGCGAAGCGATCCGTGTCAACGCCCAGTGGGAAGGTCTCCACCTGGATCGCCCGATCACCATACGTAACACGGCCAAAGTGCTGTTCCAAGCCAAGGATCCGCAGGAGTGAGCTTAAGAAGTGGCGCGCGTATCCGAAGCTGTGAAACCCGATGAGATCGGCCCCGACCAGACCGCGCAGGATCGGCTCACGCCAGGGCAGCATCCTGAAGATCTCGTAGGAGGGAAACGGGATGTGTAAGAAAAACCCGATCGAGGCATCCGGCAGCGACTGGCGCAGCAAGGCCGGGAGCAGCAGCAGGTGGTAATCGTGAACCCAGATGGTGTCACCCGGCCGGGCCAGGCTCACGATTCGCTCAGCAAAACGCTCGTTTACCTGCTGGTAGGCTCGCCATTCGCCCTCATTAAAATGTGCAAACTGGGGGAAGTAATGAAAGAGTGGCCACAGACAGCCATTGCTGAACCCATCGTAATAACGATCAAACACACCCCGGTCCAAGAAGAGGGGCACGCTGTCGAACTCTTCCAGCAGATGCTGCTGAACCACCAGCTGTTCATCCAGGCCATCGACGTTTACACCTGGTGTCCCTAGCCAGAGCATGTCCATCTGCTCGCGCAGGGCATTCAAGGACGTGGCTACACCACCCGCGCTGGGGGAATATTCGAGCTTTCCCCCCTGCAGCCGGTTGACCCGCACCGGGAGCCGGTTGGAGACGACCAGCAATCGTTCTGTTTCGGGTTTTGACACGACGCCCGTCATCGGCATCGATCACTTCCTCGGTACGATGTCTCGATCCTTGAGATTTTCAAGCTGAAATCCGAGCGGGGTGTCTCAGCCCTCCCCACCGGGTTTCCACGAAGGTTGATGCTTGAGGATCTTCTTTTCCAGAGCCTGCCGTTCACGTGCATCCTTTGATTCCAGGTAGCGGCGTTTGTATTCACGCAGCTTCCGCACCCGGCGCTGTTTTCGCTGTCGCTGTCGATCACGAGATGTCAGTGGCATACCTATCTCCTTGTTTTCTGATGCGAATCTTCACTAGTTATAACAGACTGGCCGGCGGAGTGACGCTCAGGCTCCAGAACACCCGCCATCCCGGGTCTGTACCACTGTGTCTTTCCGAGCCCGAAGGGCGAGGAATCCCCAAGATACAGCTGAGCGACGACTCGGCCGTCTCCGACATCTGCAGCCGTGCCCTACGGTGTATCGTCATGGAGATCCCTCGTCGCGTGGCTCCTCGGGAAGGCACGTGATGCTGCTAAGCGACGACTCGGCCGCCTGCGACATCTGCCAACCGGTTCCCCCAAATCTCAGCAACAGCACGACCCTCATCATGGTATCCTGAAATGTGCTATTGGAACCACGCTGCTGTCGGCAGCCGGGATCCTGGCTCTAAACTCGACCTGAGAGAACGATGAATATGAAACCTGATCAACGTACCACCGCCGAAGGTATCCTCTTCACCGACGAGTACCAGCTCACGATGGCCCAGCTCTACTTCCGCATGGGCATGCACGAGACCCCGGCCTTATTCGAACATTTCTTCCGCAGCTACCCATCCTACGGTCTGCATCAGGCAGGCTACTGCATCAACGCCGGCTTGGCCTGGCTGCTGGATTGGATGGCGGAAGCGCATTTCAGGACAGAAGACCTTGACTACCTGCGGGATCAACGCGGCACGAGTGGTGAACGAGTCTTCGCTGAGGACTTCCTCGCCTGGCTTGCCGCATCAGGTAACTTCGATGGGATCAACCTGCAGGCCATCCCGGAGGGACGCGTCGTCCACCCCAGCGTCCCGCTCACCATCGTCGAAGGTCCGTTGGCGATGGCCCAGATCCTGGAGACCCCGCTCCTCAACCATTTGAATTACCAGTCGCTCGTCGCTACCAAGGCCGCCCGTATCCGGCAGGCCGGTCGTGGCCAGCTGCTGCTCGAATTCGGACTGCGGCGCGGGCAGGACAAGGGCGCCAATGCCGGGGCACGCGCCGCGCTTATCGGCGGGGCTGATTTCAGCTCAAACGTCGGTCTGTCCCATATATTGGGCCTGCCACCGAAAGGCACACACGCTCACAGTATGGTGCAGGCCTTCCTCACGCTTGGGGGCACAGAGGAGGACGCATTTCAGGCCTATGCCGATGTTTACCCGGATGACTGCCTGCTACTGGTCGACACGATCGATACGCTCGAGAGCGGCATCCCGAACGCTATCCGCGTGTTTGAACGCCTGCGGCGTAAGGGCCATGAGCCAGTCGGCATCCGCCTCGATTCGGGCGATCTGGCGCACCTCAGCATCCAGGCCGCTAAGCAGCTCGATGCAGCCGGTTTCCCCGAAACCCGCATCGTGCTTTCCAACCAGATTGATGAACTCGTCCTGTGGCAGGTCATCAGCCAGATCCAGGATGAAGCACCGCTCTACGATGTCGAGCCGGATCAACTCATCCACCGGCTCGTCTACGGGGTCGGCACGCGCCTGATCACTTCCCGCGGACAGTCGGCGCTGGATGGAGTCTATAAGCTGGTGGCGATCTGCAAGGATGGACAATGGGCGCCCGCGATTAAGCTCTCCGAGTCACTGGAGAAGATCATCAACCCCGGCCACAAAACCGTGTGGAGAATTTACGACCAGCGCGGCCGGGCAGCCGCCGATTTGCTGGCGCTGGGGGATGAGGATCCCCTAGAAATGGATCCGCTCCTGCTGCGTCACCCGACGGAATTTACCACACGGCGTACGCTGAACCAGTCTGAAATATCGCATATTGAACCGCTGCTGGTGCCAGTTCTCGACCAGGGCAAGTTAGTCTACTCGCTGCCCTCGCTCGAATCGATGCGTACCGCACGCGTACACGATCTGGAGCGCCTCGACCCCGGTGTGCGGCGTATCATGAACCCACACATTTACCATGTTTCGCTGACGGAAGGACTATGGAATCTTAAACAATCGCTGATCGGCAGCCTGGGGGGCTCGGTGTAAGATCTGCGCTTTCAAACCTATCCATGGTATGCCCCCTCCCATTTCAGTTAGAATCCAGGGGAGCCAAGGAGGACTTGCATGACGAAGTTGCACGATATTTACAAACTCGGCCAATCCATTTGGATCGATCAGATCAGCCGCGAGCTTTTCGCATCGGGCGAGCTGCAGTCCTTGATCGACCAAGGCCTGCGCGGCATGACTTCCAACCCGAGCATTTTCATGAAGGCCATGACAGGAAGCGACGCCTACGACGAGGATCTGGCCCGGCTCATCCAACAGGGCCTTGAGATTGACGCGGTCTATGAAAGCCTGGCCGTGTCGGACATCCAACAGGCGGCGGACATGCTGCGCACTATCTTTGATGCATCCGATGGCGCCGACGGGTTTGTCAGCCTCGAGGCCAACCCCAACCTCGCCCACGAAACCCAGGGCACCCTGGATGAGATCCGGCGGCTGAAGAAGCTTGTCAACCGTCCCAACGTCATGTTCAAGATCCCTGCCACCCAGGCTGGGTATCCGGCCATCCAGACCTTGTTAACAGAAGGCCTGCCGATCAATATCACCCTCATGTTCTCCCTCGAGCAGTATGAAGCGGTGAGCGAGGCTTACCTGAAGGCACTTGAGGCAAGGTTGGGATCAGGCAAACCGATCGATCGTATGGCCTCGGTCGCCTCCTTCTTCGTGAGCCGGATCGACAGCAAGATCGATCCGCTTCTCGAGGAGCGAGGCACTACCGATCTGCAGGGAATGATCGCAGTGGCCAATGCAAAGCTTGCCTACGAGCAGTTTAAAGAACAGTTTGGCGGTCCACGTTGGGAACGCCTGGCTGCCTCGGGTGCACGGCCGCAGCGTGTCCTCTGGGCAAGCACCAGCACCAAGAATCCAGCCTACCCGGATACGTTGTACGTCGATAATCTAATTGGCCCTGAGACGGTGAATACCCTCCCACCGGAGACGATCGCCGCCGTGCTCGACCATGGCACGCTCGCCCGGACGGTCGACCGCAATGTCGATCTCGCCCGGGAACAGATCAGTCGGCTTTCACAGGCCGGAATAGACCTCGATCAAGTGACGCGTGAGTTGCTCGATCAAGGCGTGGCCAGTTTCAGCGATGCCTACCAGAAGCTGATCGCAAATCTGAGCCAGAAGGCGCTCAAGATGCGCGCGCCTTGAAACCAACTCCGCCGGCGTGAAATCTGGGTTGAGCGCGCGAGAACACACAAATCAGTGTGTGGACTCATGTTGGCGCAATCCATGCCTCGAACGCCCCAATTTGCCTGATCGAGCAGATACGAGTCGCCTTGGATAGCCTACGATTGACATACTCCGGACGAACGGCATCCCGCCGCTTTGGGTAATCAGTATGCGTAAAAAGCGCCCCAGATTCCCCCGGGGATAGGTTTAAGTCGGAAATTTGCCCCAAGATTAAGAATTCATTAAGCAAAACGTTGTACACTGTAACTGGTGTGGATGACTTTTCAAACCGTCCCTGGAAGGTTGAGCAAAGTGGATACGATCAGCCTGTAACCGGGACCAGCGTTCCCATTCAACTCTACACTTCAAAACGACAAGCTACCATCAAGGGTGGATGTAATAAATTTTTCCAAGGAAGGACTTGGTGCGCGCATGATGACAGAAATTGAGGGTTCTAGCTCGATCGAGAAAGAACCGGAAATGGAAGGCCTCTCACACGAAGAGCAATCCGCCTTGCTGCAGTTGATCAGACTTGGTGAGGATCAGGGTTTTATCAGCCTAGATGATCTTATGAACGTCCTTCCAGAGCCTGAGGCTTCGATCTCAACGCTCGAGCGCTTCTACGATGGTTTGATCGCGGCCGGAATTGAGTTCCTCGATGATGACCAAATTGCTGAACGCAAGCTCGAACTGGGCGTGAGCACTGCTGCTGATGATGAGGAAGAGGAAGATTCGGAACCAGCAGAGGCGAGTGCCATCCACGCCATCGACTCGGGTGACACAGTTGGCCTGTATCTGAGCCAGGTCGGCCGCGTGCCACTGCTCACCCGTGATGAAGAAGTTGAGCTCTCGAAGCGTATTGAGCGCGGCCGCAGGATGCGTGCCGAACTAGCCAAGGGCGGGTGCAGCGAAAGCCGTCGCCGGAAGATTGAAGGCTTGATCGAGGACGGTATGGCGGCGCGTGAGCACCTGATCATGGCCAACTCGCGCCTCGTGATCAGCGTGGCCAAGAAGTATGTCGGCCGCGGTGTGCCGTTACTGGATCTTATCCAGGAAGGCCACGTCGGTCTGATGCGCGCAGTCAAGAAGTTCGACTACCGCCGCGGTCACAAGTTCTCCACGTATGCCACCTGGTGGATCCGCCAGGCTGTAACACGCCTGGTGGCGGACCATGGACGGACGATCCGCATCCCGGTCCACATGGGTGACCGCATCAACCGCATGCTGCGCAGCCGGCACCAGCTGACACAGGACCTCGGGCGCGATCCGGGGCGCGAAGAACTGGCCGAGCATCTCGACATCACCCCCGATGACGTTGACTACATGCTGCGCGTCGCCCAGCGGCCGCTATCGCTGGAAAAGCCTACCGAACAAGATGGGGACGCAGTGATCGGGGATTTCATTGAAGACGAAGAGTCTCCCGCTCCAGAAGAGATCACCGTGCAGGATATGCTCGAGGAGCGCGTGCATGAGATGCTCGAAGCCCTTCCACACCGCGAGGCGCTTGTCCTGCGATTACGCTACGGGCTTGAGAATGGCAAGGTACACACGCTAAAGGAGATCGGTCTGAAGATGGGCATTACCCGAGAACGTGTGCGCCAAATTGAAGCGCAGGCTCTGCGTCGTCTGCGTCATCCCGGTATGCGCCGGGAATTGGTAGATTTCATGCAAAGCTAAGGCATGGCGAACGATCGCCAAAATATCTCAAACAGGCGTCAGAAGGCGCCTGTTTTTGTTTCTCCATTTATGCCGCAAATCGGAAATACAGAGTCACACAGACCGCCCCCGGTTCGCGCCGTTTTATACTTCCATGAGGCTGAAGAAGCCGAGGGTTTTTAGCAGTAGTAGTATTCAACCTACTTGCTTGATGGTTGAAACTGACGTTGGATCCGGTGCAGCCGTGCGCCTTCAGCCTTCACCCGTTTCCAGGCCAGATTCACTGTTTCGACCTCCCCCCGCGTTTCGGGGATTTCACCATAACGAACCCGGTTGTAGGCCTCGGTCATGATCCGTACATCATCGTGCGCTTGAGGAAACAGGTTCTCTAGTGTTGGGAGGAATTCGAGGGGTGTGATAGTTTCGCCCCGCGGCGTACCAGAATCATCACACAATTGCATCAGGCGTGCATAGAGCAATCGAATGCGAAGTGCACCAAGGAACCCCGGGCCGAAGCGCACCTTGCGCAGCTGATCACCCAGATCCCGTATCCCCTCCCTTAAAGACTGGACCAGCCTGCCACTCACATTACGCGGGTCGAGACGGCTGGCCTGCTCCTGGGGTTCATTATCCCGCCGCCAAGGCAGCCGCCATCTCTTGCCAAACCACACCAGCATCAGCACCAGTAGCCCGGCAAACGCACCCCTAATAAACCATGCTTTCAGCACTTGAATGTCCGGAAATGATTCGAAGGAATCCTGCATTATGCGGCTCAGATCGACCAGCAGCTGCATGAGCATTTGCACCAGCCGGGCGAGCTCTCGCCCGATCTCCTGCAAGAGCGGTGATGCTTCGGCTTGACTTTGGAACCAGGGCCAGCTGAACAGGAGCAGCAGGATAAGCGGGCTGACAAGCAAGGCCGCCAGGATCAGAATCACCCGGATCAGCAGCATAAAAATTCCGGCAATCCAGCGTGCAAAACCACCCGCGGCCACACTGCCAATAACAATCGAGAGGAAGGCCACGGTCGTGGTTGAGATGAGGATCCCCACGACCCAGGTCGCGTTAAATGAGATCGGGCGGCCACCGCGCAGACGGCCGAGCGAAGCAGCCCTCGCTGCCCCAAGCGCGATGAGCCCGGACAGTGCAAAGCTTCCCAGACCAAAGAAAGGTTGAGGGGTTTTGACAAACACCGTCATGAAGCCGAGCAGGATGAGCATCCCCGCACCGAAGCTGAAGCTGCGGATCACCACTCGTGGATCGAGCCAGCTGTGAGCGAGGGACACCCCTCTCAACCACATATAGGCTGAAATGAAGGCCAGGATCAGTTCAACCGGTAGCAAGATTTCTCCATCGAATTGCCCCCTATTGAACAGTGAGGAAAAGTCAGTGGTCTCCTGCTGCCCCAATAGGCTCTGGATGAAGATTGCTGTCGCCAGCAAGTAAGCCCCGATGAGAAACCCACGCCGGATGGAAGATCGAAACTTGGTGAGGAACATTGCTCTCGCCAGCAAGTATGCGGCAGCCATGTTCAGCGCAAAGGCCAGGTATGCTCGGCCCGTAGTGAAAAGTGGATCGCTGCGTCGAAAGACTTCGAACCAGAGGATCAGCCAGCTTATCTCGAGACTGATCAAAGCCAGCGCGCTCAACTCACGCCAGGGATGAAACTGGATGCTATCAGCCGTGAATGCGTTCTCGGTGTTCGACCCGGCCCCGGACTGTCCCATCATCTCACCCAGTCCTTGCCTTCCCCTCTTAGGGGGAGATTGATTTCCCCTCAAGCTTCTTACGCTCTCGGATTACTCCTTGAACACGGTCCCAGGATGCTTCTACTTGATCGATATCCGCACGTGTCTCTGGGAGCTCGCCGTAGCGCACACGCTGGTAAGCATGGGTTATGCTCGCCAGGTCATCCGCTCCAGCTGGAATCGCGTGGGATACCCTTTGCAGGTACTCGAGCGGGGTTTCGGATGCTGTGCGCTCGAGATCGATGCGGGATAGTGAACGCAGCAGTTGACTGTAGATCCAGCGAATGCGGGCAGCGGCGATCCAACGTCGTACCGGCTGGAGCAGGCGCGCGGGTTGTGCAGAATTCTTCCTGCTCTTGAGCAGGCTGCGCAACGCTGCGAACAATGACTCACCGCCCGGGATCTCCTGCTCGGTCGTCGACCGCCACTGCCGGAGCCTCGTGTTCCGCCGCAGAGATGTTATGATCACAACAAGAACGAGGACACCAACAAGCAGCCCGCCTGCCCATGTAAGGATGTGCCCCAGATCATCAGCCCAGACTGGTGGCTGCACTTCACCCGACAGGGCCGCAAGCTGCTCCTGGATCTGGTTGTCAAACGAGATCTGGGGTGCTTCAAGCAACAGGTCCGGTCCTAACCCGAAGCATGTCAGCAAGATATTCCATGCGGCGATAATCAAATATACAAGCGGTTCTAGAACCAGGAGGAACACGATCAACAGCCCCCTGAAGAGCCGGCCGAACAACGCCGCAAGCAAGCTCGCAACAGGACCGCCTGCTATGAAAGCCGTCGCTGCCGCTAACCCCAGCAGGCCAAGTGCCGAACCGTTCAGGCCAAGGACCCAACTCCGCGTGAGTGGTACCCCTCGCCCTCCTCGGACGTGAGCCTGTGCTGAAAGGCGCGAACCTCCCATGGCCAGCAGGCTGGTGAAAAGGAACAGGAAGAATTCAAGGACTGGAAATCGGTTTTTGACCGCAGAAGCGAGCAGGCCGATCCCTAAAAACAGGATTGTTCCCGAGATAAAAGTCCGGCGTACCACAAGCGGGCCGATCCAGTGCTGCCAGGCTACGTCACCCTTGTGCCACAGGTAGATCACCGCTGTCGCCGTTGCCAGCGCGGCAATCAATGGTGCGCCGTCATCGAACGAACCCAGAAAGCGGGGCGGCATCGCCAACAAGCTCTGTCCAGGGGTAACAAAGACCAACCCGCGCAGAGCCAGACCTAGGGACAGGATAAGGAGCATCATTAAAATAAACTGCGCCGCGCTCCGTTTGAAATGAGTCAGCGCGAGCACGGCTGAGGCACCACAGGTTGCAAGTGCGATCAACCCGAAAATGAGCCATGCCAACCAACTCTTGGGCACGTCACTGATCAGCGACCAGGCCGGGACAATCCCGGCCAGGTACATTACGAGCCAGGAAATAACCGTCAGGAGCTGCCACGAATTGAAACGATCACTCAGCCCTACATGAGTCTTCTCCGGCGAAAGCATAGCGTGGGTCATAAGCCTGCAGCTTACCTGCTAGTAGCCTGGGTCTCGAAGAATGCGGGGTGGGCATCTTCAAACGGGAGATGCGAGATCGGGATACCGGGAATTGAGGGAGGTGCCAATGGAGAGAGTGAAAGCAGACGAATACCCCGCCCGCGCCGCTTCAGGCGCAGCAGGGTATCTATAAGTTCTGGGGGCGTGATTGCGGTTACAACCAGCAAGCTCGCACCGTAAGGGATTTTGGGCATCTCACGGATCAGGAAGGATTCGAAGGGCACCATCACCAGCGGGGTTACCCCGGCCAATGCACCCAGGAGGCGGCCCAGCTGCCTCGGGGACCGACCGGGGGGGATGTTAAAGGGGCGGTCGGAATGCGCCAGGCTGCTGTTCGAGATTAGACCCACCTGGTAGCCTTCCTCGATGAAGTGGTTCGCCAATGTTGCCGAGACGCTGATAAGTCGCTCGAGCAGATCGGGGTACACACCTTCCCAATGGCGCTGGAAGGTGCTGGCGTTCATGCAAACGACGGCCACGCGCGCAGCTGTTGGTTGATACACCTTGACCTGCAGCTCACCGGTGCGAGCCGTAGCCGGCCAATGTACCCGCCGGAAGCCATCCTCTGGCCGGTAATCCCGCACCCCCATCGGCTGGTTCGGATCCTCGAAGATCCTGCGTCGTGAGCGCTGATCCCCGAAGGGATCGCGTTCCGGAAGATCAAGGGTTTCAATCGGGAGCAGTTCGGGGAAAACCGTCAGATATTCTGCCCGGCCAATTGATATGCCACGCTCATACATCCCGAAGATATCCCCGGACTGCATGCGGACGGGTCCGACTGGATAGACGCCACGCCGGCGGAAAAGAAGCGAATATGACCGCCGCTTGGTCTCAAACCAGCGTAGGTTGAAGACGTTCGTCAGGAATCCCTGATCGGGTAGGTGAGAAGGGGCGAGTTGATCCTGCTCTTCTGGTCCAACGGCAAACGGCCAGGGGTCTTCCAACCGCAGCCAGGAAAGGGGCAGAGCTTTATCGTTCTCAACTTCAATCGTGAGTGGGACTCTCTCGCCCGGGAACGCACGCCAGTAATAAGGTTTGCGGCTATAGCGAACCGATTCTAGCGAACGATCACGCCACCAGGAGGTAATGGCGATGATCACGGCCAACGTCGCCGAGAGGGTCGTTAGAAACTGAACCCGGAATATCGCTCCGATCAGGAAGATCGTCCCCAACAGCGGCAGCCAGCGATCCGGCGCCATCTCAGTCTTCCACGGGAACCGGCACCGAATTCACGATGTCGGCTACCAACTCCTCCGGGCGCCGGCCACGCAGCTGTGCCTGCGGCGAAATCATCAAGCGATGTGTAAGGATGTGAGGTGCCAGGAACTTGACATCATCCGGGAGAACGTAATCACGCTCCTGGATGGCGGCCCAGGCCTGGGTAGCCTGGTAGAGGGCGAGCGTCGCGCGCGGGCTGGCCCCGAGTTCAATCTCATTATGCTCTCGAGTGGCACGGGCAATCTTAACCATGTAATCGCGAATGCTCGCTTCAACCCGGATCTGCTTCCGCTGTTCCTGCAGCTCAAGGATCTCCTCCGGTGTGGAAACGGGCTCCAGGTTCTCGAGCGGGTCGGAGGCATGGAAACGGTCAAGGATGGCGGATTCCTCTCCCTCGTTCGGGTAACCTATCTTCAAACAGAGCATGAAGCGATCGATTTGTGCTTCGGGGAGTGGGAATGTGCCTTCTAATTCGATCGGGTTCTGCGTTGCCAACACAAGGAAGGGTTTCGGCTGTGGCCGCGTGACGCCATCGACTGTCACCTGCCGTTCCTGCATCGCCTCAAGTAGGGCCGATTGAGTGCGCGGTGTCGCTCGATTGATCTCATCAGCCAGGACAACCTGGCTCATGATCGGGCCTGGCCGGAACTCGAACTCCTGCTTCTTCTGGTTGAACCAATTCAACCCGGTGACATCCGAAGGAAGCAGATCAGGCGTGAACTGGATCCTCTTGAAGCTGCAGCCCAGTGAAACCGCCAACGCACGCGCCAGTGTCGTCTTACCAATCCCGGGCACGTCCTCGATCAGGATATGGCCGCCGCACAGCACCGCGACCAATGCCAGATGGATCGGCTCATCCTTGCCGACGATCACCTTCTGAACGTTGATTCGAAGCCTGCGAGCGACATCTGCGATCATTAACACCTCAAGCCGGGCCAAAACAGGATAGCCATAAACTATACCAGAGATAGGGGTGAATCGTTCACGGACGCTCGCTGGTGCGGAGCGTTTGCATATCGTTCCCTTAAGGTTAAGGGGAGAATAGGATCAGGCGACGTAGCCAGGCCGGTGGAGTTTTTCGCCTGCTTCGATGGTCATAGGAATCGAGACCTGGATGCGTGTCCCGCGCCCGCGCTGCGAGTCGATCTTGAGGATGCCGTTGACAAGTTCGGCGCGCTCGTATAGGTTCACCATCCCCAGACTGCCGCGCTGCTCGTAATTCGCCTGCACGCTCTCCACGTCGAAGCCGACCCCGTCATCCTGGATCTCCAGGTTGAGCAATGCCCCGCGCCGCTTCAATCGCACCCAGATGTGCTTGGCCTGGGCGTGCTTACGGGCGTTGCTCAGGGCTTCCTCCACGATGAAGAAGATGACGCCTTGCTTCCCGAGTTCCATGTCTTTGACAACATCATCCTTTGACTCGACGATGACATTTTGATCATGGTTTTCCTGGAACTTCTCAGCCAGCTGGCGCAAAGCAGCGACCAACCCCTCCGACTCGAGTACGAGTGGGCGCAGGGTGAAGAGCATCTGGCGAATTTCCTTCGTCGTCCTGCGGGCGAGTTCCTCGATTTTGAACAGTTCTTCAGCGGCTTTCTCGGGATCGCGCTGCACCAGGCGGCGAGCGAAGTTGACGCGCATAGCGATGGCACCGATCGACTGGGTCGGTCCATCGTGCAGGTCGCGGGCGAGCTTACGGCGGGCATCTTCTTGAATTTCGCCGATGCGCTCCTTCTCCTGCTCCAGATCCCGGTACAGCCGCGCGTTCTGAAGCGCGATCATCGCCTGGTGAGCGACCGCCTCCAGCACTTCAACCCGATCGGGTGAGAAAAAGCTCTTGTCAGAGTGGCCGAAGATCAGGACGCCGTAGATCTCCAGCCCGACAACCAGCGGAAGGCAGAGTACAAGCGGGCAATTGTGCAGTGCGACCAAACGCTTGAGTTCAGGATCGGTGCTCGGGTTCTGGCACTCCCTGGTTTTAAGCGTTGAAAGCACCTCGCCCAGAACACCGTACTGCCCGGGTAGGGTCACTCGTAAATCAGGTTGCGGCAGCCCGCGCGCCGAAGCAACATACAGGTGATCGTTCGCAAACAGGAGCAGGGCACTGACGCTGCGCGAATCATTGCTACTATCCAGCGCGCTGTTTGCCAGATCAAGGGTCATATCCAACACGCGCTCGTAATTGAGAGTGGCGTTGAGGTTGGCGGTCATGACCAGCAGCGAACGCAGGCGCTGGACCTCGCGCTCAAGCATGGCGGTGCGATCGTTGCCGTTGCCTTGTGGGTATTTCGCCACGGGGATGTTCCCTTCACGTCCTCGTTTCGAGCGGTCGGTCAGCCAGGCCACCACCGGGAGCATGCTCGCCAGAGATAGGAATTCTGGTGCTGTCAGGATTTGCTGGATCGATCCTATCCAACCTGGTGAGATCAACTCGGCGCCGTTCCTTGCAGGCAGGTATGATCCCAATCGACCTATTGTACACGGGATGACGCCCACCCATGATTTATTACCACGCCCACCTTAAAGCTAGTTTGCGAGTGTCGATGCGGGTGTATTCCTAGTATGCCTGAAGATTGTGGACAGCACCCTTACAATCGGCCTACAAAGAGCCCCCCGCAGGTTGCGGTCGGTATCACGCGTGGTTGCTTGATGTCCTCGCACACCGCCCGAGAGCGGCCAGCGCGAGGAGCAGGACGCACAGGCTTACCACCTGGGCACCGCGCAGGGTCTCGAAGAGGAGCAAGCTGTCGCCGCGGAATGCCTCCAGGATGAGGCGTGCTGCGGCGTGAAGTGCGATCAGGCTGAAGAAGGGAGAGCCCGTGAAACCTGGCTTGCTCTCCAGACGCAGGATCGCCCATAGGATAAGCGCGGCAGCGATCGTTTCGTAGATTTGTGAGGGATGCCGGCGTGCAGTCCAGATCTCAACTGCCCAGGGTACATTGCTGGGAGAGCCGAAGGCATCGCCGCTGGCGATATGTGCAAGCCCGACGGCGAGCATGAAGACTGCGAGGCCTGGAGTAAGCGCGTCAAGAATGGGGAGAAGCGGCTGCCGCTTGCGCTGGACTATGACCAGCGCAGCCAACAACCCGGCGATCAAGCCCTCCAGCGGTGAGAGCGTATTCGCGTTGAGGGCCAGCAGCGCACCCGGTTGCGCTAGGTATAGATCGAGAAAGCGAAGCGCATAACCCAACCTTGCTCCCAAGATCCCCACCACCAGGCTAACGAAGACCAGGTTGGTCATGAAATCTGGATTTATTTTATTCCGCCGTGCCGTCCGCTCGATCAGCAGCGTTGCTGCCCAAACCCCTCCCAGCAGCAATAGACCAGGGAACTGTACTGCCAGGGGGCCGATTTGCAGGATGGGGATCATGAACCCCCCTCCTGAAGGAGCGATTCGATCGTCGAGCGCAGCGCGACCTCGTGAAGCGGACCGCCGACGACGACCTCGCGGATGACGCCCTCCCGGTCCACGAAGAAAGTTGTTGGCAAAGCGCGCGATTGGTACAAACGACCGACAGCGCCGGTCCGGTCGAGTAGGATTGGGAAGCTCAGGTTGTATTCACGAACAAAGGCAACTGCGTTTGCTTCGCTGTCCTGTGCCGTCATGTGAATACCTAGAATCATCAGATCGTCATCCGCGAAGGATTTCGCGACTTTCTGCAGGGCCGGCATCTCTGCCCGACAGGGTGGGCACCATGAAGCCCAGAGATTGATCACGACCACACTCCCGCGCAGGTCCATGAGCGAAAGTGCATCACCACCCAAGCGTTCGAGGCTGAAAAGCGGAGCCTGGAAGCCGGCGCGCGGGCTGGGAGCGCGTGTCCCGTCTGCGCTACCGGCTGGCACGGCAGAGCCGGCTGTCCAAGCGGCTCCGAGGACAGCGACGATCAGGATCAGTCTTCTCCAGCGCACCCGATCCCGGCTCCAAGCATTGAGCTGATTCATCATGACGTATTCTACCCGCATGTACTCGTGCCCGGGCTGTTAGTGATGTCGTTCCGAGCACGCAGGGCGAAGAATCCCCATGGTCGTACGAAGGAGGACATGGAACATGCACGTTCGCGGGGGGCTGGTTCGCTCATGCACAGTTACGGGGATCCCCCGTCGCGGCTGCTCCTCGGATTGACCCTAATTTCTGATACTTCCGGTGTCAGTTTGGCCTACGACAATCGCGGTCCAGCGCTCAACCTCCTACCGTCTGCGCCGGTTCGAGCCCATGGATGGTAAGCATCTCCTGCTGCAGCATAAGATCCGCTGTGAGCCCGTCGGCAACGATGCTCCCGCCATCTATCACGATCATGCGGGGCAGGATTTCACCCACCATGCGCATATCATGCGTGGCGATCAGCATCGTCTGCGGGAGAGAGTCGAGCAGCGCGATCAACTCCCGGCGAGCACGCGGGTCCAAGCCTGCCGTCGGCTCGTCGAGGACAAGAATCTCGGGCTCCATCGCCAAAACACAAGCGATGGCGACACGTTTCTTCTCGCCACTGCTCAGATGGTGCGGAACACGTCCCTCAAACCCTTCCAAACTGACAGCCTGAAGCGACTCGGTCACCCGGGCCCGGATGGACATTGGATCCAGGCCCATATAGAGCGGTCCGTAAGCAACATCCTCAAAGACGGAATGCGAGAAGAGCTGATCATCCGGATCCTGGAATACGATCCCAACCGCAGCCCGAATCTTACCGAGGTTCTCCTCATCGACCGGCATGCTGCATACGCGCACCACCCCTTCACCCCGCAGGATGCCGTTCAGATGCAGGAGTAAAGTAGATTTGCCAGAACCGTTCGGACCTACAAGCGCAACTTTTTCCCCTGGTGCGATAAACAGGTCCACTCCCTGTAACGCAGGCGTGCCATCGGGGTACTTGTAGGTCAGGTTCTCGACATCGATCGTATGGTGCATTGGCTCAGCTCCCAAGTGCCAGCGTGATCGGTGCCAGCAGTGACACTGACAAAAGGCTGAGCGCGATCCAATCGGACCGCTTCATCAACGGCGGCGCCAGGAGCCGGATCTCGCCTGCGTAGCCCCGCGAGGCCATCGCCGCGTAGACGCGCTCGCTGCGTTCAAGCGACCGCAGGAAGAAGCTGCCGACCATCATCCCGGCAACACGGCCCTGCCATACCAACCCTGGCCGCTGTGTATCTGCCAGCTTCGGGCTTCGGGCCGACCTCGCCCGCAGCATACGCAGCGCTTCATCAGCCAGGACAAAGATGTAGCGCAGCATGAACCCGACCACCCCCACCAGCAACCTGGGCATTCCCAGTGCTCTCAGCCCCCACAGAAGATCGGGGGCGGAGGTCGTGGCGCTTAGGAGCACGCCAGCCTGGACCGCAAGCCAGGTGCGAAGCAGGATGGCAAGGAAGCGTGTCAACCCGGCAGCGGTCATCGTCCAGCCCAACCCCGGCACGACCCAGATTACCCTTCCTGGGGTCAGAAACGGGAGCGGGAGCGCGGCGAGGACGAAGGGAATGGCGACAAAGGCGCGCCGGACCGTGAAGGACCAACCCAAGCCGGAGCTCCAGGAGAGCGTGACCAGAAACAAGAGCAGCAATACGAAGGAAGGCCAGCCGTCGTCAGGCAGCATGACAGCCGTCAGGATGATCAGGACGGCCCCGATGAGTTTTACACGCGGATCCAGGCGGTGGATCAGGCTTGGGCGAGGCTGGTACACATCGATCAGGTCAAAATGCAAGCGCTCACCCTCGGCGATCGAGCCGCAACACACCCCGACCGACCAGCCATGCCAACACGAAGACGATCAGCGTGCCGATCATGACGGCTGCAATCGTGGTCGCGGCCGGGTTGTTCAAGAAGGGTACGCTGTAGTCAGGCAGGATGGAAAAGGCCGGTTCGAGCGCCCGGCTGAGGAATCCATTTCGCTCAGCAATAAATTCAAGCCCGTCGGGATGCGTCGAGGCGAGCGGCGAAAAGGCCGCGACCAGCAGCGCGGCAAAGAGCCCTACCAGGACGAAAATCGCCCCCCGCTGGCCCGGCGCTTGCTCGGCGTCCTGCAGGATCTGCGGCCGGCTCACCTGCAGCATGGTGATCGCCCCGCCGGTGATCAAACCCTCGCCCACCCCGATCAAGGCGTGGACTCCAGCCATGGCTGGCAGGCCGAGTGCCAGGGGTGAAGTCCCGGAGACGGCCAGTTCGACAGCGGTTGCGATGGCGCCGATCTCGACCGATACCCAGGCTGCGGCGAAAGCAGCCGCCACGCGCGCCTGCGAGGTCTCGCCGATCCAACGCAACAGAACTCGGTAGCAGGCATAGCCCGCGAACGCGGTCAGCACCCCCATGTTGAGAATGTTCCAGCCCAGTGCAAGCAGGCCACCATCCTGGAAGAGAAATGCCTGGACACCGATAACGGAGGTCATGACCAGGGTCGCCGCCCACGGTCCGAGCACGATCGCCACCAGCGCCCCACCCAGCAGGTGACCGGAGGTGCCGGCAGCTACAGGAAAGTTAATCGCCTGGGCGGCGAAGACAAAGGCAGCGAGCACGCCCATGACCGGGATCTGCCGCTCACCGAGTTGACGACGCGTCTGGCGGATGGCGATCGCGATCATCAAGACCGCCAGGATCCATCCAATCACAGAAACCGTAGTGGAGAGAAAGCCGTCGGGGATGTGCATTTGTACAGGCGAGGGGTGCATGCTTCTATCCTCCAGTCTGATTAAGAATGCTGGCGCCCACCAGACACTTGGCAGTCGGCGCACAAGCCTTCGAGCGTGAGGTGATGATGATCGATCTCGAAGGCCGTCATGTCCTTCAATACATGCTGAAGCGCCTCCAGCTGCGCACCCTCGACCTGCTGAACTTTCCCGCATGTACGGCAGACAAGGTGAGCATGGGGTTGTTCGGGATCGCGTAGCGAGAATTGCATCGGCTCCTGGCTAATCAAGAACGCGTCAATCATGCCAGCATCCTGAAGCGATTCGACCGTCCGGTAGACCGTCGCCAGGTTCAAACCCGGCAGGCGCTTGCGAGATTCCTGGTAGACCTGCTGCGCGGACAGATGCCCGCCCATATGGGCGATGGTCTCAAGGATAATGGTCCGCTGAGCGGTTACACGGAAGCCACGCGCCCGCATCGCTTCCGCCAGGCGTTCACCACACGACATACACAAACCTTTGCAGTTGCAATCTTTTGCAAGAATAGCACGCTGCTGCGGTTGGGTCAAGGGCGGGGATCATGACTTTTTGTGTCTTCCCGAGGAGCTTCGCGACAAGGGATCCCCATGGCAACACATCATAGAGTGTGGCGGCGGATATCGGATGCAGCCGGGTCTTCGCTCTGCAACGCTACGGGGATTCCTCGCCCTCCGGGCTCGGAAAAACACAGTGGTGCAGGCTCGGAAAGACATGCTCCTGTCTTCCCGAGGAGCCTCGCAACGAGGGATCATCGGAACAAAACAAGGGAACGCCTAGTTGCAACCTGCCCGCGCGCCTTGAAATTCGTTACAATGCCTCAGGGGAACGCATAATACTTCCGCGCTGTGACGTAACCGCACCTGCCCCCGGCGCATCTAAAGACCAAAGGAGCTTGAGATGGCAAAGGATTCACTAACAATCACGGACAACCGCAACGGCACAAGCTACGAAATCCCGGTTGAGAATGATACGCTGCGGGCGATGGACCTGCGTCAGATCAAGCTCAACGACGACGATTTCGGCTTGATGAGCTACGACCCGGCGTATAAAAACACCGCCTCGACCAAGAGCACGATCACCTATATAGACGGCGACAAAGGCATCCTCGAGTACCGCGGCTACCCGATCGAACAACTGGCCGAGAAAGCCAACTTCCTCGAGACGGCCTTCTTGATTTTATTCGGCGAACTGCCTACCCGCCCCGAACTCGACAGCTGGGTCGATAACATCACCCACCATGCGATCCTGCATGAAAACGTCAAGGATTTGATGCAGGCTTTCCGCTATGATGCTCACCCGATGGGTATGCTGATTTCCTCCGTTGCGGCGCTCTCAACCTTTTACCCGGAAGCTCGCAACGTGGACGACCCTGATGTACGCATGTACCAGATCAAGCGGCTCATCGCCAAGGTCCCGACCATCGCCGCCTTTTCCTATCGGCACATCCGCGGCCTGCCCTACGTCTACCCGGACAACGACTTAAGTTACACAGGCAATTTCCTGAGCATGATGTTCAAGATGTCTGAGGCGAAGTACGCCCCGAACCCGGTGCTCGAGCACGCTCTGGATGTGCTCTTTATCCTGCACGCGGACCACGAGCAGAACTGCAGCACAAGCACGATGCGAAACATCGGATCAGCCAAATCCGATCCCTACAGCGCGTTGGCTGGCGCCGCAGCTGCCCTATACGGCCCGCTGCATGGCGGCGCAAACGAAGCGGTGCTGCGCATGCTGCGCGAGATCGGCGACCTGAGTCATGTTCCGGAGTACATCAAGCGCGTTAAGGATGGCGAATTCCGCCTGATGGGCTTCGGTCACCGTGTCTACAAGAACTATGATCCACGCGCCCGCATCATCAAGGAGGTCGCCGATCAGGTCTTCGAGGTGACGGGACGTAACCGCATGCTCGACATCGCCCTCGAACTCGAGCGCATCGCCCTTGAAGATGAATACTTCGTCAGCCGCAAGCTCTACCCAAATGTCGATTTCTATTCCGGCATCATCTACCAGGCGATGGGCCTACCGGTGGACCTCTACCCGGTCCTGTTTGCGATCGGGCGAACCGCCGGCTGGCTGGCGCAATGGCAGGAGATGATCACCGATCCCGAGCAGGCAATCGCCCGCCCGCGCCAGGTCTACCTGGGTGAGCGCGAGCGCGATTTTGTGCTGATCGGAAAGCGTTAATCCGCACCGCTTGACTCACTGGACCCGGGATCCAAAGCCCGGGTCTGATTTTGAAGGTTCTTAGCAGATTTGTATAGGCAAATTGAATAAAGCAGCTCTTAAGTTCGAAGAGAATCAAGATCAGTTCCCCTGCTTTCGCCTGGCCCGACAGTCTGCTCACCATGGGATTTCGGATGGGGTTCAACAGTTTCACCCAGGCTGCCGAAGCACGTGCACGTGGAACGTAATGCATACCCATCGGGACACTGAACCACTCGTAACCTCATATGCATGGCCTACCCCATCGTGGACAGTTTAACTACCGCTCACCCACATGAGATAGCGAAAGGCTTGATTTATTTCAGGTATCTTTGAGTAAGTATGCTCGAGTATTGAGCATCCTGGTCATTATGAGATGCGCAGGATCAAGCTCGGGGATAAAGGACATAGGATATCGGCGTGAATCGTCCCTTTATTTGTAATTCCAATCAAAATTGACATCTTGTCTATTGACTTTAGGTCATTAGCTAGATAAGCTGATGAATAATGCGTAGAAGAGATGCACACGAGGGGCAGCCAAGGAGACGTGGTCGGGGCGGAAAGCGCCGGCGGGTTCTGCAATTCCTGCAACCCTGCCTGCTGCTTCTTCTGCAGCGAGGCGAGGCTCATGGTTATGCCCTGCTGGATGAGTTGGAACAATTCGGATTCGACCGAGAAAGGGTAGACCCGACTCTTGTATACCGGGCTCTGCGTGAGATGGAAGAAGCGGGTTGGATCCAGTCTAGCTGGGATGATGAGAGTCAAGGACCACGACGCCGTGTTTATGCCCTTCATAAAGAAGGCAAACGACAACTCACCTTATGGATAGAGGACTTACGAAAAACAAAGATGGAAATCGACCATCTCTTGAGTGAATACAAAGATCAGGAAGATTGGCATGAACCCTGATGCAATCCGAGGATCGGAAAATAACGCCCATGCAAAAGCTGTCGGTGCGTATCAAAATGAACGGAGGATAGAAATGAAACTGGCAATCACAGTGAACACCCCACAAATTGAGGCGCCTTTTGAGCGTCGTTTCGGGCGCTGTGCCTATTTTCTTGTTGTAGACACTGAAACCCGAGGGTGGGAGTCCTTTGGTAATCCGGCCGCGGAGGCCAGTGGAGGAGCGGGCACTCAAGCAGCTCAGTTTCTCGCTAATCAGGGTGTTGAGGCTGTTGTCAGTGGGGATTTCGGACCAAACGCTTTCACTGCTTTGGAAGCGGCGGGGATCCAAATGTATTCGGCCCAAAAGGGGCAGGCCGAGGCTTTATTAGATGATTTCCTGGCCAAGCGCCTCGAGAGGGTCACCGGCAGTACCGGTCCGCGGCGCCATGGAGGACGACGGTCACAAGGTGGTCGCAGGTAATGATCATCACGGTTGCCAGCGGCAAAGGAGGTACCGGGAAGACGACCGTGGCTACAAGCCTAGCTGTTGCGATTGCGGATATCTCACCGCTGCTCCTTGATTGTGATGTTGAGGCGCCGAACGCGCACATTTTCCTGCAACCACAGTTGAATCAATGTCGGGAAGTTGGTCTGCCTATTCCTGTAATAGACGAGATCCGCTGCACAGGCTGCGGTCGATGCGCTGAGGTCTGCCAATACCACGCTATCGTGGTCCTGGGGGGCAAGGTGCTCGTATTTCCTGAATTGTGTCATGGCTGTGGAAGTTGCACCCTCCAGTGTCCGCAGGAGGCCATCGACGAAGTTCAGAATCCGCTGGGGTTGTTGGAAGCAGGGCTGGCAAAATTCGGTATCCAATTCGCTCAGGGTGTTCTAAATATTGGTGAACCAATGGCTGTACCGATTATCCGTCAGCTTAAACAATGGCGGCCATTTCCGGAAGGGCACACAGTCATCCGCGATGCTCCACCGGGCAATTCATGCCCTGTGGTTGAAACGATCCAGGGAGCCGACTTCGTGCTCCTTGTGACCGAGCCGACCCCTTTCGGTTTGCACGATTTGAGATTGGCTATTCAACTTACGCGTGAGCTCGATATCCCCACGGGTGTACTGATCAACCGCGATGGGGTTGGAGATGATGGTGTAGAAGAATATTGCCGTAATGCTGGGTTACCAATCCTGATGCGTATCCCGCTTGACCAACGTATTGGTGAAGCCGTGGCCCGCGGGGAGACGCTTGTCGAGGCTTTCCCGGAATATCTTCCCAAGTTTCGCGAACTGTACTCTCAAATTCAGTTCTTGATCAACAGTCAGCAGGATGAAGCCATTCCGGAGGCGACGAGAATCAGTAATTCTATCGGCGCGAAAACGGGAAGATCATGAAACAGCTTGTGATCCTGAGTGGAAAGGGAGGCACAGGGAAAACCAGCGTTGCTGCTGCTCTCGCACATCTAGCGGCAGAAGGGACACAACAGATTTCAATCGTGCTCGCGGATGCTGATGTAGATGCCGCCAATCTGGAGCTGGTATTAGCTCCACGTAAGCTCGAGCAGGAAGAATTCTGGGGAGGGAAAGTGGCGGTGATCGATCATGCCGCCTGCGGTGGGTGCAGGGAGTGTGAGAATATCTGCCGTTTCGATGCCGTCCATGAAACTGACGGTGTCTATGATGTGGATCCGATTGCCTGTGAGGGTTGTGCAGCCTGCATGTATGGTTGTCCAAATGAAGCCATCTCGATGAAGGATCAGATCGCAGGAGAGTGGTACCGGTCAGCGAGCCGTTACGGGCCGTTGTTTCATGCCGCGTTGTATCCGGCCCAGGAGAACTCCGGGAAATTAGTGACGCTGATTAAACAGCACGCCAAACTGCTGGCGCTGGATGAGGCCTATGATCTGGTGATCGTGGATGGGCCGCCAGGCATTGGCTGTCCAGTCATATCGGCCACTTCAGGGGCGGATTTGGCATTGATCGTCGCCGAACCGTCAGTGGCCGGAGTACACGACATGCGTCGGATTTTGCAGACAACGGAACATTTTGGCGTGCAGTCGATCGTCTGTATAAACAAAGCGGATCTATACGCGCAGGGTGCCACAGACATCAAGACCTATTGTCAGGAGCACGGGATTGATGTGATTGGCTCGATTCCTTTTGATTTGAATGTAACCCGGGCTATGGCAAAGGGGGATCCGGTGACAGCCTATGAGCCGGATGGAGCTGCCAGCCAGGCGTTGCACGAAATTTGGAAAGGTGTGCTTTCCGCATTAAAGGAGCAGGAGGAATGAACGAGAAAACCCCTTCTCCATTGTGGAATGCAGTCATTGCACGTTTGCGAGAGGTCATCGACCCCGAAACGAACGTTGATGTGATGCGGATGAGATTGATCGAAAATCTCACCGTCGATCGTGAAGGGAAGGTTTGTTATACCTTTCGACCTTCGTCACCGCTGTGCCCCATCGCTGTATTCCTGGCCACCCAGATAAAGCAAGCCGTCGCTGAAGTCCCGGGTGTTACCGATCAAGATATAAAAATAGAAGGCTACATTGCCGCCGAGGAAATGACCATACTTATCAACCAGGAGGTTTAAAGATGCGAATTGCTATTTCAGTTGAAGATAACAACGGGTTTGACAGTATTGTCAGCCACCATTTTGGCCGCTGTCGTTATTTCGTACTAGCGGATGTAGAAGGAGAGGAAGTACAGGAGATCCAGGTGATCGAAAATCCATTCTTCGCAGGACACGAACCGGGAATGGTGCCCGGATTCATACACAGTCAGGAGGCTGATGTAATGATCAGCGGAGGAATGGGGCGCAGAGCGATTGATTTTTTCCAGCAATACGGAATTAAACCGGCAACCGGCGGATCCGGAACCGTGCAAACGGTATTAAATGAGTACCTCGGAGGCGGCATGACCCTGGCCGAGCCCTGCCGGGAGAGTATCGAGCACGCTCATCACGATCATGATGGTGATCATCACGGTAAAGATGGGGAGAATTGAGCAAATCACGCTCGGAGATTGTCTGTCGAGTTCTTGAACACTCCGGGGAGCAGCAGATCACATGCTCTTTGAGGTGAGTCAGGCATATCGAAGGATAACAGGAGGTGTAACCATGTTTAGAGGTCGAGGAAGAGGGCGCGGGAAGGGCGGCGGACAAGGACGAAGAGACGGGTCTGGTCGTATGGGGGGACCCAATGCAGCCGGTCCCGACGGGGAGTGCGTCTGCTCGAAATGTGGGCATAAGGTACCACACGTAGCCGGTCAACCTTGCTTCGAGATGAAGTGCCCTGAGTGCGGCGAGCCGATGATGCGCGGCTGATAGATGCCACGCATTGACCATTGAAACCTAAAGTAGGTTCTCAACTCTTAGCCAGGTTCTCAATAACGAATAATCGGAACTGAAAAGTGGGTTTTCCACGCGCTGAGAGAACAGAAAGGCGGGAGAGGTGTCATGGTCGAGGGCGAAAGAACATTGGCAGGGGAGAGGATCGGTGTGTTTGGAAAGGGGGGATCGGGAAAGACAACTACATCGGTCTTGATGGCCAAGGTTCTACGAAAGCAGGGGTATGAGGTCTGTGTGCTTGATGCTGATTCTACGAATATAGGCCTACATAATACTCTTGGAATTGATCATCCGCCTGACTCCCTGATTGATTATTTCGGGGGAATGGTATTTAGCGGGGGGATGGTAACTTGCCCGGTGGATGATCCTACGCACCTAATTGGCGCGGAGGTCTCGCTGGATCAACTATCCACCAGGTTCTACGCGCAAACTCCTGAGGGGATCGTATACCTGTCTGCTGGGAAGATCGGGGGCATGGGTCCGGGTGCAGGTTGCGATGGCCCGATAAATAAAATTGCCAGGGATTTCAGACTGCTAACGGATCGAAAATCCCTGGTTACATTGGTGGATTTCAAGGCGGGTTTTGAGGATTCCGCCAGGGGAGCTATAACCAGTCTGGATTGGGTAGTTGTCGTTGTTGATCCCACCAATGCTTCGATCCAGATAGCGATCCATATGAAGGAAATGGTGGAAAAGCTAAATGCTGGACAATTACCAGCGACAAGGCATCTTGAAAGCCCGGAGTTTATTAAGATTGCGAAAAAGATTTTCAGGGATGCGGAAGTTAAAGGTGTTCTGACAATACTGAACCGCATCGGGGATGATGGAACGGAGAGCTATCTGCGTGAGAGACTCTCTGAAGGTGGTATAGAGCCCATTGGGGTCATACACGAAGACCCTATGTTAACCATCTCTTGTCTCAAAGGAACACCTTTAGAGGGGGAGAGGTTAATGCGTGAAGCGGAAAATATTATCCACGAGATAGAAAGGGCTGAGAAGCGTTTCGCTTCTTAGAGTCAACGATTTGCCTAGAGGGAAGCCCATATGTGTCAAGCGAAGATTATATTAATGCGTGACGAACATAAAGAGGTCATTTTGGAAGATGTGATCTATTTACGGATTGATGGTGACGAGGTAAGTTGCTCGCGGTTCTTTGAAGAACCGGTGACGGTGCGTGCCTCGGTTACAGAATTAGATTTCCTAAAACACACCGTCACCTTGGTCCCAATTGAGGGGGAGAAGGACATCGGCTTATGAAGGCGAGGACGGAAAAAGACAAGCTGCGCATCCTCCTGCCGCATTGGATCGATCACAATGCTGGGCACGCAGCCGAGTTTCGGGAATGGGCGGAAAAAGTAGGTGAGGCAGAGAAATACATTATTGAGGCAGCGGTACAGATGGATGGTGCAAACCGAGCCCTGGAAGCCGCTCTTGAGCAAATGGGTGGGGCGCTCAAGGACGAGCATCACCATCACTGAGAGCTAACACCCGGATAGTACCATGCGAGTGCGTGGACGTTCGAATAGGTGCATGAGGAGGCAGCTCCGAATCGAGGAAAGTGGGAGGGCAAGCACGGTTGGGAGATCGGGGATGCATTGAAATGGAAGGAATGTTGAGATGATCGCATTCGGTCCAGTGCCATCAAGACGCCTCGGACGGAGCCTGGGCATTAATAACATCCCACCGAAGATCTGCACATACGCCTGCGTCTACTGCCAGCTGGGGCGCACCATCAAGATGCAGATTGAGCGCCAGGCTTTCTATGGTCCAGAGGAAATTCTCGGCGTGGTCCGTGACAAGGTGACCTGCGCTCTGGACCAAGACGAGGCCATCGATTATCTGACCTTCGTTCCCGATGGCGAGCCGACTCTGGATGTTAACTTAGGCGTCGAGATCTCAGCCTTGCGGGAGTTGGGTATACGCATCGCGGTTATCAGTAACGCCTCATTGATCTGGCGTGAAGATGTGCGCGCGGAGCTCATGGCCGCCGACTGGGTGTCGTTGAAGGTGGATGCCGTTCGTCTCCCAACGTGGCGATGGATTGACCGGCCCCACGGCAGCCTCACTCTCCAGGCGATTTTGGACGGTATGCGGACGTTCGCCGATGATTTCAGGGGTGAATTCGTCACCGAGACGATGCTCGTGAAGGGGGTGAATGACAACGAGGATGACCTGGTTGAAATCGCTGAATTCCTTGGCGAGGTACAGCCTGCCGCCGCATACCTCTCCATTCCCACGCGACCTCCAGCGGAGGACTGGGTGCAGGCTGCGCAGGAAGGATCGATTAATCTGGCCTATCAACTTGTGGGTGAGCGGGTGAATCGAGTCGAGCTCCTCCTGGGCTATGAAGGGAACGTCTTTTCATCTACCGGGGATGCCGAGGAGGACATATTGAGCATTACCGCAGTGCACCCGATGCGGGAAGATGCAGTGAAGCAGCTCCTTACAAAGGCGGGATCGAGTTGGGATCTCGTTACCGAACTAATCCGGCAGGATAAGTTGGTCGAGTTGCAGCATCTGGGCAAGCGTTTCTATCTACGGCGCATCCCTGCTCATGGAGCAATAGACCACGAAGGTTGATGAATGCTTTGAAAACTTGCTTCAATGCAGCTATGTGTGTAGATTCTCACTCGTCTGAGAGCAGGGATGGTCTGCTCTTCGTGTGCTGCTGAGAGATGAAGAGGCGCAGTGTTATTCCACCACAAGGGAGAAGGTCATGGCTTCGAAAACGAAAATTGGCATCATCATTTGCGATCGATACCGCCGATGTGCGGGAGGAAAATGTCTTCGCTCGATGAAGAAAAGGGAAGGTGCATTCAGCGTCTATGCCGATACTGAAATCGAATTGGTTGGATACACCACTTGCGATGGCTGTCCGGGTGGCAATATTGAATATGCCGGTGAAGAAATGGTTAATAATGGGGCACAGGTGATCCACCTGGCTACAGGCATGGTCGTCGGTTACCCGCCATGCCCTTACATCGGGACTTTCAAATCCTTTCTTGAACATCGATATAGCGTCGATGTCGTTGTAGGCACGCATCCGATTCCGGAAAAGTACCTAACAATGCACACTTATCTAGGCACCTGGGATGAAGCATCATGGAAACCGCTTCTCGATCCTACGATGACGGACGAGGCCATTCGAAGGTCATACAATTAGAGATTTGTCAATATGCTTTAGAAGATTCCTTGCAATTTTATTTGGAGGAATTGAATTCTGCAGATTTCTATCGCTAGTTTGATCCACACAGGGTTGCTGGTTGGCTTGAACACTCTCATCCGGACTGTATGAGCTCAGGCGTGCGTACGGGGCGAAGAACACCTTGGATAAGCGTGGAAACCGCAATCCCATCGCAACATCCCACCCCTAATTGGATAGATTCCGAACGCCACCCTTCCCTATTTCTAGGGGAAACTACAGCTCAATCGTGTTACTTTCTCAGAATCTTAGTCTGAGATCCTGCCGCCGTCTAGGAATACTGGCGTTACCTGCCCGCTTATCATTATCCCAATTGATAAGCTCTGAGCGGTAATAATTTAGGTCAAGGGTATCAAGTCGGGGTCCATGATTTCCTATTCGCTTGCCGAATTCCTGAAAATCTTGGCTGGCATTTCGCGACCAGCCAATCTCACTATAACAAAGTAACCTGGGAAACAGCATATACTCAATTTCATCAATCGTTTCCAGTGTCTCAGACCAAAGAGGTGCTTCTAAGCCGAGGATGTTCTGGAAAGGAATTGATTCCAGGTAATTTACCGGGTCCCACTCAAAGGCATCCTGAACGTTCAAGTAACCAGCCCAATTCAGGCCAAGATCAAAATCAGGGTGATATTTCATATCCAGATAAGCCCTGCGGGCTGGCGACATGATTACCTTGACCCCTTCTTGTATCTGGCCTAGATCTGCTTCATCAGTCCAATATTGAACGATACTCCCTGGTATTAATTGTGCTTGGGAGATTTCCTGCCAGCCAATCATCTGCTTACCCAAAGAGGCTGTAATATTTTGAATCTGTTCTATGAATGCTTTATAATCCGCTTGTTTGGTTGATTTTGCCTCGTCTCCCCCTATATGCAAATAGGGACCAGGGGTCAAAGCAGCGATCTCCCGAAGCACATCTGAAATGAATTGATATGTGATCTCCTTATCAATTGATAAGGAACTAAAGCCAACCTCAATACCCGTATAAAGCTCAGGAGGTTTGCCGTCTGGATTCAACTCTGGGTATGAAGCCAGGGCAGCATTTGTATGACCGGGCATATCAATTTCCGGGACGATGATGATATGCCGGTCAAGTGCATAGGAGACTATTTCGGTGTAGTCTTCCTGAGTATAAAAACCACCTAAGCCGCCACCGACCTGCGTACTCCCACCAATTTCCGCTAGTTTTGGCCAAGACTTAATTTCAATTCTCCACCCTTGGTCATCCGTCAGATGAAGATGTAAATGGTTGAACTTGTACCGAGAGATCAGGTCAATTACCCGCTTTACATCTGATACAGAGAAGTAATGTCTGGCCACATCCAGCATGACTCCGCGCCATTCAAACCGAGGTATGTCGTAAATTTTACATTGAGGGAGCACGATCGGGTGTCTGTTTCTGGGAAAGGGTCGGGGCAATTGCAGGAGGGTCTGAACTCCCATAAAGAGGCCAGCGGGAGATGGGGCGGTAAGGGTGATGGTTGTTTCATCTATCTTGAGTGAATAGGCTTCATCCAGAATTTTGGTTGAGGTTCGGTTTAGGGCGAGGTGGATATTCTGGACCGTCGTGAGGTCTTTCTCAGAGGGGACGCCAACCAAGGAAATCAGATTCTCGTCAAGGTACTTTGCGATAAACGCAAGATTGGCATCACTTTCATCAAACTGAATTTGGGTCGCAGGCGAGAGAGAACTGAGGAACTGACCAGCCTGAATTGAAGCTGGCATTGGAATTAAATCCCTCGTTATATCGTAGACCGCACTGGATTGGTTCTTTTCCGTCATGTCGTCAAGGTCACCTTGGTTAGGCCGCGCGGGTTTTCTGAATCCAGCCCGCGAACCTGCGCCAAAGCCTGGCAGAACAATTGCCCGGGCACAATACTTACGATTGGGCTGACCCACTCTGGCATTTTCGGTAACTGGACAGGGGTTGTGCTGCTTGCAAGGATCTCTGCCTGGTTTGAAAGAACCAGCAAGTTAGCCTGCTTTTCTGCGTTTAATTTCTCAACAAGATTTGTCAAGTCGGGTAACACTTTACCAGTAGGTGCGATTAAAAACACTGGAAAATCAGGTTCAACCATGGCGATGGGCCCGTGGATAAAATCGGCCGAGGAGTAGGGTTCAGCGTTGATATAGGTCAACTCCTTAAGCTTCAGGGCCCATTCGAAAGCGGTGGCATAATTGTACCCGCGGCCAACCACCACGCACTGTCTGGCATAGTAGTATCTTTCGGCAGCTTTTCCAATAACCTGATCCACCTCCAGTGTCTGTGAAACATACCCGGGCACGTTTTGCAAGTCAGCAAGCATGGCTTCATTCTGACTCAATGCAGCGGACAGCATGGCGATCGACATCAATTCAGCAGTATAGGATTTCGTCGCTGCAACCGCTTTTTCTACACCGGCGTGTACATCGATCACATACTGGGCTGCCTGGGCAAGAGGAGACTCGGACGCATTGGTAATCGCCAGCGTCATGGCCCCCTGGCGATTACCCTCTTCAATCACCTCAATGATATCCGGGGATTGACCCGACTGGGAAATTGACAGAACCATGGCATTTTCCAGAGCTGGAGGAGATTTGTAGATACTGAACATTGACGGGGCTGCCAGCGCGACCGGGATGGCATTTTGGATACCCATAAGGTATTTTGCATACAACCCGGCGTTATCAGACGTTCCACGGCCGGTCAAAAGGATATAGTTGATCTTTCTTTTCCTGATCTCTTTGGCAACCTCATTGATATGCTGCCACTCCGAATCCAGCAAGTGCTGTAATACCATGGGTTGTTCAAATATTTCATCTCTTAATTTCATCGGTTTTTTTACCTCACTTCAATCCAGTCATCACAACACTTTCCAGGATGAACCTCTGCGCGAAGAAGAAGACGATCATCAGGGGAACCGTTGTTAGCACCGCTGCAGCCATAATCGTCGGCCAGGGCTGAACGGTCTGGTTGATGTTGTATAGCGTTGAGACAAATACTGGCAGTGTGTAGAGATCTACTGTCTGGAGATACATCAGCGGTGCCAAAAGGCTGTTCCACAATCCTACGAAGAGAAAGGTGGATATGGTGGCAATCGGTGCTTTCATCAAGGGCATAATTACCTCCCACCAGATCTGGATGTGAGAAGCGCCATCCATGAAAGCGGATTCGTCCAGCTCTTTGGGGATCTGAGCCATAGATTGGCGCAGTAAAAAGATCATTGCAGCTCCACCGGCAAAATAACCCGGGATAATAATGGGGTTAAATGTGCCAACCCAGTTCAGCTTGTTAAAAAAGACATACTGCGGCACGATCAAAGCCTGGGGGGGGATCATCATTGTCGAGAGCATCAGGAAGAATACCAGATTCCTTCCCGGCCACTCTACCCGGCTGAAGGCATAGGCCACTGCTGCGATCGAGATAAGGGTACCTACCATTGCCACTGCTACAAAGAATGTCGAGTTGAAGTAGGAACGCATGAAATTAGCATTCTGGAAGATGTCAATGTATGCCTGCAAAGTTGGCGCTTTTGGGACCCAAACAATTCCAGCTGAATTCGTTTCTTCAATTGTCTTGAGAGAGGATGATATCATCCAAAACAACGGGAAGCTCATCAAGATAGTAGCACCTGTCAGGAGAACGTATAAGATCAGTTTTTTGATAATTTGCCAGATTATTTTCTTTTGCATCTGGTTTCTCCTAGTACAGATCGTAAGTGACCCATCTGTCTTGCATTCTGAACTGAACGAAAGTGATCACTAAGATAATGATAAGAATGATCCAGGAGATAGCTGAACCATAACCGATTTCAAAATGGCTGAAGCTGGCTTGCCAGAGATAATAAACCATTGAAATCGCAGAAGGGACCAATGGCCCATTATCTCGGTAAAGGACAAAGATCGGCTCAAAGATTTGAAGCGCATTAATCATTCCAACGACGAGGTTGTAAAAAATGTGGGGGGAGAGCAGGGGTAATGAGATCTTCCAGAACTGCTTCCATTTGGTGGCGCCATCTACTTCGGCAGCTTCATTCAGTTCTTTGGGAATATTATTGAGGCCGGCTAAAAAGATCAGCATCATTGTGCCGCAACCCCAAACCATCAAGAGAACTACAGACATCTTGGACCAGAGCGGGCTTTGCACCCAGAGCGGCACCCGGACCTCAGCCGGGAAACCAGCTTCGATAACCTTGTTCAGCAGGTTAAAGTTCCCATTGCTGATCCCGAGGAAGAACGCGCTGGAGATCTCTTGCAAATAGATTGCCGCCCGGTTGAGATAACCAAATGGAGGAAATGCCTGCGTGAGTCCCCGGATGATTTGATTGATGATCCCAGTTCCTGTATTCAACATCAAGCGCCAGCACAGCAAAACTGCAGTGTTAAATCCAAGGATTACGGGGAGATAGAATGCCATCCGAAATACTCTTTCCCCCTTCAGTTTCTGATTGAGCAGTACTGCCAGCAGTAATGCAACGCTGATCTGGAGGGGCAAGCCCAAAACGGTGAGATAGAGGGTGTTGACGATTGATTGTCGGAAGCCATCATCGTTCAAGATCAGATTGGAATAATTTTCAAACCCCACCCACTGTGGTGGATCACTGGAAATCACACGGTAGTCTGTGAAACTCCAATATAATGAAAAAACAAGTGGAATAATTACAAAGATAATGAAGCCAACGATCCAAGGGGCGGCAAACAAATAGCCAGCAAAGGTGTTTTCCTGGACTTTTGCCGTGGCACCTCGGCGTTTTGCCATCCAGCTGGCAAAAACGCCAAGTCCATAGCTGGTAGCGAGGATAAAGATGATCGCCCCAGCAGCAGTAAGCAGAGCATTGAAATAAGGGTTAGACATCATAAAAAAACTCCCAGAAAAAAGCTACCAGATTGGGGGTTAGTCCAATCTGGTAGCTTTCTCTGGTTAAACTTACTCAGCTAGCGCTGCAGTGTAATCTTCCTGGATCTTGTCTACGACATCCTGCAGTGTGAGTTCTTCGGTGACCAGCTTGCCGAGAGCTTCCTGCATGATGGTCGAGAGCTTAGCGGCTTCCTTAATGCCGGCAAAGCCAACGCCAAATTCAGCGGCCAACTCGGCCTCACTGGCAAGTTGCGGGGAATCAACTACGTAACCATACTGGGCGTCGTTGCGTGCTGGGATCAGGCCCATGGTTTCGTTCCATTTGTGGTTACCTTCTTTGCTGAACGCCATCTTCAGCCACTCAGCAGCCAGTTCTTTGTTCTCGCTGTATTCCGGAACGGCCAGCCAGTCGTTGAAGGCCAATACCACAGGGCGGCTGTTGGGGAAGTTTTCCGGATCACCATAGAATGGATCGATGGAAATATTCTCCCAGATCGGGCGATCGAAAGGCGGGGCGGCCCAACCAGAATGTGCCAGGCAGACTGCACCATTATCTACACCAGTCTCGTCATTTACGTCGATAACCGAACCCTGTCCTGTGGGGAGCATGCCTACAGCATCGAGTGCATCGCCATAGATTGCCTGGCGCATCTCGAGCATGAATTCAGTCGTTGCGAGGGCTTCGGTAGAATCGAAGTTGGGAGTCCCGTCAGCTTTGTACAGTTCGCCGCCGAGTGAGTAGAAAACCAAGAGCCACCATTGCCAGTCGGCCATCGAGCCGGCGTCAACCGGAACGAGAGCCTGTTGGGTCAAGGAATTAGTTGCCTTATCGATGGTCGAGGCCTGAGCACCAAACTCAACCCAGTCAGCGAAATTCTGCGGTGTACCAGATGTCCAACCAGAAGCTTCCATCAGGTCAGTGCGGCAGAAGACATAACGCGGTGCAGTGAAGATCGGCAAACCGCGAAGTTTGCCTTCGTACTTAGCGTTTTCCAGGGCGGGGCCAAAATTACCAATCTCATCCCATGCGCCTTCACTAAGGTATGCGTCCATATCTGCAAGGCTTTCGCCGTAAAGTGTGTTCATTTCGGATCCGAGGTTGATGATATCCGGGCCTTCGCCGGCAGCGAAAAAGCCGCTGAAAGTTGTATCCCAACCGCTCCAAGAACCTTCGGTGATCTCGACATTCACGCTGGGGTGTGCTGCCTCAAAGGCAGGATTGATCTCGGAATTCAACCAGGCGATCGTGTCCGCGGTGTAGTCCAGCAGATATATCTTCAGGGTTACCGGTTCCGCGTCTGCGCTAATATCATCTGCGGGAGCGTCTCCGGCAGGGGCGTTATTGGCCGGGGCATCATTTGCTGCAGCGTTATTTGCTACATTGTTTTCCCCAGGCTCATTCGAGCCGCCGCAGGCTGTGAGCAATGCTACGATCAGCAACATGCTCAGTACAACAAAAATCCTCTTATTCTTCATCTTAATCTCCTTGATAGTTTGGTATTTGACTTCCATCTGAGCCTGAAAAGCGATAGCATCTATTAGAGTACACCTCCTATTAGCTGACTTACATTTTCAGAAAAATTATCGATATGGACTTGTGCGAAATCTCGGATATCCAATTCAGTGTCATGTATCAGTGGGGTAAGATCCATGGCAAAAGCCAACCCTTGTGCCTGATCTGTATCGTGGGAAGCGAAGAAAGTAGCATTGGCAATTCTGCGCCCCATCGTGGCTAAGTCGTATCGCTTGCCGCCTGAAATTTGTGAGTCAAACACACCTAGAAGCGCGGCTTGAAGATTTTGCTGGCCTGAGCAATCAAAGACAACTTTTTCTTCATCAAGCATCCAACCAAGGTCCCGCCAGACCTCGCATCCATATACCTTTTTGGGTTTATGTTCATCTGGCAGTGCCCTCAATGCTTTGATGGTTTTTACTGCAACGCCGATATGGGTGGGGTGCTTGTCTGCCAGGTTATGGGTATAAATAATTTCAGGAGATGCTGCCAGCAAAAGTTTTTTGAGTTCATCGATTGGTTCGTGATTGTCTCTATCTTTAATCTCTGCGCTTGAATATCTAAGAAATATCTGTGCGGAGTAGTCTCCAAGATATGCAGCTCTTTTCTGCTCCTGATCCCGAATTTGCATCATTTCGTCGTCGGTGTAATCGGCATAGATCCCGCTTCTGGGGGACCCACTGCCATTGGTAACGACAACCCCGGTAAACCAACTCCCTGTATTTTGATAACATTTCAGAATGCCATCAATCGCCATGATTTCGAGATCATCTTGATGAGCACCGATGGCTAGATGAGTCGTGCGTGCAAGCGCCAGATCTGTTGGTTGATCGTCGGGAATATAGATATCAGCTTTTGGATAAAGGTCCATTATTTCATCCTAGATCTACTTTAGGTAAACTAGCGGCAGCGATTGATTGGCCTACTCTTCGACTCTTTTCGTCAGGCAGCTGGATCTTGACCTTCTCTGCCAGCTCCGGAAATTCTTCTTCCATTACTCTTCTCGCCATTTCAAGGATGATTGCTCCACCTTTCCCGGATGTGCACCTTCCAAGAATTAAAACAAAATCAATCTCATAAAAAACTGCATAATGGGCAATGGCATATCCGAGATATACCCCCATAGATTCCCAAATCTGGTAGGTATTATCCTTGTCTGCTTCTAACTTATCCTGTACAAATTTTAGCTTTTGGGCATTGGTCAGATCGGAGGGAATGTCGATGCCCAGTTTGGGGGCTAATCTGAAGACGCACTGTTGAGAGAAATATAATGCGCCAACCCCTTGATCTCCAGACCATTCGTCAACAGGTCCAGTTGTCTGGTAATCGACCGGCGCAAAGGCGAGTTCGTTCAACCAGTCCGTGATTTTCCCGGAAGGGGTGATGTATCCCACTGCTTCACTTGAGCCCATCGCGATCCCAAGTATGCTGTTCTCGCCCAGAGACATTGAGCCGGCTAATGCAGTGACCTCGCCATCATTAACAATCTCAAGAGGAATACTCCAATCATTCCGAATATCCAGGAATAGATTTTGGATTTGATCAAATTTCTCTTTGGGGATTGCCCGGTATAGTGAAGCGATCATAGGGCGATTGTTGATGTAAACCCCAGCGGAACTGCCGCCAATGGCGTCAACATGCGTCATTTTTGAGGCGGCCAGAGCTAAAGCAGTCCTTATCTTCTGGCGATGGTAGTTTGGATCGGTTTGCTCAACAGGCTGCCATTCGATCTCAGTACTAAAAATTGCCTCGCCATCTACCACAGCCGAAACCTTGAGGTCTGATGCCCCGAGGTCAAACCCGATCCGGTTACCGTTCAGGTTGCGACCAAGGGATTTCTGCGGTTCATTTTCTTGGGGGACCTCCTCGATCGGGCAGACAATGACCTTCAGCGGTTGGTCATAGATCTGGCTCATAAACGTGAAATCAAAATTTCGCTCTCCATTTGCGGAATAAACATGCTGGATATAGTGGCCTACTTTCTCGGAGCCACCGATATATACTGTTTTGCCGCCTCTTTGCCAGAGCATGAATTTTAAAATCCGCTCAACATAGAACAGTGATTGCCCGAACTGTGGGTGATCTTCCGGGAATATCTCTGTTTCGTACCGGGAAAAAGCATCATCGCTCCGCTCCAGGCCAATCACTAATCTTTGAGGAGATCCTGTTCGGCATACCGCTTCACGATAGGCCGAATTGGCAAGTATCGCAGGGCGGAACTCCGGGTCAAGTGGGGGGGTGATTTTTGGCGGGGTCAAATAGGTGAACTCTGGCATCTTCTTTCCTTCTACAAAATGTTCATTTCATGATGTAGGACCAACCCTGCCGCGCCCAGAATTACAATCTCTTTGCCGAGAGATGATGAGGTAATCTCAATATTTCGTGTAATCGCTTGTAGAGTGTTCTTGCATAGGACCTCTAGGGCTGGATCAATAATTCCTTCACCAAAGATCGAAACGCTGCCAGCAATCACAATTTTGTTGATGTTCAGGGTGCTGGTGATGTAGGAAAGTACCTGCCCAAGGAGCCTCCCGGCCTCTTGGATCAACCCTACAATGGGGGGGTTGCCAGCTTCAAATTGGTTGTAAACTTCCTCTATGCTTGCTGTTCTACCTTCATTGGGGGATGAATTTAAAAGTATGGTGGCCGCTTTTCTGATCGCTCGGCTACTGATCCTGGTTTCCAGGCAGCCATAATTCCCACAACTGCATTGAAGACCATCGTCTTCAATTTTGATGTGTCCGATCTCGCCGGCTCCAAAGCCATCTCCATGAAATAATTCGTTATTGAGAATTATCCCTGAACCGACCCCTCTGCCGATTTTTACAACAAGCAGATTGTCAGATCGTTCAGTCTTACCAAACTTGAATTCGGCTAAGGCACTGACCTGACTGTCATTGGCAATATATACGGGGAGACCAAATTTCTCTTGTAAAATTTGAACAAGGGGTAGGTCTTCCCAGTCCAGGTTTACCGCTGTGATCACGATCCCGTTTTCGGTATCCATGATGCCCGGAGCCCCGATCCCGATTCCAATGATGGGTTGAGTGGCAGCTTTAATCAACTCATCAATCAATTTATAAACAATT
>DAOUEJ010000100.1:0-30736 GCA_034430615.1 Anaerolineales bacterium | reverse complement strand
GGCCAGGCTGATCGGTTCCATCTGCGCCAGCTCGAGAAAATCCGTGGCTGGCTCTTCCCGATTCAAGAATCGGCTTGCTGCAAAGAGAACCGGTGAGGTGATGGTTTCCTGGGATAGACCAAACAGCAGATGGGCGATGAATTCCAGTATACATTTCTCTTTATGGAGGCAATGGTGGACGCAGGCGTTCACCTTGGTTTCCCGAGGCGGATCGCTGAGGAACTCGTCGTCCAAACTGTGAAGGGTTCGGTCGCCTTCTATGAGCACTCTCCCAGCCACCTGGCTCGACTGCGAAACCAGGTGACTTCTCCCGGGGGGACATCAGCCGCTGCGCTCTACTTCCTGGAGAAAGCCGGGCTGAGGACAGCGGTCTCGAGAGCAATCTGGGCAGCATACGAGCGTTCTGTGCAGTTGGGGCAGGGCAAAAAGCGAGGTTCCGTGGATGAAAGCTAGCCCCATTTTTGGGTCGTTATTGTGAATTGCTGGACAAAATGGAGGCCTTCAGGTATGATTTCCAGCGCCCCACGTGCACCCCGGTCTTCAGGCAAGATTGGGGCGCTCGTGGCGCGTTGTAGAGCATTTGTAACCTCGTATTTTTCCCTTCTTTGGAGGTCCAATGTCGGATATGGTGGGCAACCTCTCCAGTGAGCTTCAGCGTCAGATCGAGGATTTTTCACCTGAAGTTCACTCACGTGAAGTTGGTGAGGTCCTTGAAGCGGGCGATGGCATCGCCCGCGTGTCTGGTCTGTCTTCAGTAGGCGCGCAGGAGCTCGTTCAATTTGCCAATGGAACGATGGGCATCGCATTCAATCTCGAACAGGATAATGTCGGTGTGCTCGTCATGGGTGAATACGCTGCAATCGAGGAGGGGATGCAGGTATTTTCCACCGGTCGCATCGCTTCCGTTCCCGTCGGCCCAGGATTGATTGGGCGGGTTGTCAACGCACTTGGTCAACCACTGGATGGAAAAGGACCGCTCCAGTTTGAGCGCTATCGTCCAGTTGAGCGGATCGCACCTGGCGTGATCGCCAGGAAGGACGTTGATACGCCGGTCCAGACCGGGATCAAGGCGATCGATACCATGATCCCCATTGGTCGCGGCCAGCGCGAGCTCATTATCGGCGACCGCCAGACCGGGAAAACTGCCATCGCCGTCGACACCATCCTCAATCAGAAGGGCAAAGATCTGATTTGCATCTACGTCGCCATCGGGCAAAAACTGGCTGCCGTTGCCCGGACGGTCGCGCTTCTGGAACGCTTCGGGGCGATGGAACATACCATCGTCGTCGTAGCCGCGGCAGATGACCCGGCCGCGCTCCAGTATCTGGCGCCTTATTCAGGATGTGCGATGGGAGAGGATTTTGCGGAGCGCGGCCTGGATGCGCTTGCCGTGTATGACGATCTGAGCAAGCATGCCTGGGCATACCGCCAGGTTTCACTGCTGCTTCGACGCCCGCCCGGCCGCGAAGCATATCCGGGTGATGTCTTCTACCTTCACAGCCGCCTGTTGGAACGTGCTGTCCGATTGGCAGATGATTTTGTCATCGTGCAACAGGAAGGTGATGGCGAAGCGAATGTAAAAGATGCTGTAGATGGGACGGTTTACAGCGGACCACTCGCGAAGCACAACGCAAAGATGGCGCTCGAAGCCATGCAGGAAAAGAACGGCTTGCGGGTTGCCAAGGTTAAAGGCAGCGGAGGCTCGCTTACTGCGCTCCCCATTATTGAAACCTTGCTCGGAGATGTATCAGCCTATGTCCCGACAAACGTGATTTCGATCACCGACGGACAGATTTACCTCGAGAGCGATCTGTTCAATGCCGGCATTCGCCCTGCGATTAACGCTGGTCTCTCCGTTTCACGGGTGGGTGGCGATGCCCAAACGAAGGCGATCCGTCAGGTTGCGGGTAGGCTGCGACTGGACATGGCTTCCTACCGTGAAGTTGCTGCGTTTGCCCAATTCGGATCTGACCTGGATAAGGCAACCCAGGACCAGCTCGGCCGGGGTCAGCGGTTACAGGAAGTCCTAAAGCAGCCTCAATACCAGCCGGTCGAACTTGCGCATCAAGTAGCCGTGCTGTTTGCCGTGACCAATGGATATGCAGACCGAATACCGGTTGACCAGATTAGCACTTGGGAGGCAGCCCTGATCCGAAACCTGGAGTCGGCCCGCCCAGAACTTTTGAGCGATATCACTGAAAAGAAAATCATCAGCGACGAGACCCGCTCCAAGCTTGAAGCCGCGATCGGGGATTTCAACCGGACCTGGCAAACATAGCCAAAGCGAACAAGGATCAGCCAGATGGCATCAGCCCGTGAAATGCGGATGCGCATCCGCAGCGTCGACAATATCGCTCAAGTCACACGTGCACTCGAGGCGGTAAGTGCCAGTCGGGTGCGGAAGGCAGAAGCCCGTGTGATGCAGACCCGGCCCTACGCTGATAAGGCCTGGCAGGTGCTTCGCCATTTATCCAGGCAACCTGCGCATGGAATTGTTCACCCCTTCATGACTGCCCGGGAAACCGTTAATCATATTCTCGTTGTTCTCATCAGCGGTGATAGAGGTCTTGCGGGAGCATACAACACGAACGTAATGCGCTACACACTGCAGAGTTTTGCCGAAGCACCAGCAGAGGTCAGCTACGTTGCTGTCGGGCGTAAGGGCCGTGATATGCTCTTCCGCCGCCGGAAGAATGTTGTAGCGGAATTCAGCAAACTTCCCTCTGAACCGACGGTTGCCGATGTCTCGGCCATCGGCCGGCTGGTGATGGATGAGTATCTATCTGGCAAGGCTGACCAGGTCATCCTGGTCTATACCGATTTCATTAACTTGCTTCGTCAAGTGCCACGGCATAAGCAACTGCTACCTCTGTCGTTCGAGGAACTCCCGCTCGGTTCTGATCAGGCGGACGTCAAGCCCCGGCATCCCGAGCAAGGGCCTGAACCGGCCTATATCTACGAGCCTGGCCAGCAGGAGCTTATCAACAGCATCGTTCCCAGCCTGACAGAACTGCAGATCTTTCAGGCGATAACCGAATCGCTGGCCAGTGAGCATGCGGCACGCATGGTGGCCATGCGCAATGCAACCGATAACGCGATGGAGCTGAGCGGTGCGCTCCGTCTTGAGTACAACAAGGCGCGCCAGCAGGCAATCACGAGCGATATGCTCGATATTGCCGGTGGAGCCGAAGCGCTCTCCCAGGCCTGATGGTAGATCCAATGGAGTGTGGAGGTTAGTATGGCAGGAGCAACGGGCAAGGTCGTCCAGATCCAGGGTGCGGTCGTCGATTGCGAATTTCCACACGGCGCGATGCCTGAAGTGTATGAAGCCATTGAGATCCCGCGCGAGGGCGAAAAACCGCTCGTGCTGGAGGTCCAGCGACACCTGGGCCATCGCGGCGTACGAACCGTTGCCATGGACAGCACGGATGGCTTACAACGCGGGGTTGATGCGGATATGACCGGTGCGCCGATCACCGTCCCTGTTGGGGAATCAACATTAGGCAGGATGTTCAACGTCCTTGGCCAACCTATTGACGGATTGGGGCCGGTCGAGGCAACGACGTACTACCCCATTCACCGCCCGGCCCCGGCCTTCGACGAGCAGTCAACACGCGTCGAGGTTTTTGAGACCGGATTGAAAGTAATCGACCTTATCGCGCCCTTCACGCGTGGTGGGAAGACCGGTATCTTCGGGGGGGCAGGTGTCGGTAAGACGATCATCATCCAGGAGCTGATTCGCTCCATTGCCACAGTGCACCAGGGGAATTCAGTGTTTGCCGGCGTAGGGGAACGCACTCGTGAAGGCACCCAGATGTACAGGGAGATGATTGAATCGGGGGTGCTCCCGGACACAGTCCTGGTCTACGGGCAGATGAATGAGCCCCCCGGAGTGCGCTTGAGAGTTGGGCTGACGGCGTTGACGATGGCAGAGTACTTCCGCGATCAAGGCCGGGACGTCCTGCTCTTTATTGATAATATTTTCCGATTCAGCATGTCGGGTTCCGAGGTCTCGGCGCTGCTGGGCCGCATGCCTTCGGCTGTGGGTTACCAGCCCACCCTGGCGACCGAGATGGGTGAACTGCAGGAACGCATTACGTCAACCCGGAGCGGATCGATTACGTCCATGCAGGCGATCTATGTGCCGGCGGATGACTACTCCGATCCGGCACCTGTGACCACATTCACCCATCTTGATGCTACGATCGCGCTTGAACGCCCTATCGCTGAAAAGGGCATTTACCCGGCAGTCGATCCGCTAGCCTCTACCTCGCGCATCCTCGATCCCCAGGTCGTCGGGGAGGAACACTACACGGTAGCCCGGGATGCTCAGCAGGTTCTCCAACGCTACAAGGATCTACAGGACATCATCGCAATCCTTGGGATCGAAGAACTAAGCGAGGAAGACAAGATGGTGGTATCCAGGGCAAGGAAGATCGAACGCTTCTTCTCCCAACCCATGTTTGTCGCAGAGCAGTTCACCGGACAGGAAGGGCGGTACGTTGCCCTGCGTGAGACAGTGCGCGGTTTCAAGGAGATCCTGGAAGGCAAGCATGACGGTTTGCCGGAACAAGCCTTTATGATGGTCGGGACGATCGACGAGGCTGTAGATAGGGCCGAGAAGCTCGAGGGCTGAGCTGCGTGCAGGGGATGTGACTTGATGCCAATCCAATGTGAAGTCGTGACGCAGGATAAGCTCCTCTTCGAAGGGCCAGCGGATATTGTTGTCGCCCCTGGGACGGAGGGTGAGATGGGTATCCTTCCCAACCATGCGCCTCTGCTCACGACGTTAAACTTCGGCATCCTGCGCGTACGATATCAGGGGAATGAAACTCTCTTTACGATCGCCGGGGGCATCCTTGAGGTTCGCCCGGATATCGTCACGGTCTTGGCGGATGTGGGTGAGAACCTGGATCAGATTGATGAGCAGCGGGCCGAAGATGCCCGGAAGCGCGCCGAAAAGATGCTTGAGGAAGGACCTCCACCCGATACCGACGAGTATCTACGCATCCAGGCAGCACTGAGACGTTCCACGCTGCGGCTGGAAGCCATTCGCCGCTACCGCAAGTATTCATCTCGAGTCGGATCGTCCCGGAGTGAGCAGGACTCCAAATAATGCCACTTTTTGGCAAGGATCTGGGGATCGACCTGGGTACGATAAACACCCTCATTTGTGAAGACGATGAGATCATCCTTCACGAGCCGACGGTTGTCGCCATCGATATCGAAGAATTAAAGATCGTGGATGTTGGCCATTCAGCGCGTGAGATGGATGGTCGTGTTCCGGAGTCGATCGAAGTCTCGAGGCCCTTGCGAGAAGGTGTAATTGCGGATTTTGAAGTCACTCACCGCATGCTCGGTCATTTCATCGAAAAAGTATCAGGTCCGACGCGGCTTTTCAAACCCCGGGTGATGATCACCGTGCCGTTGGGTGTCACGAGTGTGGAAAGCCGGGCAGTGCATGAGGCAACCCTGCAAGCTGGATGCCGCGATGTTCACCTGATCCAGGAGCCGCTTGCTGCTGCGATTGGTGTCGGCCTGCCGATAGCAACACCCTCTGGCAACATGGTTGTAGGTTTAGGGGGTGGTGTGACGCAGGCTGCTGTGATCGCCATGAGCGGTTTGGTCGCCTCGGATGCCGTCCGCATGGGTGGGCTTAAGCTTGATGATGCTATCGCGACTTATGTTCGCAAGAAATATGGCTTAATCATAGGTCAGCGGACGGCGGAAGAGGCTAAGATCAGGATCGGAGCGGCTATTCCGCAGGATGAGGAAAGGACGATTGAGATCCAGGGCCAGGATCAAGTAACAGGGTTGCCTCGACCGATCAACATGACCACGAGCGAAATCGTGGAAGCTTTACAGGAAACACTACAACTGATGGTCGTCTCCATCCGTAATGTGCTCGAGAAGACGCCGCCCGAGCTGTCCTCTGATATCATCGATCGTGGAATGGTGATCTGCGGGGGGAGCGCACTGCTGCGTGGGATCGACAAGTGGCTCACGCGCGAGACAGGCGTTCCAGCCTACCTGGCCGAAGAACCGGTGGTATGTGCCGCAAAGGGAGCCTATAAAGCGCTGGGCATGCTTGAACGGTTGCGCCGGAGCCTGCCATCGGTTTGAGCTAATCGTGTGTGACGAAAAAAGAGAACCGGGCGTCATCCGACGTCCGGTTTTATTATGTCCCACGCAAATCCACGTGCTAGGGCAGGTAGTAGGTCATATGCTGCAGGTGGAGGGAGGGATCGATATACTGTACCTGGATCGATTCGGGAAGCGAGAGTGAGATGGGAGCGTAGCAAAGTATGGCCTTGATGCCAGCTTCCACCAGCTTTTCGGAGACCTCCTGAGCAAAGGCGGCCGGCACGGCAAGCATGGCGACCTTCAGGTTCTCACGCTTGACTTCCGCTCCCATGATCCGTGTATCGTGAACGATGAATGCCCCTACGCGCGTCCCCACCTTCTCAGGATCGTTGTCGTATACCTGAGTGATCCGGAATCCTCGGTCGAAGAAACCAGCGTAGTTGGCTATAGCAGATCCCAGATCGCCGGCGCCCACAAGGACAACCTCCCATGGGTGGTCAAGCCTGAGGATCTTGCGGAGTTGCTCGATCAAGTAGGAAATGTTGTAACCCGTTCCCTGCTTGCCAAATTCGCCAAACTGGGACAAGTCCTTTCGAATCTGTGCAGAAGAGATTCCCAGCCGCCCACCCAATTCCTGGGATGAGCTGATTTCCCTTCCCTCTTCGGACATTTGCGTAAGGGCTCGAAGGTAAAGCGGTAAACGCCCGACAACAATGTCTGGCACATTGGATGACGCCATGCATACCTCCTGGCGAAGGACGAGAGGATGGGACAAATTTAACACAAGGATACAGTGCTGGCAACTCGATGTCTGGAAGAAATCAACCTTTCTCGACGGTATAATGGCTTGATCTTTCGTGGATGAGGGCTAAGACTGTATGTTCCTGGACGAGGTACGTATTCATCTTGCATCGGGGAAGGGTGGCGACGGCGTCGTCCACTTTCGTCGCGAAAAGTACATCCCCCGGGGTGGACCTGACGGGGGTGACGGTGGACATGGCGGGGACATCATCTTCCAGGTTGGCCCACACCTTAACAGCTTGGCTCCCTTCCGCCGAAAAAGACATTACAAGGCCGAGGACGGGAGGTCCGGTGGTCCAAGCAACAAGACCGGCGCGGATGGAGAAGACCTCCTGCTCCTGGTTCCACCAGGTACGCAGGTGAGGGTTGAAAGGGACGGGGAACTAATTGCTGACCTGGTTGAAGCTGGAGAGCAGATCGTGATTATGCCTGGCGGTCGGGGGGGGCGTGGAAATGCTCGCTTCGCGACCTCACGCAACCAGGCACCCTACATGGCTGAGAAGGGAGAACCAGGGGCGGAACGCTGGATTTACCTGGAGTTGCGATTGATTGCCGACGTTGGCATCATTGGCTTGCCAAATGCAGGAAAATCGACGCTGCTTGCAGCGGTTACAAACGCCCGCCCGAAGATCGCAGACTATCCATTTACAACCCTTCAGCCGAATCTTGGCGTAGCAGATCTCGATGGTGAACGAACTCTTATCTTGGCAGATATCCCCGGGCTAATCGAGGGTGCGCATGAGGGCGTCGGCCTCGGCTCGCAGTTCTTGCGCCATATCCAGCGCACCCGGGTCTTGATCCATATGCTCGATGGTGCTTCACAGGATCCCCTCGCAGATTTTTCACAAGTCAACGCAGAACTGGCTTTGTTCGACCCCGAGCTGGTCGAAAAGCCGCAAATTGTCGCGCTGAATAAAATTGATCTGCCCCAGGTTGCTGAACGTTTAGAGGATCTCTCCCGGTCATTTCAGGCATATGGCCACAAGATCTTTCCCGTATCGGCCCTCGCCCGCAACGGGCTGCGGGAACTTCTTTTCGCCGCGCTGCATGCGCTTGATCAGCTTGAAGAGACCCCCGACACACCCGAGGAAGTACCTGTCTACCGGTACGAGCAGACGCCTTCGTTCGAAATCAGCCGCGACCCGGATGGCGCCTGGCGCTTGAGCGGGGGGGCGATTGAGCGGGCAGCTGCGATGACTTACTGGCAGTACGATGAAGCCGTGCGTCGCTTTCAACGGTTGCTGGGAAATCTTGGGATCGAGGACGCGTTGCGCCAGGCGGGAGTTGAAACGGGGGATACTGTTCGGATCGGAGAACACGAACTCGAATGGCTGACTTGATCGGCGTATTCGGAGGCACGTTTGACCCACCCCATCTAGGGCACCTCATCCTTGCCGAGGAAGCCCGTTCTCAACTCGGACTGGACCGGGTGTTGTGGGTGGTCACTGGTAGACCACCGCATAAACCCGATTGGCCAATTTCAGATCTAAATCACCGGCTTGCGATGGTTGCACTGGCAATCGAAGATAATCCTGGGTTTCAAATTTCGCGTGCCGACATCGATCGCCTACCTCCACACTTCAGCCATGGCACACTTTCCTGGCTGGCTGATGAAAATCCAGGATCCGAACTCGTGTTCCTGATGGGGAGTGACTCCCTGCGCGATTTGCCTACATGGAACGAACCGGGGACCTTCATCAAGCTTACGGATAAAATCGCGGTTATGCTCAGACCGCAGGTCGAGGTTGATCTGGGCCAACTCACCGAGCAATTTCCTGCTCTGGAAAGAAAAGTGACCTTTCTTAAGGTGCCGATGGTTGAAATCTCTGGTGAAGTGATCAGGGAGCGCGTACAGGCAAATCGCAGCTATCGATATTTCACGACGCCTGCTGTGCGCGCTTACATGGAAACAAATAAGCTTTATCGATGAGCTTGCTCCGGGATCGCTCTTTCTTCGCCGCCAGCCTGGCCCACTTCCTTGTTGATCTGGTAAATAGCCAATATCCTCTGCTGCTTGTGTTGCTCAGCATCCCGCTTGGTCTCAACAATGCGATGATTGGTTTGTTGAGCATGATCTACAGTTTATCAAGATCGCTCTCCCAGCCAGCTTTTGGGTGGTTGGCAGATAAGTTAGGCACCCGCCGGTTGGCTGCCGGGGGAGTGCTCTTTATGTCGCTGGCCTTCGCCCTGGCCTTGATCCTTCCGGGCACGGCCGCCCTCATTTTTCTCATGGGAACGGCGCTTGGCTCTGGTGCGTTCCATCCGGCTGGCACATCAGAGGCAACCCGCCGAGGTCAGCATCATTTGGCGAACATCGAGAACATCGCCACATCTTAATTTTTCGTTTTTGGGCAGAGCGGTCGCCTCCGGTCTGATCCTGGGGTTCACTTTCGCGAGCGGTTCGATCGGTGCAGTGGTAAGTGGGACGATTGCCGACCAAGCTGGCTTTGAATTCGTCTTCTTCGCACTGGCAGGGATCGCCTTCCTCGCCGGATGGATGAATCAATAAGGATTTTCCGCGTCGGGCGAACCGCCCCGGCGATGCCAGCTTCGGGATCATGATGCACCTTTTCATTCACGGCTGCTTATCCTACAATGCATCCATACTTGCACATCCTTAAGTTCATCGTCAATTCCAACCCCTCTTCCAGACAGGGAGGTTAGCAAATGAGATCTCAGCCAATGCCACGCTCGACCTGGATCATTCTGGGAGGCGCAATTCTATTCCTAGTGATCCTGACTGTAGTTTTTGTAACCGGGACTTTTACTGCCAACCCGGAAGGCCCACCCGACCAGCGCGAATTGGGTGGTATCCGTTACGAGCCAGATCGGACCAGACCGACCAACCCTGTTCCGGCCTGTGAGCTATTGACCTCTGAGCAGGTCTCGGCTGCCCTTGGTCAGGAGATTGGCCCAGGAGATCAATCCATATCCGACAATCCTCTAGGGGAGAGCATCTGCTCCTTCACTGCACCTGGGGATCCAAATCTTCTCCTCGCACGCTTGAGTATTGTCTATGCTGAAGGCATGGCAAGCTTTTTAATCGACAACGATTATTCTGTACAGCAGCTTTTCGAAGGGCGTGAGATCGGGGGTGGTCAGACGAAACGGATCGAGGCTGTTGGAGATGCGGCATTCTGGGGCGGGAGCGGATCTGAAATCTGGAATGGACTGCATATACAACTCTGGGATATCTACATGGATGTGGAAGTCTTTGGAGTTGAAGATACACACGCCTTCCAGCAAGCCAAGGCTCTGGGGGCAATGGTTCTGGGCGCTTTATATCCAGCGGAGTGAGTCTGAGCAAGATCCTGGCCATCGCTGCAAGATCGGTCTGAACCAAGTACCTGGGTGACATAAACAATCGTGGGGATCGAGGGCTGCTGCCTCTTCGCTATTCCACCTCGGGCTGCAGGTCTGCGTAGCTCCTATCCTGAGTGTGAGGGCTCGATTGGGTTGAGCCTACCCGGGCTCACGATGGGTCGAGCGGGATCGCGGATCCACTCCGACCACGACCCGGGATACAGTTTCATGCCCTCAAAGCCTGCGTAGGCCATAGATAAGATGTTTTGGCAGGCAGTTACGCCTGAGCCGCAGTAGGCGGCCAACTGTCCGGGCGATCTTTGGTCCAGGATTATTTCGAATTCTCGCCTCAAGCTGCCAGGATCCTTCCATGTTCCATCCGGTTTGAGATTGTCCTGCCAGTGCCGGTTGATTGCCCCTGGAATATGCCCGGGGAGGGCATCGATGGGTTCCTCCTCTCCCCTGTATCGTTCAGCAGCCCTCGAGTCGAGAAGGATCTTGCTACTGTCTCCAAGCTGACTCAGGATGGCATCCGTATCGATCCGCAGTTCCATTCGTGGCTGTAGTTGAAATTGACGGGTTGGCGCGACTTCATTTGCAGATTCATGCTCAAGACCCGCTCTCAGCCAGGCCGGGTATCCGCCATCCAATACGGCGACTGCAGCGTGACCTGCATACTGTAAGCACCACCACAGACGGGCAGCGAAGCCGCCTCCGTCGGCATCATAGGCAACAACCTGGATTGAAGGATCGATGCCAAGCCTGGAAAAAGTCCCGGCAAGCGCCTCGGGCTCGGGGAGCGGATGACGGCCGGAGACAGCTGTGATCGGGCTGCTCAGGTCTTCGTTTAAATGTACATATTGAGCACCGGGGATGTGGCCAGCCAGGTACTGCTCCCGGCCGATACCAGGTGATGAAAGATCAAAGCGGCAGTCTAGAATGATCCAGTCCGGGTTATCGAGGTTTTCTACGAGCTGATCGACGCCTATCACGGTAGTATAGTCAGTCACCATCTGAGCCCTCCCGGATGCACGTGGAAATCCAAAGGATATTATTCTTCGTTATAGGCAGAGAGCTATTGAATTTTAAGCACAATTGAACTTTTCGCATAGTCATCAAGCGTGAAAGTTAGCAGCGTAAATGGGAACGGTAGATAGTGACCGGGTGGCGCCTCAAGATTTGGATCTTCGGCTTTCATCGTCGGAGCCGGGGAGTCGAGAAAGCTGTCCACCTGCCACGCAGAGGCTGAAACTAAGACGTCCAGCTGAAGTCTGGAATTGAGTCCGAGTCTGAATCCATCTGGACCCCTATCTAGCTGGTAATCCAACATGAACCCTGGTTGCAGGAGGCGTTCGGGAGCGAGGGAAAAAGGGAGCTCAATCGACCTTGACCCACGAGTATATCCATTTAGCGTGACCCGTAGTTTATCGTGGTGGAGAGTGTAGTGAATCTGGTAATCCCCATCTGGATGGGTGACCTGGACCCCCTCTTGTGTCTGCTCCAGATCGAAGGTCATCCCGGCATCACGGGGGAAGACGAACCCGCCATTAAGAAACGGCTCGGCCCATTCACCGATTTCCCCATGTTGGAAGGACCACTGACTCGGATCGCTTAATCCAATCGCAGAGCTCGCGCGTGGGCTGACAATCGTCGTTGGTGGAAATCCCTGTTTGCATCCGAAGAGGCCAACCAGACGTCCGCCCTGTGGATCGATGATCGCCAGGATGCGGTCGCTGCGCAGAACGGCCTCCTGTTCACCATCACCATCGGTATCCATGAGAGTAGATAAAGTTGTTAGTTCTCTTCCGGAGCATGCTGAGGACTGTGCCCATTCGCTCGCAAAGACGAGCATGGAAACAGTCGGGGCAGCAAACGCTCGAAGACGATCGCGCCTTGCCTCCAGCTCGGAATCGCATTTGGCCCAGAAATCATCCCAGCCAGGCATTTCTTCACCAATGCAGACTCGGCTGGCCAGGGTGCGAGCTTGGAGATCCAGAGCCATATCGCTGATCGGATCTTGACCGGGCTCATAGATGCTGGGTTGTTCGTCGTATGTCGCGGCGGCGTGAGTTTCTTTATCCTGCGCAGGGTCGAAAGGTTGAGAAGGAGCTGCGCTTCGAGAAAGCTTTTCTAGGCTCAGGACGCGGATCCACGGGTGGGCATTAAGCCAGGCGAATGTGTCGTGCACAACGTTAGGGTCGCCCCAGAACGTGTCGCCGAAACTCCCGCCGAGGATGATGAACGTGCCTGGTTTGTTGTCCAGCGCAATTTGGAGGAGCGCCTGTCTCCAATCCAGACTCAGCCCACCAGCATGCCCAGCGGATTGTGCTGTATCTGTACGTGGTCGGGGGAGAATCGTAAGCCCAGCAGCCTCATACACCCGGGAGGACGATGCCGGGTTTGTCAGTGGTGTAATACCGGACAGCAGGCCGCTCAATCCTGTATGAGGGAGCGAAGTTAGCGTTTCAACACTCAGGTAAGGATCCTGTAAGCTGATCCATTGGGAGGGCAGCAGGCCATACGCACGGGAGACTTCATGCCGCGCAGAGATGATCTGCTCGGTGAGCATTCTTGTCTGAATGCCAGGGCTGAAGTATTCAGGCAGACTTTGTGGGAGGCTGAGCAAGCCTTGCTCCTGCAAGGAATGTACGCTGGAGAGGTGGCCAAGAAATTCCAGACCGGCCAGGCTTGTCGGAGAGTTTAAGTCTAGGAGCGTGATTGGCAACGAGAATTCTTGGACAGCTTCGAGCAGGTGGCTCAAACCAAACCGCTCACCCGCAGGCCCGCTGTGCGCGCCGTCCCAGCTTCGCAGCGCTTCTGCCGGCGTGTTGGCGGAAAAGCTGTTCCAGAAGACGAGTAAGAGCTCTGCCGTACGGTTTTCGCGTGCATCGGATGGCACCGGACCTAAGACATCTGCTACTGTTTGCGTACCTGGCTCACGGACTTTAACCCGGATAAGGAATGGCGCAGAATGCAGTTGGTGCAAGTGAGCAATGGTCACCTGCAGGAAATCGTGTGCCTCATCCCATGCGATGACCGGAATCTCGATAGCTTCTGATTCAGGCAGGTGGCTTGTGAATTCGAGGATCCTCCCCGGTGCACATTCTAGGTGGATATCCCAATCTCCGGGTTCCCCCGGCTGCAGCCCAGGGTCAGGCCAGAGATCAAGCTCGAAAGTAACTTCGGGGCTGTGTTCAAAGTTGAGATCAAAGAATTCGACGCTGAAACGCTGACCAATTGCATTGTACGAGGTGGATAATCCGATCAGTTCGAGCTGGGGTGATATTGAATCCAGCGGATCTAACGTGAGCAGGCGCGTTTCGGCAGGAGGCTCAACTGGTGCCTGTACCCCGCAAGCAGTCGCAAGCAAGGCGAGGCTTATCGAAAGTAATGCGGTTTGTTGGAGGTGTTGGCTAATCGCTGTCTTTTTCCTCTTCCTCAACCGGGGAGGGGACAAGGGATTTAAGCTGCTCGAGCGAAACACGGTTTGTATGCCGGCAGCGGGGACAACGGGTATCGTAGTGATTGCCGCCGCTCTCAGTAAGTGCTTCAACGGCAAAGGCGATTTCATCTTTCTTGATCGCAAAACTCCATCCACAACGAAAACAACGAATCTGCATTCTAGTCTCCTTACGTCGCCTGTCCACCAGGTGTCGTGCTGCCGGTCTCAGGCGGGAGGGAACGTTTTCTTATAGCGAGAATGATACCACCCAGCACGAGCGCTGCTCCAGCCAGAAGGGCAACTCCTGGGGTTTCCTTGAGTATCAGGAATGCCAGGACGGATGCTGCCAGTGGTTCACCGAGCAAGCTGATCGAAACCGAGGCGGCGGACAGGTATCTAAGCGCCCAATTGTAGCTTGAGTGGGCGAGGAGTTGGGGGAACAATGCCAGCAAGAGCAACCAAAGGTACGTCTCGAACGAGAAGCCAAAGAGCGGCAAACCCAGCATGAGCACCAGAATCAAGAGGGAGATTGCTGCAATTCCGTACACCCAGGTGATATAGGGTAGCAGATCGATACTCCGCCGAAGACGACGCCCAATGATGAGATAACCCGCACCTGAAAGCGCTCCTAAGAGAGCAAGGCCATTGCCGACCAGGGCAGATGGATTGTAAGTTCCTGCTGCGTTGAGGCATGAGGTGAGTTGTAGATCCGGGCATAGATCGCTGGCAGCAATTAAGACGCTTCCAAGGATTGCTACCGCCAGGCCGATCCAGGTTGCGCGCGCTGGCCGTTCGCCCAGCAGCAGAGGTGAAAGGAGTGATACGAAGAGTGGCGAGGTCTGGACAATGACAACCGAGCTGGTGACGTTGGTGAATTCGAGAGAGCTTATCCAAGTTGCAAAGTGAGCTGCCAGGAACAAGCCCGATAGCAGCAGCAGACCATGATTTACCTTCGAGCTCCCCCTGGGAGAAAATCGCGACCTACGCACCTGGAAGGGGAGTAAGATGATTGACGCCAGGCTTAAACGGTAGGCCGCGATGACTAGCGAATCGACCTCATGTTGGGCAAAGCGGATCAGGATCGATGAAGTGGAAGCGGCAAGGATGCCAACGAGCAGAATCAATCCTGGGGGAGGCATGATCCGGCTCTCCGACCTGCTGACCGCCTTCAATTGTCCCATACGGCCCTAACCCTGTGAGGTCGTCTTGACAAATGCCGACGCTGGAGACTAGAATTCCTTTGCGTATAGGCAGGTGTGTCGATTCTGTAGCCTGTTAACATGTGTCCGCTTTACTGGTATGATTTGCTCAAGGAGGAGTATACATCATGGCTTTTGAACTCCCTAAGTTAGACTATCCGTACGATGCATTGGAACCCCATATCGATGCTCGCACGATGGAAATTCATCACTCAAAGCACCACGCTGGCTACGTTAGCAAGACCAACGCAGCGCTTGAAAGTTACCCAGAACTTCAAGACAAGTCGATACAATCCCTGCTTTCAGATTTGAATGCACTTCCCGAAGCCGTGCGCGGAGCAATCCGCAACAACGGCGGAGGACATGCCAACCACACATTGTTCTGGAAGATCATGGCACCTGGTGCAGGCGGCGAACCCGGTAGTGAGCTGGCGGAAGGTATCAAAGCAGCATTCGGTAGTTTCGAGACTTTTAAATCTGAGTTTTCAAATGCCGCGGCCACTCGGTTTGGAAGTGGATGGGCATGGCTGGCCGCTGATAGCGCTGGTAAACTGCAGGTGCTCTCGACAGCGAATCAGGATTCACCCATCTCTGCAGGTCTTAAGCCTGTGCTAGGGCTGGATGTCTGGGAGCATGCCTATTACCTAAAGTATCAAAACCGCCGACCAGATTACATAGCTGCATGGTGGAACGTCGTCAACTGGGATGCGGTCGCAAAGAACTTCGCCGCCTGAATAGGATCAGCAGCGTCGGCGTAGGGGTAGTCACGTTTCAATAGCTTACATCCTGGAGGATACCTACATGACACACATTATCACCAGTTTATGCCTGCGCGACTCTGGTTGCGTCGACGTGTGCCCGGTCGAGTGCATCATACCCGGGAAGCCTGTCGACCAATGGCCCTGGTATTACATCGATCCAGATACCTGCATCGATTGTGGTGCCTGCATTCCGGAGTGCCCTTTTGAGGCTATCTTCACCGAAGACGAGGTCCCAGCGGATTACGCCGCCAAGGGTGGCGAGGCTCTCAGTATGCCAGCAGGCACGGCTGGGTTTGACACTGTGTATGATGGCGAGAATCATCATGGAGATGCTGTACACCTCGAGCACACACGTGTTCTTGAGGCTGGCGAGGTCGTTGACCTTACTCCGGATATTAAACCGAATTACGATTTCTTCCAGGGTGGCCCCGGTTACGGCGCCCTAGACGCGTAACATAAGTAGTTCAGCTTGAGAGGGAGGGAGCCGGAAGGCTCCCTCTTTTTCTACCCTGGTGAGGGACGGTTATTGAGAACCTGGTAGGGATGAGGGAGGGGAGGCGTGGCGCAAAGCTCAGAATTCCGGATCGAACATGATTCGCTCGGTGAGATCAAGGTACCTGCGGACGCCCTGTACGGGGCTCAAACAGCACGGGCAGCAGAGAACTTTCCCGTCTCGGGTTTAAGGCCATGGCGAGCCTTCATCTGGTCCATGGCATTGATTAAATCCGCTGCTGCGGAAGTTAACCTGGCACTCGGTTTTCTCTCTGAACTCAACGCGCAGGCTATCATCCAAGCTGCACAAGAGGTCATGGACGGCATGTGGGATCAGGAGTTTATCGTCGATCCCTTCCAGGCCGGCGCCGGCACAAGTCACAACATGAATATGAACGAGGTCCTGGCCAACCGGGCAACACAGATCCTGGGTGGGCGGCCGGGTGAATACCTCGTCCATCCCAATGATCACGTGAACATGGCCCAATCGACCAATGACACCATCCCTACCGCCATCCGGCTCGGTTGTTTATGGAGGTTAGATGAGCTGCTCAGAGAGCTGCGCGCGTTGCGTGCTGCTCTGCATGAAAAGAGCAGCGAGTTCGATGATGTGCTCAAATCTGGCAGGACCCACCTTCAGGATGCCGTCCCGGTACGGCTCGGCCAGGAATTCGGTGGATACAGCAAAGCTGTCGAGCGTGATATTGATCGGATCGAGCGCAGTGCAGCTGGATTACGCCGGCTTGGGATTGGAGGGACTGCGGCCGGGACAGGGTTAAACGCTCCTCGCGACTATCCGGTCATGATTGTCGTCAGTCTTTCGGCCATGACCGGATTCGATCTAACTCTCTCCGATAACTTGTTCGAGAGCATGCAGTCAATGGCAGATATGGCTGATTTCTCAGCAGCGATGCGTACGCTGGCAATTACGCTGACCCGGATATGCAACGATTTGCGGCTTCTAGCATCTGGTCCTGCGACCGGCCTGCACGAGATTACCTTTCCTGCTGTCCAGCCAGGTTCCAGTATCATGCCTGGCAAGGTGAATCCGGTCATGGCGGAGATGCTCAACATGAGCATGTACCATCTGATCGGCTGTGATACGACGGTCAGCCTGGCAGCGCAGGCGGGCCAGCTCGAGTTGAATGTCATGATGCCGATTATCGCCCATAACTTGTTCGAGATGATGCAGGTATTGATCGGGTCAGTGCGCGCCTTCACGCAGAAGGGTTTGCTGGGCCTGGAGGCTAATCGCGAGCAAGCCGCTAGCTGGCTTGAGCGGAACGCGATCGTGGTGACTGCGTTGAACCCGATCCTCGGCTATTCCACCGGTGCTGAACTCGTTAAGCAGGCACTTGCCAGTGGGCGGACGGTCCGGGAGCTAGCGTTAGAAAAGGCAGCCAGGGGTGAGCTCAAGCGGAGAGAGGATGGAGAGCCGGTTTCGATTTCCGAGATCGAACAGGCGCTGGGAGATCTGCGTCGTTTAACCGAAGGCGGGATTATCACTTGACCAAAGTGCCTTAGGAAGAGAGTGAGAATGGGGAGGTGTCCAGCACCTCCCCACTTTGGTTAATAACGCACTGCAAGAACTAGGCTGCAGGTTCGGACAGGGCGGGCTTTCTCCGTAAACGGAAACCCCAGCCCCCCTCGCCACCGACGCGAATGTCCCGTCGCTGGTATCGCCAGAGGGCAAGCAGGCTGAATATTGCAGCAATGCCGAGAAAACTCAAGACGGGCACCACGGCTAGGCCGTCCATTGCGTACCCACCCTGGTAGTAGTGACTGGGCAGAAACTTCGCAAAAGGCTTAAGATCCGTGATGATGTTGCTGAAACCCTCAACGAAAAAATCTGCAACGATCACAAGCCCGGTCACGCTTGCTGCAAGCCGGCGTGACGGCAGCAGTAAGCTCAGTAGTAGGGCCAGCGAACCATACAGCAGCACCTGTGCTAGTAATGGGATGAAGGGCAGCGCAAGCTGACCTGGGGTGATATCCATGCCGCTATTTCCGAGTGGGATGACCATCCCCAACCACCCGAGCATGCAGATGGCGGTTGCAGTGATCACGAATGCCATGCCCCGGCTGAGGAAGAATTGGACCCGGCTGAGAGGTTGGGAAGCGATCAGGTCTAGCCTGCCGCTTTCCTCATCGGTCACGATCAGGCCTGAACCGGCGAGCGCAGCGAAGATGCCAAGCAGGAGGGGCGTGAAGCTGAAAAACTCGATATCCAGGAACCCTTGGGGTGTGCTCATGCTGGTGAAATCGCCGAAGAAAGCTGTGAACTCCTCGGGGTAGCTCTTGAGAAGCTCGATCATTTGAGCGCTCTCGTTGAAGATGCTCTTGTAAAAGGGAACCAACAATAACCCGAGGCCAGCAAGAGCGAGCCCCCAACCGATGATCTGGCCTCGTTGTTTGCGGAGTGTGCTGGTGAATTCGGGTTTCATCGTCAAACCTCGCTCTCGCTCGTGGAATAGTAGGTCATGAAAATCTCCTCAAGGCTTGGCCTTTCGGTCTCAATCTCGATAACCGGATGCTCGGCCAGGCGCTTGATCAACCCATCCATGTCGCCCATAACTTGCAGGAGCAGGGTTCTTCCGCTATCAGGGCTGAGCACACGCACGCCCGGGAGGCCTTCGAAGAGTGCAGAATCGACGGGTTCACGAAAGAGAATCGTTGCTCTGCGAACTGCACGGTTGAGCAGGTCCTTCGTCTCAGCAACCTCGATCAGGCGGCCATTGCGAATGATGCCCACCCGCGTGGCGATTCGTTCTACGACGCTGATGATGTGGGACGAAAAGAATACGGTCTGGCCGGCCTGCCGGGACTCTTGCAGGATGCGCAGCAACTCGCGCTGTATGAGCGGATCCAACCCGGTTGTCGGCTCGTCGAGCATAAGCAGTTCAGGCTCGTGCATGAGCGCCTGGATTAAGCCGATCTTCTGCTTGTTTCCGTGGGATAGATTCTTGATCGGTTGGGAGAGATCAACCTCAAGCCGTTCAGCGAGTTCGCTTATGCGCTCTGTATTTGCTGTGCCACCGCGCAGTTGATTGAAGTATCGCAGTGCACCCGCGCCGGTCAGGTTGCCATCTAGGTTGAGTTCACCCGGCAGGTAGCCTGTCCTGGACCGGACCCAGACTGGATCGTGCTGCGGGTTCATGCCCAGCACGTTGATCTCGCCGGAAGAAGGGCGGATCAGATCGAGCATGCAGCGCAGGGTAGTGGTTTTCCCAGCCCCATTTGGACCCAGAAATCCGAATATTTCCCCTCGATCTACGCTCAGGTCCAAGCCACGCAGGGCATAGACATCACCATAATGTTTGTGGAGACTTTCAATACTGATGGCGGTGCTGGATGCCATGGATCTCCCTTTCTTGAGTGGTCACTCAGGGTTAGAACGGAGTCATTGTAATGAATCATGGGCTCGAATGCCTGAAGCTTACCTGACGCTAACATGAAGGTTGGCAGGATTCTGAGCGATCGGTTTGAGCCGAGTGGGTGCTGTATAATCGCGGTAAGAGTTGATGGAAGTCCTATACCTTCGCCAGAGCCAATGGATCGAAATCCAAGAACACCTTGACCGATGTCTTCCGTTCGAGGGTTGTGGCTTGCTTGGCGGACAGGGACAGGAAGTGCATGCCGTCCGTCCGATCATGAATCGACTGGACTCGCCCAACCGTTACTGGATGGAACCAAGTGATCTGGTCGAGGCGTTCTACGACTTTGAGGCGCACGGCCTGGATCTGGTGGGGATCTACCACTCTCACCCTGATGGATCAGATACGCCCTCATTACTGGATCGGGAGCAGGCGCAGTATCCAGGTGTACCTCACCTCATCTGTTCCAGGTTTGGTGGGATCTGGCATGTAGGGGCTTTCATGCTTGAGTCGTCCCAGAAAGACGTTCCCGTGACAATTCGTTGGTTGGCAGAACGATCTTGAGCCTGAGGTGGTACTATTTCCCGATCCGCTTGATAAGAAACAAGGTGGCTGGCAGTATATAAAGAAGCTGAAGTGAAGGTATGTCATCCAGCGCGAAGCGCTGAGGCGTTAGCGTGGAGTAGGAGCAAGATATGACGATAGGATTTCAATCTGCCGCTGGGCTGATCGGTGCCTATCTCCTCGGTTCGTTTCCCTCCGGGCTACTCGTAGTACGCCTGACGCGAGGCAGGGACGTGCGCAGGTGGTATAGCGGGAGAACCGGCGGAACGAATGTGATGCGGGTGGCCGGTATCTGGGCAGGTCTGGCGACGGCGGCCCTCGATGTATTGAAGGCGTTCTTAGCTGTCCGGTTCGCCCGCTGGATTAGCGGGGGTTCCGCCTGGCTGGAGGTATTTGCCGGGGCTCTGGTGATCATCGGCCACAACTATTCATTGTTTCTGGTGGAACGCGAAGACGGGCGGTTGAAATTTCAGGGCGGGGCAGGGGGAGCAGCCGCTTTCGGTGCCACGGTTGGGATATGGGTTCCCGCTGGTCCGATCATCCTGCTCCTGGCAGTGCTGATCCTGTTCGGGATCGGATACGCCTCGCTCGCGACGATGTCGGTTCCTCTGCTGGCAGGACTGGTCTTTGCCGTCCGCGCGGCAGCAGGCCTGGACTCCTGGGTCTATGTTTATTATGGCGTATTGGCGGAACTAATCGTTGTGCTGGCCCTCTTGCCCAATATCAAACGCTTGATCGCTGGTGAGGAACGCCTCATTGGTTGGAGGGCGAAGAGAAAGGCCCGTGCAGCGGAAAACGATGAGCAAGGCTCGGAAGAGGCCGACACAGGGTAGGGTTGAGGCCGCAAGATCAGGTTAGGATGAACAAAGCTCCGTAACCAATAACCCCCAGGATTGCAAATTCAACAACAAGCCCTCGGCTTATCTGCCCATTCCTCAGCGTATCAATCAGCCCATTCCCAATATAAACCAGCAGCCCAATGGCAAGTCCCAGGCGGATCGGTGGCAGCGGCCAGTAATGAGCCGCCCACGTGATCTGCGAGCCGACCAAGCCGATCAAGAGCGCATCTACCAGCGCGGTGTGTGGCTGGCGGTAATTGAGAAGCGCCAGCCGCCAGCTGATAGCTGAGATGGCCAACATTGTTGCCGGCACGCTGTAAATCGCACGCTGGTTAGTCGCGCGCATCGTAAAAAGGGTGCCTGCAAGCAAGATGTAAGCCAGAGTCCTCAATCCAACGGAGGTAAAACCATAACGTTGATCAGATGGATCGATGGCCAGGAATTCGGCATAGAGCACGCCCACGAGAATTAAAGCTCCTAAGGGCAGGCCGATCCAGAGCGCCAATCCCTGGGGCAGCCGGGTAAGGATCGCTCCGGTTGCGAGTGCTGCCATACCTGGGATGACCCAGTGTGTCAGGGTGGATTGACCAGGTTGGAATTTCGGGTGCGATCGAACCAGCCAATCTGCGCCGGCCGCCGTAAGCATGGCAGCCACCGTCAGCATGATCAAACGTGTGTCGAGGATGATCCGCACCAGGAGGCCAAACACCGTCATTTCTATCTTGAGGGTGGGGAGGGTGACGATACGGATCAAACCATACGTCAGGAAGACCAGCGCGGTCATGATGCTCAGTCGATCGCGATCAGGGGTTGGGCGCTCGATCATCATCGGAGCATTCTAGCATCCGGACCTGTGACCTGTCTACAAGCTGTCCTGGGTCCATTCGCTACCATCTCAAAGACCAGTATAATCTGCAGCGATGATCTTCATAGCTGGAATCCTGGGATGGCTGTTAGGGGTGTCCATCAACGCCATTTCTGACAGCCTACCCTATAGCCGTCGTGTGTCCCCTCCGCATTGCCTTGCGTGTGGTGCACCACGAGCGCTTCCAGCATGGTCCTCTCTGGTCCTGCTTGGCTTGAGCAGAGGAGAATGTGACTACTGCCGGACAAGAGTGCGCCTACGAAATCTGGTGGTCGAAGTTACCGGAGCAATCGGGTCCATGGCACTTTGGATTTGGTCGGCCAACGCTGCGGATTTCTGGCCGGCTTTGATCATCTGTGCCGTCTTCTTGCTTATTACAGTCATCGACATCGAGCAGCGACTGATCCTACATATCGTAACCATCCCCGCAGCCCTGGTCTTTTTCATTATTGGGGTACTCAATCCTGAGCTCGGGTGGCGGCGGACGCTGGTCGGGGGGGTGCTTGGTTTTGGGATTTTTTTCCTGCTCTATGTCCTTGGTGGAGTTTTCGCACGCTGGACTTCAGCTCGAAGGGGTATGGATAATGATGAGGTTGCACTCGGATTTGGTGATGTTACCCTCTCTACCTTGATCGGGCTTGTGGTGGGTTTTCCGGCGGTGATCGAGGCACTACTCAGGGGCATCATTTATGCTGGTGTAATTAGCATCGTGATCATCGTTGTAATGCTCGTTCGCCGGCGTTATACGACCTTCCAGCCGATCCCCTATGGCCCCTTTCTCATTCTTGGTTCATTATGGGTGTATTTCCAGGGATGGACGACACTGGGTCGACTGCTGGGTATGTAGGAACTCCCCTCCTGTTTGTTTTTCGTTACAATGGCGTACCGACTGGCTGACAGTTTGCCTTGCTGGTTCCCCGGTACTAGATGAGTCGGAGCTGGCTCACCTTATAATGTAGGAAGTCAGAAAAGGGAGATACGCTGACTGGTGGGACTATGAATCGAGTGCATCAAAACACAATCGGCAAGAAACGGAAAAAGAAGTCGCGCGGCCAGAGCATTGTTGAGTTCATGGTCCTGCTCCCGGTCCTGCTCATGATGCTTTCGGGCTTGATCGAGTTCGGTTTCATGCTTAACTACTACCTGGACCTGATCGATGCAGCACGCGAATCAGCCCGCTTTGCCGCGAATGACGATCCGCTGCACGACAATAACGGGAATTACACGGATCCTAATTGGGCGTTCTACCTGCGAGCCCAGACGGTTGCACTGCAGTCGATCAACATCGGCTCCGGTGGCCAGATTGTTCTTAACCCTGCCACCGATGACATCGTCATCTCGGCCTTCGGCGCGAGCGCTGGACACGTCACCCAGCGGTTTCCAGCAGGCCCCGGGGAAGTCTCACTCTACAATAATAAGTTGTCAGAGTTGGATACGACGACAGACATCGAAGCCAAGCTTGATGCATTGGCGCCCAACACAGGTCTTGTCTCGGTGGAGCTCTGGTATGAATATCACATGATCATGGGTCTACCCTGGATCACGGCCTTTGTCCCGAACCCGGTTACTCTGTATGCATACAGTATTATGCCAAATCCACATGCCGAACCTACACCCACTCCCATCCATTAACCCGGCGCAGCGCAAGCTGCAGCGCGGCCAGGCGATGGTGCTCATCGCACTGGCTTTCATTGGATTGGCGGCATTCGTCGGCCTGACGGTGGACGCCGGGATCCTTTTCATCCAGATAGGCCACCTGCGGCGCGCGGTCGACTCGGCCTCCTTGGCAGCCGCCAACCAATTCCGGGAAGGCCGTTCCGACAACGAGATCGAACGCGCGGCAGACGAGTTCATCAATCTGAACAGCCTCAATCCAGCCGATGCCAAAATCTTTAAATGTGACTTATCCAACCCAACGGTTGGAAACACGAATCCCTATCATGACATCGATCTCTGCCCGGAAGACTTAAATGGGAACGGATGGCACGGGCCTCCCAACGGCGGGGGTGGGGTTCCAGCTGACGCCCTTGAAGTGCCCCGAAAATATGTGCGTGTCACGGCGACGATGCCGGTTGACTTCGCGTTCCTACCCATCATCGGCTGGGGCTCGATCGATATCCAGGCCAACGCCGTTTCCGAGGCGGCCTCGGTCGACATCGTTCTGGCGATCGACACTTCCGAATCGATGTCCTATGATGCGGATTGCCACGATGGGGATGACGATGACGGTGACGGGGTCATCGATGACTGCGCTCCATCACAGTACCTTTGGCCCGGGGCGCCCGGACCGAATCCAGACCCGTTATGGGATCTGCCCGATGACTATTACCGAGACCCGGATATCTGCAACGACCTGAACACTACGGCCCCAGGCGTCCAGGGCGGCTGCCACCCCTTCGAGGAGGTACGTGACGCAGCGCTGGCGCTGGTCAACCGCCTGTACTTCCCTTACGACCGAATGGCGGTGATCAGCTTCGACCAAAACGCACTCGCCCAACTTAATTTGAGCTCCGATGCTTCGTCAATCATCTCATCCATCGGGAACCTCACGGTCTTCAAATTAGCCAGCTGCGCTGGGTTTCCACCCGATCCAAGCTTATGTACATCGACCAACATTGCCGATGGCCTGCAGGTAGGCGGAAGCCAGTTCGGCAGCTTCCTGCGGGAGGAAGCCGTGCTGATCTTCATCCTGCTCAGCGATGGCTCGGCCAACACCGCAACTGATATAGGATCTCCTCCCCCTCACACCCGAGTATGTCCATCTCCGTTGGGACCTGGCCAGCCAACCTGGGTACAGCCGTTCTGTAAGGATGAGGACTTCGAAATTGGACTTGGTCAGTGGGGGTATGACGCGGAGGACGCAGCCGTAGATCAAGGCTATTTCGTAGGCTGTCCGGAGGCGAACTCCTTCGACCCGTCACAGACCTCCTGCACCGCCGCTGGCCAGGGTGCTGTGATTTTTACGATCGGTCTGGGCGACGACATGGTCAACAACACCAAGTGTGATGATGGCCCGGGTGGCGCCTATTCTGCTGGGGGTTGTGAACCAGATCAGGGTGAAAAGCTGCTGCGTTTCATCGCTGCAATCGGCGACGATGGAGACCCGTCAACGGATCCGTGCAGTTCGACAGGCACCGGCGTATCCTGCGGGAACTACTATTTTGCGCCGCAGGGTGCCAGCCTTCTGCAGGTATTCGAAGCCATTGCTTCACGTATCTTCACCCGCATCATTCATTAGTTGAGAGAGACCTATGATGAGCAACTTGCCAGCCAGCTTATTCAAATCAATCCGAACAAACCGAAAGCGGTTCCGCGGGCAAACACTCGTGGAGTTCGCACTCGTCCTCCCGATCCTCCTGCTCCTGCTCTTCGTCATCATCGAGTTGGCGCGCCTGCTGCACGCCTGGCTGGCTGTCGAGAACGGCGCCCGTTTTGGCGTACGCTACGCCGTGACCGGCGAGTTCGAGGATACCTATTGCTCGGGGTTCCCGGGTGGGAAATGCGATGATCTCAACGAGCAGGACGCCGCACGCATCCCCTCCATCAAAGACGCCGCAACCGGTGGTGCAGTTGCCATCCTGCGCAACCCGCTCGCCGCACAGGCGACGCCCGGCTTCTTTAAAGTTTCAGTCTGCTCCAACAAGGATCTCGCCAGCGCAGCCTTGTTTACATACCATGCACCCATTACACCTTCGCATCTGCCTGCATGGTGCGAGGAGATTGCGACTCACGCTGAAGTCGAAGATCCCGGGGGTCCCGGAAACCGGGTCTCTGTGACTGTGGATTTCGAACACCCGCTTATCGTCCCCATCCTCAGCACCTGGCTGCCCAACATCCATCTTTCGGCCCGCCGGGAAGGCATTGTGGAGCAATTCCGGGTCGCGCGCGTCGTAGGGCTGCCAGCGACGATCTCGGTCCCGACCTTCACAGCCACCACGATTCCTACCGATACGCCTGTACCGCCGCCCACGGATACCCCGCTTCCCACGTCAACCTTGTGCAAGGTACCACCGATCGTTCAGATCATCGAACCGGTCAATGGCGGCGTGTACAACGCCAGCGTTCCGGCACAGGCGATCGCCTACGATCCGGATAACGCCGATCCGGCCACTTGTGCTGGAATCGGAGCGGATGGCGAAGGTATAACCCAGGTCGACTTCGCCATCGACTACTGGAATGGCGCGGTATGGACTCGTGTTTATACCCACACCGAGTTTGCCCAGGCCTACTGTGGATTTGGAGGCAACGCACCCTGCTCAAGCCATCCGACGGGTTCTGCGACTTGGCCAAGCGGTGGTGTGATGAGCAGCGGCCAGCACCGCATGCAGGCGTTCGCCACCGATGATGAAGGCGTTTTAAGTGTGATCGATGAAGTGCTCTTCACAATTAATGTGGCGGATACGCCTACACCGACCGCAACACCGACGGTGAATTGTCATAACTTGAGTGTGAGTGCGTACGGTGCTGCAGGCGAAGAGTTGTACATGCTTGTATACAACGGCAACCCGCAAACAGTCTACCTGACGAATTCGAACACGACTTGGACCGAGATGAGCGCCTCGATGTACGTCGACAAACTCACCTTCAACGGGCCAGCGTACTACGATGGGAATGATTACACTTCGAATACGATGGAAGGTCCAGCCGTTCCGGCCAGCTTCCCCCAGGCGTCGAACTCGACGGTTCTCTGGATCGCCGATTTCAGCGGTGTGCCGGGGAGCGAACTCTTCGGTAACTACGGCACGACGCTCACCTTCGACGACGAATGTGATGTCAGTTCGGCGTTTTTCAGGGCAGTGCCCACGTCCACACCGACGCCGACGATTACACTAACCCCTACGATTACACTAACCCCTACGATTACACTAACCCCTACGGTGACACCGACACCTACGGTGACTCCTACCCGCACCAACACCCCCACCGTGACTAACACCCCGACAATTACCCTAACACCCACACCCACCAATACGCCCTCCTGCGCGGGTGTCGGTTTCGGAGGCACAAGTTTTGCTGGGTCAGCGGGTTTGTCACTAACCATCAATAACACAACCTACCCTGGCCTGCGCATCACCGGCATCACCCTCGATTGGGGCCCGCTGAATACCGCCTCCACGCTTTATGGCTGGAGTGAGTACGTTGATTACGTCCAATGGAACAGCAGTACGGTCTATACAGTGAATGATTACACCTCCACGACCTCTTTCGGCTTGAATGCGGGTACGAACTTGGGTGGTAATACTATCTATGTCGATTGGGATGGTGGGTTCAGTGGAACACTAAACAGCTTCCCCCTCAACCTATCGAGTAATAACTTCGGGTGGACGATTCAATTCAGCGACTCGTCCTGCAACTTAAGCAGTTCCGCCATACCTAAGACCTTCCCGCCGCCGACGGCGACCTCGACCCATACGGCAACGTATACACCGACCCGGACGCCGACCATCACACGCACGCCGACCCAGACCTTTACACCGCTGCCAACGAATACGCATCCTCCTACAAAAACTCCGACGCAAACACTGACGCCGCCTCCGGCGACGCCTACACCGACGATAGACTTCGACTAACAAAAGAGGCGGCCCCGCAAAAGCGGGGCCGCCTGAGTCTGGGTACCAGAAGTCATCTTGCCCGCGCCTGAACCCTCACCTACAATCGAGAACGATGCGAACTGAAGCGCGCTTGATTTCGTTCTATACACGGCACTGGCTGATCCTGGCGGTCGTTGTGATTGCGCTCTATTCCCTCTGGGTCACCTTCAGGCCGGAAGCGCTGGTTGGCGGTCCCTTCCCAGAGGTGCTCGTCTTCGGGATCCGGGCCGCAACGGCATTGGCTGCCGAACGCGCCCTGCGGCGGATGAAGGATATTGGTGCCGTACATGTCTGGCGCAACCTCGTCGTCGGGCTGCTGATCTGGACCCTGGCTGATGCTGCAGCCTTGATCCAGTGGATGGGCCAGGGCAAGCCACCTACGACGCCTGCCCTGCGGGATCTCTTCATGGTAGCTGGTTATTTTGGCGTGTTGGCTGCGATCATTCGCTACCGGCCATCCCAGGAAGAGAGCTTCGGGCGGCTACGGGAAGTCCTGGATGTCAGCATCTTGATCCTGAGCGTTGTGGCGCTGGCCTGGCTTGTCTTCCTCGGACCCGCTGTGGATGCGGCTGGGCTGCAAGTGAGCACGATCATCTGGCTTGCGATCCGCCCCATCCTTGATCTTGTCATGATCCTGCTCATCCTGCGCCTGTTGATCGTCCAGGCGGAAAGAAGTGAGGGGCGCATACTCGGGATCCTGCTCCTGGGCTCGGCCATCTTATTCCTGACCGATCTCACAAACAGCACACTGGGGACATTTCGTTTTCAGACGTCCCCCAGTCTGGTTGAATCGGGTTGGATGCTCGGAACGCTTGTGCTTGGTGTGGTCTTCCGTTGGCTTCCCTCTGGGGCGCGGGCTGTAGGAGATCATCCACAGGAGATGGTGCGCAACTGGCGCATCCGCCTGGAGCTGCTCTTTCCTCTTGTTTTCACATATGCTGTCGTCGCCTACCTGGTTTTCAACTGGTGGTCCTCCGGCGAGTTGGACTGGGTAGGGGTTGGCGGGGCATCGCTCCTGATCGGTTTATTGTTTGCCAGACAAGGCGTGATCGCCGGTCAACACGAGCTGCGTCAATTCGCGGCGCTGGTCAATGCCGCCGCAGATATGGCATTCATCTGTGATCTGGAGGGGAAGGTGCGCCTCGCCAATCCGTCACTGCTCCGCTCACTTGGCCTGCCTACTGGGGATCAGGTTGGTTGGGAGCTCAGTGCAGTCCTTTTCTTACCTGAAACAAGGCAACTGCCCGGGATCCTGGCGCAGGCTCAGCGCGAGGGGTGGTCGGGTGAAGTCGTCTTCCAGAACGTAAACGGCGATCACTTCCCGGCCTCGCTCGAGATGAGGCCGGTCCAGGATCCTAAACATGGTGGGTACTTGATTGCCGGCACTGCCCATGATCTGAGTGATATTCTCAGGCGTGAGGATGATCTGCGTGAAGCATTGGAAAACATCGATCAAGCGCGAGAGGACCTATCCGAGCTCAACCTGGATCTCGAAAAGAAAGTTGAGAAACGAACGAGCGAGCTCGAGTCGACAATAGCCGATCTAGCCAGGTTGAATGAGGAACTGCAGGAGCTTGATCAGCTTAAATCGGAGTTCGTCGCCCTCGTATCCCACGAGCTGCGCGCACCCCTGACCAATATCCGGAGCGGGGTCGAGCTGCTCATCGAGTGCGACAAGAAATTGGCAGGTGGGACGCTTGAGTCGTTGGCCCTAATCCAGTCCGAAACGGACCGCCTGACGATGTTTGTGGAAACGATCCTGGATCTATCGGCGCTGGACGCTGGCCGGGTCGAACTTGACTCTGTTGCACTTGCCATCGAACCCATCATCCGGGAGACGTTGGGCCGTTTTCCACCACCTCTGGTGGCAGAGCGCGTCCGGTTTGATCTCCCGCGCGATTTGCCAGAGGTACTCGCCGACAGGAGGGCGCTCTCCAGCGTCCTCTTCCATATGCTGGATAACGCCGTAAAATATGCCCACGGGGGCCTGATCGAGGTAACCTGTTCGCAGCGCCTCGATCGACTGCGAGTCGAGGTGCGAGATGAGGGTCCGGGAATACCACTTGAGGAGCGAGAGCGCGTCTTCGAGATGTTCCACCGGCTGGACACACGCGATGCCCGCGAAGTGTATGGCCATGGCCTGGGTTTGCCGATGGCGCGCCGCCTGATGGAAGCCATGGGTGGTGAAATCTTCGTGGAGGGCGATCCACGAGGTGGGGCCGTCGTGGCGATATCTCTTCCTATCACAGATCCACAGGAAATTGAGGGGGCGCGTCAAGTTCAAGGTGCGGAAACGGAGATGGACGGGTTGTGAGCTCAAAACTCCTGATCGTCGACGACGATACGACCTTGCTGCGCTTCCTGCGCGATTACTTGATCGAAGATGGATTTGAGGTCGTCACAGCCGAGCGAGGGCAGAAGGCCTTGCGGATCTTCTTTCAGGAACGCCCTGACCTTGCCATCCTGGATGTGATGATGCCCGGCATGGATGGTTGGGAGTTAACGGCCCGTCTGCGTGAACTGGCGGATGTGCCTGTGATCCTGCTCACGGCCAAGACCTCCGAAGGGGATAAGCTGCGCGGATTCCGGCTTGGCGTTGACGACTATGTGACCAAACCCTTCAGCCTGGCGGAACTTGGTGCACGTGTGCGGGCCGTCCTCGCCCGCTCGCGCGCCCTGACACAGGGGGCGGTGCTTCAGGCGGGACGACTAACGATGGATGTTCGCAAACGCGAGGTCAGGTTGGGTCCGGGATTGGTGGAACTCACCCCGACTGAGTTCCGACTGCTTGAAGCGCTTATGCAGCGTGCAGGTGAGGCGATATCGCAGGAGGACTTAATCCAGCGGGTATGGGGTGATCACCAACTGGAGGGCAGCAGCGGGTTGAGGCGTTACATCTGGCTGCTCCGGAAAAAGATCGAAGACGACTCATCCTCGCCAGTCCACCTGCGAACTATCCGCGGCTACGGATACAGGCTCGAAATCTAAGGCAGTCCTTCCCGACGAGCATGGCGATCGCCGCTCGAGTTTGCTCCAGCAGTCAGATTCTGTAATGTGCCTGTAAGGTCAGATTTCGCCATATGACCGCATACTGATGTTACCGAATCTACGTTGCTCACGTATTCGGGATTGAAAAACTATACCTAATAAAAAGAGCAGCACTATGTGTGGAACAGGCGAAAGACCAAGAGCACCGGCCAAGCGTTAGTCGAATTCGCACTTATCCTACCGATTCTGCTTCTCCTTCTATTTACAATCATCGAAACTGCACGCCTGCTCCACGCCTGGATTACGGTGGAAAATGGTGCGCGCTTCGGCGTCCGCTACGCCGTCACCGGCGGCTTTGATGACCTGTATTGCGCCGGATATACCGGGGGTATTTGCAACTCCCAGACCGAGCGCGACGCGGCCCGCATCCCCT
>DAOUEJ010000099.1:0-6732 GCA_034430615.1 Anaerolineales bacterium | reverse complement strand
CCTGGTTGAAGCTAGAAGGTTGTGACCGGGTTGAGGCCGTAAAATACCTTCGAAGGAAATTCCATGTGCCAGCCCGAACCGCGCTTGCAGATGTAGAGCAGACCTTCGATCAGCTCGAAGGAGTACTCGCACCAGGTGGCGCCTGCCCGATCCACGATCTTGCATTTGATATCGTAGCTCCTTTTTCTAAGGTCCCATCTGCACCTTACCGCATGGACCTCGCGTTAACCTACCAATGTAATAACAATTGCCCGCACTGCTATAACGCCCGACCGCGAGATTTCGCGGAGTTAGATACGCAGGCCTGGATCGGCATCCTGGACCAGTTATGGGAGATCGGGGTCCCCCACATTTGTTTCACCGGCGGTGAGGCTACCCTGCGCAGCGATCTCGCTATCCTTGTGAAACATGCTGAAGGTTTGGGTCAGATCACCGGCTTGTTGAGCAATGGCCGGCGCCTGCATGATGCGCGCTATGTTGCCGAGCTCGTAAAAGCGGGCCTCGACCACGTTCAGATCACGCTTGAATCTTCGGTTGAAGCAACGCATGACAGGATGGTTGCAGCTCCGGGTGCCTGGAGACAAACCACCAGAGGCATCCGTAATGCGCTCGATGCAGGATTGTTCGTCATGACCAACACAACCCTGCTCAAGGAAAACGCGGCGGAAATCGGCGGCACAATCGACTTCCTAGCAGAGATTGGTGTTCCGACTGTTGGGATCAACGCACTGATCTATGCCGGCAAAGGCGCATCCGTGGGGACAGGGCTCCCCGAAGCGGAGCTCATACCCCTGCTTGAGATTGTTCGTGAAAAGACCGAACAATACGGCCAACGACTGATCTGGTATACGCCCACACAATACTGCCACTTCGATCCGGTCCAGATGGAACTTGGGGTAAAGGGCTGCACCGCTGCATCCTACAACATGTGCGTGGAACCCAATGGCGATGTTCTCCCCTGTCAGTCTTACTATGAACCGGTCGGCAACATGCTGACCGATTCCTGGGATTCGATCTGGAATCATGACCTTTCACGATGGCTACGCGAAAAGGAGTACGTGCCGGATACATGTAATGACTGCGCCGTTCTCGCCGAGTGCGGTGGTGGCTGCCCACTCACCCTCACCCAGCATCAGGCTTCTGTCCAACCGCAGCCGGTTCAATCCCTTCAATTTGTAAACGCCAACAACGGAGGCTGACGCGATGGAATTATTCAAACGGCTTTTCCCCTCGCCAGATATTCCCGAGTCACCTGCACCAGGCATCTACCACCGTATGCTGATCGAGGGTGTCGGTGCACCGCATCGCTTCCACCTGCGCCTTGATCCCGACCAATCGGCAGTGCTGATCGTCGACGCGGCCGTGGTGCTTCATCTCAACCCGACCGCGGCCGAGCATGCTTTCTATATGATCCAAGGCCTGGATGACCGCCAGGCAGCAGAGATCATCGCCAACCGCTATCGTGTCAGCTTATTCCAGGCATTGGAAGATCAGCGCCGGCTGCGCGATCAGATCCTGACCCTCGCCTCCACGCCTGATCTCGATCCGGTCGTCTACCTGGGTATGGAGCGCCAGGACCCCACCAAATTCCGTGCCCAAGTCCCCTATCGCTTGGATTGCGCGTTGACTTACAGGATCGATGCCTCCGGAACGATCGATCCTCTTGCGCGGGAACGTGTCGATTCCGAACTCGATCGCGATGCATGGATTTCCATCCTTGAGAGCGCCTGGAACTTTGGCATACCGCATGTGACTTTCACCGGCGGCGAACCGACGCTGCGCGATGACCTGCCCGAGCTGGTTGCGCATGCTGAAAAGCTGGGACAGGTCACAGGCTTGATGACAGATGGGCAGCGGCTTGCCGACCCTGTCTTCCTCGAACAGCTTGACCAGGCTGGACTCGATCACATCCTTATCGTCTATGACCCCGGAAACCCGATGACAGTTCAGGGTTTGAAGGCCGCACTGTCGACCGAGATCTTTACTGCGGTTCACCTCCTTATTAAGCCAGGAGAAGGGATTTCCTCTCCGACCTGGCAGGAGATGGCCCACCTGGGCGTGAGCGCAATCTCCATCTCCACCCTTGGCAGTTCCCACGAACAGCTCAAAGAACTCGAGGCGGTGCGTGGGGAGGCGGCAGACCGCGGCTTCGATCTAATCTGGGATCTGCCTGCCCCGTACGGCGAGAACAACCCGGTCCGAGCAGAGCTCGAATCGGAACAATCCATTACAGCGCAGCCCTGGCTCTATGTAGAACCTGATGGCGATGTCCTGCCGGCTCAAGGTGTGAACCGTATCCTCGGAAATGCGCTGCGAGATCCCTGGGAGAAAATCTGGGGGCTGATCCGGGATGCCTGATGAAATCAGGCATTGAGCACATCGGTGGGTTAGGTCAATTGGCTCCACACAGATGAACAGCAGACCTGAATCCGGACTCGGCCTGCTCCACCGCAGGTACCTTGAACAAGCCGGATGGACCCGCTCCATCCGGCAGCGTTTACTTTCCATGACCGACATCGAACCAGGCGACAGGGTTCTGGAAGTTGGGTCTGGGACCGGGGTCATCACATCAGAACTCTCAAGAAGCCATATGTATCATGTGCTCGGAATCGACATTGATTACCCGATGACCTGCTTTGCACAGCAGCAAGACCCTCACAGCTCCTATGCAGTCGCAGATGGCGTGCTGCTGCCTTTCCAGGGGGGAATATTCGACGCCGTCCTTTGCCATTTCCTTCTGCTCTGGGTCGAGGATCCTGAACGGTTGATGGGCGAGATGCTGCGCGTTTCCCACCCTGGGAGTTGGGTAATCGCCTTTGCCGAACCGGATTATGGCGGGCGGATCGACTACCCCGAGGAACTCGAAACCACAGGTGTGATGCAGATCCAATCGCTTGAGAGAGCTGGCGCCGACCCCTTCCTGGGCCGCCGGCTGCGAGCGCTTTTCCAGGAAGCTGGGGCGCAGGACGTCCTCACCGGCGTACTCGGGGCTGAATGGCGGCCTGATGATCTCCCTCAAATATTGGAGTCGGAGTGGGAGATCCTCCAATGCGATCTGCAGGGACAACTTTCCCAGGATGAAATTTCCACCCATCACGAACTCGATCAGGCCGCAGTTCAGGATGGTAAGCGCACCCTCTTTGTGCCAACCTTCTTCGGCATGGGCCGATCCCCCTCCTGATTGTGTGCGCTGCGTGGCTCGTTCGATCCCCGAACCTGGACCATATTAGACAATCTTTATCCAATCACTGCCGCCATGTGCCGCGCTTCCCCGGAGAAGTTGATGACCGTTGAAACAAGGCCAGCCGCTCGTTCAGACAACTGGGTGCTCATCGCTGCCATCCTTGCCTCAAGCATGGCCTTCATTGACAGTACCGCGTTAAACGTCGCCCTGCCAGCACTCCAGCGCGATCTGAGTGCCTCGGCCCAGGATTTGTTGTGGATCGTAAATGCGAACCTGCTCCTCCTCTCAGCACTGATCTTGGTCGGAGGTTCTTTGGGAGATATCTATGGCCGAAAGAAAATCTTCATGCTTGGGATCGGCCTCTTTGCAACCGCCTCTACGGCATGCGGTCTGGCCCCCAATATCGCGATCCTGATCTTGGCCCGTGCTGTTCAAGGCATCGGTGGGGCACTGATGGTCCCGGGAAGCCTGTCCCTGATTACAGCCACCTTTCCTCTCCAGCGACGTGGGAGCGCAATAGGGACCTGGTCTGCACTCAGTACTATCACCATCTTGCTCGGTCCAATAATCGGCGGGCTACTGGCTGGGGTCGGGTTCTGGCGCGGAGTGTTCCTGATTAACCTGCCCATCGCCTTCGCCACGCTGCTCATCCTGGCGATTAAGGTCCCCGAATCTCGAGAAACAGAGGACATTTCTCGGTTGGATCTGGTCGGGACGGGACTGGTGACGCTCGGGCTTGCTGCAGTTACCTACGGGTTTATCGAAGCGCCCCGCTTCGGTCTCGGCTCAACCCGTATCCTTGGAATCATCATCGTGGGCGTGCTCGCTCTCCTGGGTTTTATCGCCGCCGAATCACGATCTCCGCATCCTATGGTTCCACTGAAGTTGTTCCGTTCGAGAACTTTCAGCGGATCCAATTTGATAACCCTGTTTCTTTACGCCGCGTTAAACGCCGCTCTTTTCTTCCTTACCCTGAATTTCATCCAGGTCCAGGGCTACCCGGAACAACTGGCCGGGCTTACGCTGTTGCCATTTGGCATCTTGCTTGCGCTGCTCTCGCGTTGGTCGGGCCGCTGGTCAGACCGGATCGGACTACGCCGGCCACTAACCCTGGGGCCCGCCATCACCGCCCTTGGATTTTTCCTGATGGCTCTCCCCGGGCTGACCCCTGGGCCGGAAGCGTACTGGCGCAGCTTCCTACCGTCTATCATGACGATTGGAGTTGGGATGGGGATTACCGTCGCACCCCTCTCTTCAGCAGTAATGGGTTCGGTCTCATCACACCGGGCGGGGACAGCCTCGGGTATTAACAATGCCGTCGCCCGTACGGCAGGCGTGTTGGCAATCGCCATTCTGGGCTCAATAGTGATCGTAAATTTCTCCAACAACCTCGAAAGCGATCTCGCTTCGAGCGGCCTCCCGGCCATCGTTCAGGCACAAATCCAGTCACAGGCAGACAAGCTGGCTGGCTTGCAGCTGCCAGCCTCGCTTGATGGATCTGAGCTCGCCGCAGTTCAACGGTTCGTGCGCGAGGCATTTGTGCACAGTTTTCAGATCCAGGCCTACATCGCCAGCGTGTTGGCCGCCCTGAGCGCCGTGCTTGCCTGGTGGTTGATCGAGGATGACTTTCACGCGGAACAATAACCAGCTTCAGATGACCGCGTACCAAGCTGAGATCAACAATCCTTTGAAAACATCAGGGCCTGCGCAAGTGCAGGCCCTGTGCGGTCTTTATCGCAATTCGACTGATTAAAACAGGTTGAGAATTTTACCTGTCTCGAGATCGAGATCGATGTCCATGTACGCCGGGCGGGTTGCCAGGCCTGGCATCGTACTCATCTTACCAATTAAAGGATAGATGAACCCTGCGCCAACACTGGCTCGGACTTCACGTATCGGCAAAGTGTAACCTGTGGGCACGCCCTTGAGCAACGGGTCATGGCTCAGGCTGAGATGCGTCTTGGCCATGCAGATCGGCAATTTGCCGAACCCGGCCTTCTCATAGTTCGCAATCTGGTCCTCAGCCTGGGCTTCATACTTCACGCCATCCGCCCCGTAGATTTCCTTGGCGATGTGTTCGATCTTTTGCTTGATCGACCAATCGAGTGGATACAGGAATTTGAAATCGCTTGGTTGCTCACAGGCTTCCACAACTGCTTCTGCAAGAGCCGCCGCACCCTGTCCACCGTCTGCCCAATGCGTGCTCTTCACAGCCGCGAAGGCGCCAATGCCTTTGGAGTACTCGCTCACCATTTCCATTTCAGCGTCCGTGTCATCCTTGAAGCCGTTGACACAAACGACAACCGGAATGCCAAACCGCATGGCGTTCTTGATGTGCACACCGAGGTTGGGAAGACCGGCTTCCAGTAGCTCCAGGTTCTCCTCGGTGTAGGCTTTATCGAGCGGAGCACCGGGCGAAACCTTCGGCCCGCCGCCGTGCATCTTGAGCGCACGCACGGTTGCCACGAGCACGACCGTGTTCGGGATCAGCCCCGAGTAGCGGCACTTGATGTCGAAGAACTTCTCCATGCCGATGTCGGCCCCGAAGCCGCTCTCCGTCACGACGTAATCACCCAGCTTGAGCGCCAACTGATCGGCGACGATTGACGAGTTACCGTGGGCGATGTTGGCGAATGGGCCGCAGTGCACGAAGGCTGGTTGACCCTCGAGTGTCTGCATCAGGGTCGGCATTAACGCATCCTTGAGCAGAACGGTAACCGCACCGGCGATGCGCAGCTTTTCGAGCGTTACAGGGTTGCCCTTCCTGTCCAGCCCTACGACCGCCCGTCCCACCCGCTCACGCAGGTCTTTCAGACTCTTCGAGAGGGCGAGGATCGCCATGAACTCCGAGGCGACGGTAATATCAAAACCAGTCGAGCGCGGGAAGACCGGGCTCGGCGAGCCGTCAGCCAGCTTGTCATCGTTGAAGCCGATCTTGATGCTGCGCAGGCTGCGGTCGCATAGATCGATAACCCGGTTCCAGGTGATCGTATCGGGATCGATGTCGATGCGGGTTATGCCGCGCCGCTCGAGGGCTTCGTCGCTCTGACGGCTCTCGTGGTACATGCGGGAATCCAGCGCAGCTGCGACCAGGTTGTGCGCAATGCTGATGGCATGGATGTCGCCGGTGAGATGAAGGTTGAAATCCTCCATCGGGATGATCTGACTGTATCCTCCACCGGCCGCCCCGCCCTTGATATTGAACGTGGGGCCCATACTGGGCTGGCGGATGCAGGCGATCACATTCTTTCCCAGAACAGTGCCCATCGCCTGGACTAGGCCTAGGGTAGTTGTTGTCTTGCCTTCACCCAGGGGCGTGGGTGTGATAGCAGTGACGTCGATGTATTTACCTTGCGGCCGATCGCTGATCCGCTTCAGCACTTCGAGATGCACCTTGGCCTTGTACTTTCCATACAAATCAAGATCGTCCATGCTCAGGCCGAGTTTTTCCGCAATCTCGAGGATCGGTCGAATATCAGCCTCCTGTGCGATCTCGATATCGGATGGAACCGGTCGCTTGGGTTTCAGAACCATGATGAACTTCCTCC
>DAOUEJ010000098.1:0-19285 GCA_034430615.1 Anaerolineales bacterium | reverse complement strand
GTGCGGCGGGTGTCATAGTGAGCACCAAATACTATTCCTGGTCCACCCTCACCAGCTTGCCCGACTGGGGCCGCGATGAGATTGCAGACTTCTATCCCCTTCTTGTCAAAGCATTGTCTTTCACTTTGCCAACCAAATGTGCGGAGCTTGGCCTCAATCCATTGCCTGGTCGTTTCAATCTCGGGTGAACCTGGAATACGTGGGCCAATGGCAAGTTGCTCCGAGACCAGGAGCATAGCCTGCTCTCCGTCAAAGATGTCATTGCGCAAGTCAGGCGGCATTCCTGCGCAGGCAGTCGTGCAGAGTATAAGCAGCACTGCAGGAAGCAGGATTCGCATAGCCTGTTTTTGTTTTATGAATACGATAAAAGTGCACATCACATGCCTATATGGCTATGCGCATTTGGATTTTCTAAAAATTCACGCATAGTATCCTGTGCCCGATCGGCATACGCGCTTGCCCGAGCTCGCCGACCTCGGGGCGGTTCACCCTCCAGTGGTGGCAGGATCCCAAGATTTGCTTTCATCGGTTGAAAGGTCGTCGCTTCGGCATGGGTAACATAATGAATGAGTGCACCCAGCATCGTCGTTTTCGGCAATACCCAGGCTGTCTGCTCCCGCGCAATGCGAGCAGCGTTGATCCCAGCCAGCGCGCCCGTAGCAATATTCCCAAGATATCCCTCCACGCCCGTGATTTGCCCGGCGAAGAATAGCGCTTCATGCTCACGATGCTGTAGAGTCGGGCGAAGCAGCAGTGGTGCGTTCAGGAACGTGTTGCGGTGCATCTGACCATAGCGTGCAAAACGGGCGTGCTTCAGCCCGGGGATCATTCGAAGGACACGGCGCTGTTCGCTATAGGCCAAGTTGGTCTGGAAGCCCACCATGTTGAACAAGCTTCCCGCAAGATCGTCCTGCCGCAGCTGCAAGACCGCATGCGGTCTGTGTCCCGTTCGCGGATCATGCAGGCCAACCGGCCGCATTGGACCAAATGCCAGCGCCTTCGGTCCACGCTCGGCGATGATCTCGATCGGCAGGCATCCTTCGAAGTACGTATGTGCGCCGGCCCTCACCCTGCTCTTGATCTCCTTTTCGAATGCCCTCAGGCGGATCCGCTCGGCGCTGATCAGCTCATCCACAAAGCGCTCATACTCTGAGCGATCCATGGGGCAATTGATGTAATCACCTCTTTCTAACGTCCCGCGCCCATACCGCGATCCCCAGAAAGCGACATCCATATCGATCGACTCAAATTCTACGATGGGTGAAATTGCGTCATAGAAGAAAAGATGCTCCTCTCCCATGAGCTTGAGCAGGTCCTTAGAAAGTGCTTCTGATGTCAACGGGCCAGTTGCGAGGATCGTAAGCCCTTCCGGCACTTGCCGGACTTCCTCGCGTATCACTTCGATATAGGGATGGCGCTCCAGGGCATGAGTAATCTCATGGGCGAATGCCTCCCGATCGACTGCGAGCGCACCACCAGCCGGGACAGATACCTTTTCGGCAACTCCCAGCAGGAGCGAATCGAGCGACCGAAGCTCGCTCATCAATACGCCGGAGGCGCGATCCTCGAGCCGGGAACCTAGCGAATTTGAGCAGACCAGCTCTCCGAGCTGCCCAGTTTGATGTGCGCCAGTCTCGACCTGCGGACGCATCTCGAAGATCCGGACGCTCAGTCCGCGCTGCGCAGCCTGCCAGGCTGCCTCGCTTCCTGCTAGTCCCCCTCCCACAACTGTAAGCTCTCGCATGATGTCGAAAATTCTATCATGCACATTCCAGAATAATGTGGCATACTTCTTGCAACTAGTTTGCTCGCAAGGCTGGAGTTCAATATACTGAGATGCGAGGCTAGATATGTATCAAATCCAAGATCAATCCTTACGACCCCTGACCACGGCTCATCTGGCACAGACGATGAGTCTATTGGTTCTCTCGAACCAGGAACTTCGGGATCGGGTCATAGCCGAGATTGCCTCCAATCCCGCGCTTGAACTCCTGGATGAACGCATTTGTCCTGGATGCCAACGCCGGCTTAAGGGCACGCAGCAGTGCCCGGTTTGCAGCCGGGGGAGCGAACAAGGCGATCCGATCGTTTTCCTCTCCCCGCGCGAGTCAATTCGCGGTAAGGCTCGCAAATCCTATGATGATCAACCGATGGATCGCGAACCGGCAGCACCGGAAGATCTGAGCTTCCATGTTATGCAGCAGCTGGCCGCCGAGTTGCGGCCCGAGGACCGCAGCCTCGCACTCTACGTCCTTGCCAGTCTGGATGAAGATGGTTTTCTTGTAGATCCTCCCGCATACATAGCCCAGGCCACCCGCACTCCCCTGCCAAGGGTGCAGCGAGTGCTAGCACTTATCTCGAGTGCGGACCCGGTTGGCCTGGCAACAGAAGGACCTCGGCAAGCTTTGCTCGTGCAGTTGGATCAACTCAAGGGCGATGATTTAACCACTGACCTGGCCCGCCGTATGCTCACGCGCACTTTCCGCGAACTCGGCCGGCGTGAGTACGATAAGATTGCACAGGAACTGGAAGTCAGTTCACGCCAGGTCCATGCTGCAACAACATTTATCCAGGATAATCTCAATCCCTACCCCGCCCGAGCTTACTGGGGGTCTGGTAGGGAAACCGCTCAAGGCGATCCGAACGTTTACCACACCCCCGACATCATGATCTCCCGCCAGCCCTCAGATCCGGCAGGCGCGCTTATGGTCGAGATCTTCTCACCGATTACCGGTTGGTTGCGGGTAAACCCGCTTTTCAAGCAAGCCATGGACGCATCGAAGGACGAACAAGCTGTCGAGTGGACCGAACATCTCGAAAAGGCCAACCTCTTCGTGAAGTGTATCCAGCAGCGCAATAACACCATGCGTAAACTGATGGAGCTACTGGTTACCGAACAGCGTGGCTTCATCCTGGAGGGCGCTCGCCACCTGACGCCTATGACACGCGCCCAACTAGCGGATACCATCGGGGTGCACGAATCAACGATCTCCCGGGCAGTGGCGAATAAATCAGTTGCCCTACCGAATGGTAAGATTATCCCACTGGCGAAGTTCTTTGACCGCAGCCTATCAATTCGCGATCAGATCAAAGAAATCGTGGAGCAGGAAGTAGATCCGCTTACAGATGACGAGATTGTATGCGTGCTACATGAGCAGGGAGTCAAAATCGCCCGCCGGACAGTCGCAAAGTACCGTGCCATCGAAGGGATCCTCCCAGCTAGATTACGCGGGGCAAGTAAATTATCGCAAGCCGCTTAGGAATCGATTTGTCCAAGGATAACGCTCCCACCAATCCAATCGCCCGCTTCTTTCGAGCCGATCCTTATCGAGAACTTTTTTATACCCTGGCAGACACTCTCGACAGCTCCGTCCTGGTCCTTTCCGGGACGGAGCCGCGTCTAATCACTTGCAATCACCACTTCCTCCTGCTAACTGGATACGCCCGTAAGGACTTAGAGGCGCTCACTCCATCGGATATCTTCATTGGTGAAACAGGGCAGACAGCATTGGACCAAATCCTGAGCAGTTGGGATGAGGCTCAGTGCAGTCTATGGGACGTACCCATCCAGACCCGATCTGGTGAGATCATCCCTGTTGATCTGGAAGCCCACCCCATTATCCCAGGGCGTTCTGCAATTATGATCACCGCACGACGTTCAAACGAACGCACATCCGAGCTCGCTCGCCAGCAGGTTGACAGTGAACGCCTCGAGAACTTGTTGCAGATCTCCGACCTTATCCTATCCGGGGGTGAGGCAGCCCTACCGGTTGTCCTCGACCTCGGTCGCGAGCTCGTGCAGGCTTCGTCCGTTGGTTTGTACCGTTTGTCATCTTCCTCACCCGATTATGTCCTGCATGGTGTACTGCCAGCAGAATTTCCCGAGTTCTTACCTGCTGCGGCACTTGGTTCGATGCCAGAATCCACGGTGTGGGCACTTGGCCAGCGTCCAGAATTTGAGCTGCAGAAAGCAGCCCGCGCCGCCGAGCTTGCACAGATGCGTACCGCACTGATCGGGGATGAGGGGGCCTGGATTGGACTGCTTGTGGCGGGCTGGAAAGATGCCGGCGAGCTTCCTGATGAGGTCGGCCTGCTGATCGAGGTCCTTGCGAATATGTGCCACGCCGCAATCCACGTCAGCTTGCTGCGCTCTTCATCACAGCAGGATGATTATCAGATCTCCCAATTGGAAACGGAGATTTCCGGTCAGTTCGAAGCGATCGGGGACACCTTGATCGTTGTGGATGAGGAACTGCATGTGCTGCGGGCAAATTCTGGGCTTACCAGGCTTCTGGGTTTTCGCCCAAAGGAAGTAAAAGGCCGTCCTATTCAGGACGTCCTGGTAGGTCCCGAAGATGTGACTGCTTCACTCCTAGACGCACTTGGTCATCATCGCGACGCGGAGCGGAGCAGGTTAATCCTCCATCACCGCGATGGCACACCCTTGCCCGTCCATCTTCACGCGGTACCCGTAAGCACATCGCATGGCAACCAGCTCGTTATTGCCCTTAAGGACCAATCAGAACAGCAAGCAATCGAGGACCAGACCGAGATTCTTGCCCAACGAGCCCTGCTTGGGGAAGTAACCGCCATCTTCGCGCATGAAGTACGCAACCCGATTAATAACATTTCAACCGGGGTGCAGCTGGCTGCCTCTCGCCTGGGAAAGGAACACCCCCAGTACGAGTCACTGGAAAGGGTACGGGCTGAATGCATTCGCCTCGACCAACTGATGACCGATGTGCTTTTCTTTGCCCGACCGCTGGAACTAAAAATGGAGGCGCTCGACCTGGTCGACCTCATGCAGCGGATTCTTGCTCGTTGGACGCCGCGCTTCAGTCAATCGAATGTGCACTGCCACACGGATTATAAATCTGGACTCCCGATGGCGTCCGCCGATCCACGCACCCTTGAGCGAGTCATCGTGAATTTGATCAGCAATGCGCTTGAAGCGATGACCGAGGGAGGGACGATCTCCGTTGCCATCTCTTCAACCGGCAACAACCCGGAGGCACTGCTCGAGCTCAAAGTTGCCGATACGGGGCCGGGCATCCCTGCCGATAAAATCGATCGCATCTTTGATCCGTTCTTCACGACGAAAAAGGATGGTACGGGGTTAGGCCTGGCCATCAGCCGCCGCATTCTGAGTGCCCATAAGGGGACGATCCACGTTGAGAGTTTTCCCGACGCCGGGACGCTTTTCACGATTCACCTCCCCACCGCTCGCTAGCCCGGACAGGAGTTGAGATGTCTGCTACCGTCCTGATCGTTGATGACGAAGCCCCGGCTCGCTCTTTTATCCGTGAAGCTCTCACCGACGCCGGTTTTGAAGCCCTGGAAGCAGGGACGCTAGCCGAAGCGAACGAGGTCATCGACACCGCTGCCGCGGACATCGTACTGCTTGACGTGATGCTGCCTGACGGCTCAGGCCTCTCCCTCCTCGATCGGCTTGCGCATGAGAACCCCCGTCCGCCGGTTATCCTGGTGACAGCGTTCGGTGAGGTGGATACAGCGGTCGAGGCTATGAAGAAGGGTGCCCAGGACTTCCTGCAGAAGCCGTTGGATCTCGAACGCCTGCTCCAGGCCATTGAACGCTCTTCGGAGGTTGTTGCACTCCGGCGGGAGCTGGATCTCCTGCGGCGATCTTCGAGCAGCGAGATCGATATGATCGTGGGGGAAGCGAGCGGCATGAAGCAAATCATGCACGAGGCAGAAAGAGCTGCGGCGGCAGCTGTCTCCGTGCTCATCACCGGTGAAACAGGGACTGGCAAGGAAGTGATGGCACGCACGATCCACAGCATAGGACCGCGAGTCGACAAGCCTTTTATCCCCATCAACTGCGCCGCGCTCCCGGACACGATGATCGAGTCCGAACTCTTCGGACATGAAGCAGGCGCCTTTACGGGTGCGCAGAAGAAGAAACCCGGTCTGATCGAGATCGCGGACGGCGGGATTCTCTTCCTTGATGAGATCTCCTCAACCAAGCAGGAAATGCAAGCAAAGCTGCTGAGAGTGCTCGATGAACAGAAATTCAGGCGGGTTGGAGGGGTGAACGAGATCGCAGTGGATGTCCAAATCCTAGCTGCGAGCAACCGCAATCTACTTGCCATGATCGAGGAAGGCACCTTCCGGGAGGATCTTTACTACCGCCTAAAGGTAGTTGACCTTCACCTGCTTCCACTGCGTGAGCGCATTGTGGATATTCCTGCCCTGGCCGGAAGTTTCATCCGCCAGATCAACCTGCGCGTCGGCGGCGTCATCGAAGGCATCACACCACGTGCAATTGAAGCTTTGAAGAAACACTCCTGGCCTGGAAACATCCGTGAATTACGGCATGTCATCGAACGTGCGGTACTGTTCTGTGATGAGGAGATGATCGATCTTGCCCACCTCCCCCCCGATATTCAAGCCTTAGGTAAGTAACCCCCGCTGGCACGATCCTTGCACCTATCGCCTCCAGAAGATTGCATTGGAGGCGATCATGATTCCTCTCACTTTTAATGATGTACAACTGCTGCTTGCTGGTTCCGTCTTTATCCTCGGTTTCATCTTGATCCTGATCGGGGCCTTTGTCATGGTGACGCGTGGTTACTCACGTGAGATAAACGCGCTCGCCAAGCATACCGCCAGTCTAGGACAGAAGGGCGTCGCTCAGGATGTGACCGGGCTGGTGAACAGCGCCAGCGAGCTCGTAGCATCGATCACAGCTCTCGTCCGCACTGCAACCGGAATCGGGGTCTTCCTGATTATGCTCGGGTTGATCATGCTCGGTGCGTCTTACTGGGTCCTGCAGCAAGTCGCATGGCCAATCTCAATCTAGACAAGGGGTTACCCATGCTCAACGATGCCGACGTTTTAGGAACGCTCTCGCAGTTGTTCTCAGATTCCGACCGCCAGGTTATCGTTGGGCGATTACTGCGGGTCCCTGAAGTCTGGACAGCACTGCATACACCCGAGTTCCTGGCAAAAGCAGCAGAACAACCTGATCCAGCATCCTGGCTCCCCGGACGACTGGCAGCGCTCGCACTTGGCGAGAAGGATCTTGCTGCTTTGGTCGAGCGTGGGGTCGCATTAAATGGTGACCGGGATCGGCACGATTCGCCCGCAGAAGCCAACGGGATTGAGGAAGTCACAGCTCTGGCTGTTCATCTGCTGGCTAAATCGAACGTCGAACTCCCCGACAGCGACTTGGCACAGGCAATCGACGACAACCCAGCTCTGTGGACATCACCACTCGCATGCGCTTGGCCAGATCTGATGTCCACCAGCTGGTTGGAGGACTACTTTCCAAAGCACCCTGATCCAGGGCATGCCAGAATGCTTGTCAATGCCCTCCTTGCCAACCTTGATCTGCTTGGGGCAGCACAGTCGATGGTTGCACTGAACAGCACCGCACTGGCCGAACTGCTCCCCCTTTTTCAGACGTGTGGCTATGACTCGCTATACGCTGCTCTCGGTCAACTCTCGATCGAGAAAATCGCAGGTTTCGAATCGCAAACACTGCAGAGTCCGACTTCGGTCTGGACTGCCCCAGCAGTTTTACTGGCTGCTACCGGGGATACCGAAGGCGCGCATCAAGCCTTCCGTCAGGCATGGGATATCAGCAGCGAGACATCAGCCGAAGTCGCAGACAGGCTTGCGGCCTTCGCACGAGCCGAAGACGACTTTGTGCTGGAAATGGAAGCACGCCGCCAGGCTCTGCAGGTCAGCCCAACCCCTGAGCGGCGAGCAGCGCTTGTTAGAGTTTTGCTTGGTGTCGGCCGGGGCGATGAGGCGGCGCGACTGATCGACTCCCCCACTTCGCCGCATGCCTGGATCGCCGCCGCAGCCGTACAGCAATCCCTCGGAAATTATCGGCAAGCTGCTCTTAGTCTGGAGCAGGCCTGTGCGCTGGTGCTCAATGACGAACCGGTCAACGACGACTGGCTTGCCTGGCTGCTTGAGCTATTAAAGGCTCGCAAAGATTTCACTCGAGCGATTGATGTACAGCAGCTGCGGAGCGAGATGGCTGGAGCAGACCCGGCATGTATGCTTGAGTTAGCCCGGCTATACGAAGCGGCTGGAGATACATCTGCTTCTGCCTGCCAGGCTGATCTTGCTCTTACACTTGAACCTGCCTCTGTGGAGGCTCGGCTGTTGCTGGCTGAATCGCTGCAATCTTCCAATCAGCCTGATAAAGCGCTGGTTCATTGGAAAAAGATTCATGCGCAGCATCCTGAGTACTGGCCGGCTGTCGGCCGCTGTGCTCTTGAGGCTGGTGAGGTAAAGCTCGCAAGAGATACTGCTGCCTCGGCGCTGTCTATTGAACCCGAGTCTTACAACGCCAGAGTACTCCTAGGTGAAGCCCTCACACTGGAAGGCGATCCAGCTGCCGGTTTGACCCACCTCAAGCAAGCCGTCGAAATGGTCCCACAGGAAGCCCAGGGCTGGATAGCGCTGTCCGAAGCACAGGTAGAACTTGGCGATGACGTAGCGGCCGGTGAGGCGCTCCAAAAAGGCGTCCAGGCAGTACCGGCTAGTGGACGTCTTCACATGGCCTACGCCCGATGGCTGTTAAAAAACGAGCAGCCTTCGATGGCACTCGAGCACACACGCACGGCCATTGGCCTGGAGCCGGATCAGAGCAACTGGCGGATCGAGCAGGCCGAGCTTTTGCGAGAACTTGGGCGGGTAGAAGAAGCGCTGCCCGAACTGCGAACAGCACTCTCAGCCCAACCAGAAAATTGGCGAGCCCGCAAAGCACTTGGCCTGACCTACGAGGTGATGGGTGAGATTCATACTGCAGCGAAAACTCTCGCCCGCCTACCCGAACAAATGGATGCCGAATCGAAGCTTCTGGCCGGTCGGATCCTGGTGAAATCAATTTGCGAGAATGGTCCCGGTGATCTCAAGACGGCCATGTCGTTACTGGTTGCTGCGCGAGAATCCGGTCTCGATGATTCCTCCATTTGGTATTGGCTCGCCCGCGCCTATGAAAAGGCGGGATTGATGCCCCAGGCAGTAGAAGCATACGTAGCATTCCTTGAACCGGTGGGGGATATTGAGCACCCCTTGAAGCTTGAGGCCCTGCTAGGGTTTGCGCGAGCTTCCGCTGAGACCGAGCAGCTTGATAAGGCAATTGAAACGCTCGAGAAGGGACGGCAAGCATTTCCAGCCTCACACGAATTGCTCTACAACCTGTCGCGAGCGTACCTCAAGGCGGGGCAACCGGCCGAAGCTGTGCGTAGCGCCAAACAGGCCGTCGAGCTGGTCCCCGGTTCGATCGCAGCACATGAGACGCTGCGAGATGCAGCGCTGGCAAATGGCAAGATCGAAGATGCTGTGACTTCTCAGGAGGCGATCCTCAAGATCACGCCCGAGGATCCGGAGTCGCATATCCACATGGCGCAGCTTTGTGCCAAGAATCAGGACACCGAACAAGCACGCGCTCATCTAGCCCGGGCGATCTGGTACAGTCGATCGAATGGGATCCAGATCGCATCCCTCGCGGAGGAAGCGGGAGACATCGCAGGCAGCGAGCTCTCACAGACACTACTGAAACGAGCGTCCACGCTAGCACCCGGGCATCCCGAAATTCTCACCTCACTATCCCGTCTCTCGGAAACCCTGGGAGATTACGAAACAGCACAGTCGAGTTGGTTAAAACTTGCTGCAACCTCGAGACATGATCCATACCCTCTCCAGCGTGCCGCCGATGCTCTTTCCAAGCTTGGACGGCGTGCCGCAGCACTGGGTTTACGTCAGCGTGCACTTGAGATCTCACCGGAAGCTCCCCAGCACCTGGCGCTTGCCAAGGCGCTCCAGGCAACGGGCGATTCGGCTGCGAGCCTCGAACATTACATGCAGGCTGCAGAGCGGGCGCCCGATGACGCCAAGACCCTGCTTGATGCTGCGATGGCAGTTGGCGAGCTTGGTGATCCTGAGCAAGCGCGCAATCTACTAGAGCGCGCCGGTCAACTAGGGGATGAGACAGAGCGCTTTGCCATCGTCGGGGCAGCGCTTGCGCTTGCATCAGGGGATGCACAAGGCGCAGCCACGACTCTGGGTAAACTGCCTTCCAATGGCAACCCCAATCACTATCGCGCCTCGCTCGAAGTCCAGGCACTGCGTGCTCAAGGACAGATTAATGAAGCGCAGGCGTTGTTCGCTGAAATGCTCACCTCACCGATTGAATCTTATTCCGATCTCTCCAGCATCGTAAACGCAGCACTGTCACTGAACGCCTGGACGGAAGCAATTGACTGTGTTGAGAGAGGCTTTGAGGCTCTCGATATGGATGAAGGATTGGTTTTCCTGACCCGTATGCTGGGTCATCGCTACCGGGATTTGGAGTGGCTATATCGCATCACCGGGAATGCGGAGATGCACGCCCCCAACTCCGAGGAAGAACGGCTCCTTCAACTAATCAAACGCAGCCACGCTTTCCCACTCGACCTCAATCCGGCGGATGCTGCGCTGCTTGAACTCTGGGATTCGCTGCAGTCGGGATCGGTTGGGCCAAATCGTTTGCAACAGATCCAGACGCTTCCACGATCCCAGCGCAGGGATCTGGTCGAAGCTGGAATTATCAGCTTGTTGAAGTCGAACCGGCCCGCCAGGGCTATCGAGTTCATAAAGTCGACGGCAGAGTTTATTGCGGGCAACCCCCGGATCGTCCTGCTGAGTGGGATCAGCGAAACCATGCTTGGGCATTACCAAACCGCCCTGGAGATCGTGGAAGAAGCCTGTTATGACGCCCTGTATCAACCACTCGCGCTCTACCTGCAGTCAGTCGCTCTGCGAAAGGCCGGCGAGGAAGAAGAGTACCTGACTAAGCTCAATGGGGCTCTGTCCCTCTGGCCTGATGAACACACCTGGCATTTCGAGCTAGCGGAACGCTACCTTGGGATGGACCACCTTGACGCAGCTATCCCCCATCTCCAGCACGCAGTCGAACTTGATCCTCATAACGGAGACTACCTCGTTGTGCTGGCAAGAGCCTATCGCACTGTCGGCCAGCTGGATGACGCCGAGTCTATGTTCTCCCGCAGCCTGCAGTTTTCACCCAAGTCAGCTCATATCTGGAAGGAAGCCGGCGATGTAGCGCTGGCAACCGGAAACCTCGACGGCGCAGAGAAGTGGTTTGAGCGTGCATGCACGCTCGCTCCATCCGATGTGGGGTGCATGATCCAATCCGCCCGCACCGCACTTGCACGCGGGGAAAACAAGACAGCCTTGAAACGTGCACAAGCCGCCTATCGTCTCGAGCCAGAGGAACCCACCGTACTCAGCGGCTTCGCCGAAATCCTGGCCGCAGACGGGAAGATCGAGAAAGCTATTCAGATGTACGACACCGCACTCAAGACATCAGAGGGTGATTTCGAAATCAAGCTGGCGCGAGGCATCTTGCTTGCCAAATCAGGCCGTGCAGTGGAAGCAGCCCAGGAATTGAAGACCATCGTAGATCACACGCCGGATGACGACCAGGCCTGGGCAGCGCTCGCACGTGCACAGCAGGAAGCAGGCAGGCTCGAGCAAGCCCTCGATGCAGCTAACCAGGCCCTCAAGATAAGCCCGCGCAATGTGCGCCATATGCAGCTGGTTGGCGTGATCTGCCGCGAGGCAGGGCAGCTTGATCGAGCGTTGAGCACACTGACCGAAGCAGCGGCTCATGCACGTAACGACGCAAAGTTGGCCCGTGAGCTTGGAAAGGTGTACGAGGACAGACGCGAGATCCATCACGCCCTTGAGAGCTTCAAGCGGGCAATCGAGCTAGATCCGCAGGACGCAGATTCACTGATGCGCGCCGGATTGATCTTGAAAAACATCAAGCTATACGACCAGGCCGGGGAACTATTTGAGCGGAGTGTCCTGCTCAATCCCATTGATCCACAAGCACTCCAGCAGCTTGCCACGATCCGTGCTCTACAGCTAATCCATGGCAGCAGTGGAGAGGCAGAGGCGGTACCAACATCATGACAGACCGCGATACGTTCATCCGACTCATCGATACCGCTCTGCTAGCAAAACGCGCAGATTATGCACGTCACGTGGCCAATGATTGGCTTGCAATCTGGCCGGGTGACATACAGGTTCGGCTTCGTCTTGCACGCGCTGAACTGTATCTAGGTGAACATGCAACCGCATTGGAACGGTTGGCACACCTGGTCCAGATAGATCCTGAACAGACTGAAGCCTATACGCTACTTGCAAGTACCTTGAGAACAATGGGTGAGACGCAGCGTGCGCTGACTTTCGAAGCCTGCGAACGTGTTCTGGATGGCAAGAAGTTGGATACGGCACGACATCCAGAATGGGCGATGAAGCTGCGGGCTGCCTATGCAGAGCTAAGGAGTGCGGACAGCCAGCTGGCCGAGCGCTTAGCCCAAGAGGCGCTTGCTGGAGACCCTGACCTCGCGCTCGCTTACCTTGTGGCGATGAGGGCTCATCTGGCGGCCGGACACAAGAAAGCTGCCTTAAACCTGGCCCGCCTCGGTCATCAACGTTGGCCTAATTGTGTTCAGTTCATGCTCGCCCTAGCAGATGATTTCATGCAGCAAGGCGAGATCGGCCGCGGCGTCGAGTTGCTGCACAGGGTCGTGAGCCTCGATGTCTCACGCGAGCTCGTTATCACCCTCCCATTAAGTGGGGAGTACAGCTCACTCTGGCCAACACACTTACAGGCTGAACTCAGCCGGCCGGTGCCCGCTGAAGTCGCGGCAATTCTGGGCGACAACAGGCTGGGGGATGCCAACCTGGAACCAGAGATGCGGATTGACACCCAGGATGCTATCTGGACCATTGCGGAAGCTCCTGTGGAAGAAAAGCGCGGTGTACCCATCTCAAAGGAACCCTTGCCTGCACCTGAAGCATGGGAGGCTTTCCAGGGTCCCAATCCCGGGGCGACTGATGAAGCAGAACCCGCTCCGAAGTCACAGCCCGAAGCGCTGATCAAGATCGACGAGGACCTGCGCCGGTTGGCAAAGAAAGTTAAGGCCAGGAGAAGGTCATTGGATGAAGACGGCCGAGTCCCGGCGTATATCGTGATGACGAGTCGATCACGAATGCTCCAGCAGGTCGGCGAAACCGCCTTCGACGAGGTCGACCAGCGCGTGATGCGCTTGGTAGAGACTATCCGCCGCAGACCTGGGTGGACAGCCTATCGTATTTACCCGGATGACCCATCCACCCTTGAAGCCTTCGGTATCGCCCCTTGCGATCCAGGCAACGCCTGGCAGATAAAGCTGCGCCTTGCGGATCTGGATGCAGCGCTAGCTCGCCGGGGCGAGATGATCGGAGCGTTGTTCATCCTGGGCGGGAATGACGTCATCCCGTTCCATCGACTACCAAACCCCACCGATGATGACGACGATGAAGTACCCTCCGACAACCCGTACGCTACCTCGGATGAGAACTATTTCCTGCCCGAGTGGCCAGTTGGACGTTTGCCTGTCGATCAGGATCTCACCCTAGCTAACAAACACCTAGACCAGGCGATAAGTTATCACTCGGCAACAGGCCGATCAGTGAGCAGACTGCACCAGTTGAGAACCTGGTTTTGGAGATACTTCAATTTGCTTGTTGGATCCGGGACGAAGTCGTTTGGGTATACAGCAAGTATCTGGAGAAAAGCCTCGCTTGCAGTATTCAAATCCATCGGTGATCCGCGAGCGATGATCTCATCCCCGCCGGTTGAAGCTGGCCGGCTTCCATCCAGCGCCATCCAGCCAATCCGGCTTTCCTATTTCAACCTGCATGGCCTGGAGGACAGTCCGGAGTGGTATGGACAGCGCGACCCTATGCGCGATGAAGCCGTTAAACTCGAGTTCCCGGTGGCGCTGCGCCCCGAAGATATCGTGAACAGTGGCCGGGCTCCTCGCGTTGTCTTCACAGAAGCATGCTATGGAGCCAACCTGCTCGGAAAGACGGTTGACTCAGCCCTGAGTCTGAAGTTCCTTGCCTCCGGTAGCCGGGCATTCGTAGGCTCAACGAAGGTCTCGTATGGATCCGTCACGCCTCCCTTGATCGCAGCCGATCTTTTAGGGATGAACTTCTGGCAGAACTTGAATCTCAGATTGCCTGTTGGGGAAGCCTTGCGACGCGCTAAACTCCAGCTCGCGACTGAAATGCATAAACGCCAGGGCTACCTGGATGGCGAAGATCAAAAAACCTTGCTCTCGTTTATCCTCTTCGGTGATCCGCTTTTCCGCCCTGGAGTTGAATCGATCCAGGTGGGCGAGAAAACGGTCATCCGCCGACAGACAAGGCCGGCAAGCATGAAGACCGCCTGCGCTCGCGGCGGAAAAGAAATCGATCAGGGCCAGTTGAACGAAGCAACGCTCAAGAAGATCGATCTTATCGTCTCGCAGTACCTGCCCGGGATGCAGGAAGCGAGCTGCTCAATCCATCAGCAGCATGTCGAATGCTATGGCGAAGATCATGTATGCCCGACCTTTGCACTCGGGAAAAAATCTTCTGGCAAGGTTGGCGCGGACACCGTTGTTGTGACCCTCTCGAAATCGATCCTTGACGGAGATCGGGTCCACCCCCACTTCGCTCGGCTTACCCTCGATTCCTCCGGCAAGATCATGAAACTCGCTATATCACGCTGAGTGCAGGGTTGGGACATGGCACACTTCTTGCATCTATTTCCGCAGGAAGGAAACAAGAGACTATGTCCCAACCCCAAAATACAATCGGCTTCTACTATCGAACCGATAATGGGCATTACTCCCAGGGCGATCTGCATAACTGGATCTCCATCCTGAGGACTCTCCAGGTTCGCTGGCTGGTATTGCCAACGAGTCTGGATCGCCACGTTCCAGAACCCTTCATTCGAGGGCTGCTGCGAGCGGGGATTGATCCGGTAGTCCATATTACGAACACATTCAACACGATCACCCAGACCAACATCCAACCGGCAATAGCGAGCTATGCAGATTGGGGTGTCCGCATCGTCGTTGTCGGGGATCGTCCAAACCTACGTCAACAATGGCATGCTGCAGATTGGGCGCGCGGCGGTCTGGTCGAACAATTTATTGACCGCTACCTCCCCATTTGGCAAACCCAGATTACTCATGGCCTGCAGCCTGTCTTCCCACCGCTTGAACCGGGTGGCGACTACTGGGATACAGCCTTTCTGCAGTCATGCCTGACCTCCCTGCTCCGGCGTTCCCAGGAAAATTTAGCGCAGCGACTCATCCTCTCCCTCTACGCCTGGACCTACGACAAACCACTTGATTGGGGCGCCGGTGGCTCTGGCGAGTGGCCGCAGGCTCGTCCCTACACGACACCTGCCGGCAGCCAGGATCAGATTGGCTTCTGTATCGCTGATTGGTATGAAGAGATTACCCGGAAGGTCATTGGCACCAATTTGCCACTTTTTGTGCTTGGAGGTGGGGTTGGGCCAACGGGTGCAGTCACAGGTCACGATGCCCAGCATGACGCGAATATTCATGGGGCGATCGCCGAAATTCTTCTCGCCAATTCATATGCTGAGAATCTCATGGGCTTCTGCTTTTATACACTGACCGGCAGCGAAGAGCGTTCGAATTGGTACCGCGATGATCTCGCTGCCAGTCCAAGCGCTGAAATACTTGAACGCCTGATGCTTTCAGCGCCTCAAACGGCGCCCCCCACTTCCCCAATGAAACCAATCTCACATTATGTACTCCTGCATTCTGGAGAGGACCGTGATCTTGCCAGTGATTGGGAAGAGATTGAACCCTTTGTGCTGGCAATTAGACCGGTCGTGGGCTTTTCCGCCATCGACGCTCGCCTTGCTTCACAAGTTACGCTCATCGGCGATGAATCGGCAATTTCAAAGGACATCGAAACCAAGCTTCGAGACCAGGGCTGCACGGTCCGACGGTTTCGTGATCCAAAAAGCGAAGAATTCTTGCTGGCGGTCGCCGAAATCGCGGCTGAACAGCAAGCAATGATAGGAGCCGAACATGCCTGAGAGGGACCCACTCGCCCGTCTACGCGCAATCACAGACACAGCCCCGTTGAAGCCTATGGGACAGGCCAGCATCAAGGTCCTCGGTCTCGGCGGTGGCGGTTCAAATGCTGTGAACCGCATGATCCAGTTAGGGCTCTCCGGGGTTGAGTTCATCGCCGCCAACACCGACAAACAAGCCCTTGGCTCGAGTATGGCCACGACACGTCTCCAGCTCGGACCACGCTTTACGCGTGGCCTCGGTGCTGGGGGCGATCCAAAGGTTGGTGCTGCGGCTGCGATTGAAAGCAGCCGTGAACTAGCAGCAGCCCTGGCAGGCGCGGATATGGTCTTTATCACCGCCGGTATGGGTGGTGGTACAGGGACAGGCTCGGCTCCCGTTGCCGCAGAGATCGCGCGCGAAATTGGCGCAGTTGTTGTCTCGGTCGTGACCATGCCGTTCTCCTTCGAGATGAGCAAACGGTCGCAGAACGCGCTTGAAGGCGTTCGCCAGCTGCAGCCTCATTCACATACGCTGATAACAGTCCCGAACGATAGGCTGCTCCAAGTCGCACCGCACGACTTGAGCCTTGAGATCGCCTTCCGCCTGGCCGACGATGTGCTCAGGCAGGGGGTGCAGGGTATTGCAGAGCTCGTCACCCAGCCCGGGATGATCAATGTCGACTTTGCTCATGTCAGGGAGCTGATGCTCAAAGGCGGCGGGGCCTACATGGCCATCGGTCTCGGTCAGGGACCTGAAAAAGCAGCCTCTGCAATCCGCCAAGCCATGCACCACCCACTGCTCAATTTTGATAGCTTCGACCAGGCCTCTGGAGTTCTTGTGCACTTTACCGGCGGTGAGGATCTAACGCTCTTCGAGGTCGGGGAATCAGTTACGGCCCTACGCGAGACGCTCTCGCCGGACGCCGACGTTATCCTCGGCGCGAGCACAGATCCCGAGATGAACGGCCGGGCGCAGGTCATCCTTATCTTCACCGGTGTTGGCGGACGTGCGGTATCCCAGCAGGTCGCCACCGAAGGCCAAGCCGTGAACACCAATGCAGTCGATGTAAAAGCAAACGCGGCGGCCAGCGATGATCTCGATCTCCCAACTTTTTTGCGCCGTCGAGCCGCAGTAGCGCAGCGAGGGTAGGCCGACGTGGACTCAAAGACACTGGGTACCCTGAACAAAGCTGTCCGAAAATCCTTCCCGGAGATGGCCCGCGTTCGACCGAAAGTCAGTCAGCAGGGAAAGAACGAAGACAACCTGACCTACCTGCTGACCTACTCTGGATCAGCCGAACTGCCTGGTGGCCGGAAAATCAAACGCATCGTGCGCGTTGTTGCTGATGAGCGTGGACGAATTCTGAAAATGACGACCTCGAGGTGACCAACATGAACACATATCCTATGAACCTGCAGACTTATATCAAAATCGCATTCTGGCGAGTTGCATCGATCATGACAGGAGTTGCAGTTAACAACCGGCGCACGTTTAATCGGGTTGTGTGGATTTCGCCCATCGTCCTGGCTGCAATTACCGCTTTCCTGCTCGGGAAGATCTTTGGCAACTTGCTGCTCTGGAGCTTATCCATTTGAGCGTTCAAGGCAGCTTCAATTGCAGACAGCACGCGCCCAGAGTACAATCCGGGCGCGTGTTGTTTTCAACCTGGATAGGCCATTCCGATGCGAAGCCGTTCATCCCTAGGTCTGATTCTTCCCCTACTTCTCGTATGCTTCGCGGCTGGGGTGCTGAGCGTAGTCCTCAAACCTCCCACGCCTGAGCCTGCACTTATCGGGGTTGCCCCCTCAAATTCAACCAGCCTCGCTCCCCCAACCTCGACTGTATTAACCGACAGCCGTTCAACGGTGCTGATATTGGGTGTCGACTCCTTGGATGACCCACCTGCCGCAAGCCTCCAGGCAGCGTGGCTCATCACCTTCGGCTCCAGAGAACAGCCAATCGAATTGCTCGGCCTGCCCTATGATGCCTCTCTCCCAGACGGAAAAACCCTGCGCGCATCCTTCTCAATCTTTGATCCGCCTGATTTCGGTGCTGCTTTTATCAGTGCCATAGCGAGCTACACCTCCCATCCTATCCTCGGCTGGGCAGTACTCGACCAGGTTGGTTTCGCGCGAGTTGTTGATTACCTGGGTGGTTTCTCGATTGGCGATCAAATCTACGATGGCAGCCGAACTATCGGTGCGCTTAACCTCCTGCTTGATCGACCACAGGAAGGCTTGAAACTCCAAGGCCGCATCCTTCAAGCACTGGTAGAAAAAGCACCATCCCTTGGCAGAACACCGGAAGTGACTTCGCTCACAACCCTGGTCCCAGAGCATGCCTACACCTCACCCTCCGCTCCGCAATTGGCAACCCTAGCAATTCCGCTGCTCCCGATCGACCCCGAGCGGGTGGAAATCACTATGCTACTTGAGGGCTAGTAATATATTTCCAGAAGCATCCCTGGCACATAAAATCCCTTGCATCTGATACCGACTCCGGCTATGCTATGAAACTCCAGGGCTGAACTGAAATTTGCCCTGTGGTCTTTTTTGCTCAAGGAGGTGCATCTCGAAACCAAAAAACAGAACCTCACCAAGACATCATCCACAGGAGGATAGAATGAAGAGGATTGGGTTTTTTGCTCTGCTCGTGATCGCGACGATGGTTCTTGCCGCATGCGGCACCGGGGCAACGCCCACTGAGGTCCCAGCCGCACCACCGGCTACCGAGGAGCCAATGCCCGGTGGACTACCTGACCTCGGCGGGCAGACAGTAACCGTCGCCGTTGAGAATGCCTACCCACCGTTCAATAACATCGACGAAGCCAGCGGCGAACCCGTCGGCTGGGACTACGATGTCGTCCGCTACATCTGTGAGATCCTCAATTGCGTACCCGAGTTCCAGGAAGCATCCTGGGATGGCATCTTCCCGGCAATGCAGGCCGGTGAGTTCGACTGGCTCGCCGACGGCGTGACCTATACCGAGGAGCGCGCCCAGATCGTCGACTACTCGGTGCCGTACGTAACGATCGGTCAGGTCCTGCTCATCAACGCCAATGATACGATCGATGACCTCAATGCGTTCATCGCCGACAGCACCAAACTCGTCGGCACGCAGCTCGGTACGACAAACGAGATCGTCGCTAAGGACTACTTCCCCGTGGACCGCATCAAGAGCTTCGAGGACTTCCCCGGGGCAGTGTCAGCCTTGATGGCCGGTGATATCGATGCTGTCGTGATCGACACGGTCTCTGCCGTTGGATTCATCGGCGCCAATCCAGGCAAGCTTGTAGTCGGACCTGGGCTTACTTCCGATGAAGAGCTGGCCTTCGTGTTCCCGCCTGGAAGCGACCTGGTCGCTTC
>DAOUEJ010000097.1:0-52196 GCA_034430615.1 Anaerolineales bacterium | reverse complement strand
ACACCAACCGGCGCGAGGTGCGTTCATCCGCCCTCGCGCTTCTCTTTCTCCTCCTGGTTGCTGGATCCCTGTCACTATCACATGTTGCCAGGTTGGGGGATTGGTCCCTGGCCAATCTGCGCTGGGCCCACTGGCTTGTCCTGCCGGTATGGGCGGCTGTGGCTGTACTGCTGCATATACTGCTCCGGAAGCGGTTCCACGACCGTGATCCGAACTTGCTGCCGCTCCTGCTGCTGCTGAGTGGGTGGGGGACGCTTGCCATCTGGCGTCTGTCTCCCAGTTATGGGCTACGTCAGATAGGCTGGTTCATCCTTTCTTCTCTCGCTATCGCGCTCATCTTGCGGGGTGATCCGCGTTTGGCCTGGCTGCGGAGGTACCGCTACCTATGGCTTGCGGCAGGTTTGGGGCTGATGCTGCTAACACTGCTCGCCGGTACCAATCCGTCCGGCGGGGATCAACGATTGTGGCTGGGCTGTTGCGGTGTGTACTTGCAGCCATCCGAACCGCTGCGCCTGCTGCTGCTTGCCTTTCTCGCATCCTTCCTGGCAGACCGGCTGCCGATCTCGTCCCGACTGGGCAAGGTTGGCTCCGTCCATACACTGATGCCATTGCTGGCAGTTTCGGGTTTTTCTCTGCTGCTGCTGTTGGCACAGCGTGATCTGGGAACTGGATTGCTCTTCCTCGCCTTGATTGTCACGCTGCTGATTGTAGGCACGGGCCAATGGGGCTACTTCTGGTCAGGCTTAGCGCTGGCCGGGGCTGGCGGCGTGGTCGGGTACTACCTGTTTGATGTTGTCCGTCTGCGGATTGACGCGTGGGTCAACCCATGGCTCGACCCAACCGGGCGATCGTACCAGATCGTTCAGTCGTTAATCTCGATCGCTTCCGGTGGAGTTATCGGCAGTGGCCCCGGCCTTGGTTCACCCGGATTTATCCCTGCAGCACATACCGATTTCATCTTCTCTTCCATCGTAGAGGAGTACGGGTTGTTGGGTGGTATTGCGTTGGTCGCCTGTTTTGCGCTCCTGCTCACCTGTGGATTGCGAATAGCGGTTAAGCACCGGGATCCTTTTGCCCGGCTTTTCTCGGCCGGGATTACGCTCTCGCTCACACTCCAGGCGCTCATGATCATCGGGGGAAACCTGCGGGCACTGCCGTTGGTCGGAATCACGCTGCCATTCATCTCCTACGGAGGCTCGTCGCTACTCACGAGTGCAGTGGGGATTGGCTTTTTAATGGTGCTCTCGGACCGCCGGCAAGACAGCTTTCCGCCAGTCAAGACACTCTCCATGCTGCATGGTCTGGGTCTGGCAGCCTGGGCAGGAATAGCACTCGTGCTCGGTTGGTGGACAATCTACCGTGCACCTGCCCTAATCGCTCGGGGTGACAACCCGCGCCGTTCTGTGGACGGGTTGATTGTAAGGCGAGGCAGCGTCAGCGATCGAAATGACGCGACACTCGCGGCTTCAGTCGGTGTACCAGGTGACTATGTTCGCACCTATCCTGAAGTCGAAGCGGCGCCAGTAATTGGCTTTGACTCTTATGCCTTCGGCCAAGCGGGGGTCGAGGGCAGCATGGATGAAGTCCTGCGCGGATTGAGTTGGCCAGATACGTCTCATGTTATCTGGACCCAGTTGACACAGGGGCATCCACCGCCAGGGCAAGATATCCGCCTGACCATCGATGCCGGGTTCCAGCAATCGGCGATGGAGCTGCTGGATGGAGTGAGAGGATCAGTCGTTCTGCTCCAGGCTGGGAGCGGCGACATCCTGGCAATGGCTTCTCAGCCAAGCTACGATCCGAACCGCCTGGATGAAACCTGGGATTCGTTGATCCGAGACCCTGAGTCCCCACTTCTCAACCGTGCCTCCCAGGCGAGCTATCAGCCAGGCACGCTGCTCATACCCTTTGAGCTTGCAGGGGGGATCCAACTCGGACTGCTGGACAGAGGGGACCCGGCTCCAGCAGTGAGTGCGGCATACGCCATCGATTCAAGTTTGCTTCGCTGTTCGATCCCGGCGCCAGTTGCTGGCTTAGTATCACTGGAGCAATCCGTCAGGTATGCCTGTCCGGGTCCTTTCGCAGAGCTGGAAGTAGTGGATTGGGAGCAGCTACTGGCCATCTACAACCTCTTCGATTTTGACCAGGAACCTGCACTCCAGCTGCCTGCTTCTGGTCCGATTGGCGACCTGGGTCCATCGCCTGGGCGAAGCTTGGGCGACGCCCGGGTCGGGCAGGGTGCACTTACCCTCAGCCCGCTCCAGGCCGCACAGGCGTTTGCTGGCTTGCTCGCCCCGGGCGGCATGCCCGGGTTGCGGATCGTCGATGCTGTTCGGCAGGAGGACGGAAGCTGGCAGCGGGTTCCTAGCATGGGCCATGCACGCATCCCGCTCGAAGCGATGGTGCAAATCAACGCTCTCGACTGGATGTTGACAGGCCCAGGGGGTTGGCTTGGTTATCGAGCCCTGGCGATCAGCGGGGTAGAGGGTCAGGAGATGGCGTGGTTTCTTGGGATCATCAATATTGAGCAAGCTCCGATCGTTGTGTCGGTTGCGCTTGAAGATGCATCCATGATCCAGGCTCAAACGATCGGCGTGCAACTCCTGGCTGCTACTCAGGGAACACCCGCCCCTTGACCAGGTCTTACCAGCAGGCTACAATTCACACGTATTAGGGCCATATACGGCATTCGCTCCGCCGGCCGGCCGCTGTCTTCAGACAGCCCGTTCGGCGGCTTGTATGTCCAAGGCGAGTTGAAGCGGTGTTTGAGAATCTTACCCTCAGGCTGCAGACGGCCTTCCAGGAACTCGGAAGACGGGGTAAATTACGCCAGGAGGATGTGGATCAAGCATTGCGCGAGATCCGTTTGGCGCTTCTCGAAGCCGATGTACATTACCAGGTTGTAAAAGATCTGCTGGCCGAAGTCCGTGAGCAGTCGTTAGGCGCTGCTGTCTCACGTGCGTTAAACCCGGCCCAGCAAGTCATCCAGGTCATTCATCAGGCGCTTATCAATCAACTGGGGGAGCCCTCTGGGCTGAGCCTACGCGGGGAGAAGCCACGGCCGATCCTGCTGATCGGACTCCAGGGCTCCGGCAAGACGACGACCACGGCCAAGCTCGCTCGTTTCTTAAAAAGCCAGGGTGAGCGTGTCTGGATGATTGCTGCCGACCCTTATCGCCCAGCTGCCAGCGAGCAGCTGCGCATCTTGGGCAGGCAGATCGATGTAGAAGTCTTCAGCTCACAGGCCAAGGATGCAGTCGAGATTTGTCGCCTGGGTCTACAGGCTGCGAGCCGCAATGGGGCAACGGTCGCCCTGATCGACAGCGCCGGTCGAACCCAGATCGATGCTGCCTTGATGGATGAACTTCAGGAAATGCAGCGCGAGATCATGCCTGTGGAAACACTGCTGATCGCAGATGCTATGACGGGGCAGGAAGCGATCCATATTGCGCAGGGTTTCTCCGAGAAGCTCGACCTGACCGGGATCATCCTGACCAAGATGGATGGCGATGCCCGGGGCGGGGCGGCGATTTCAATGCGGGCTGTTAGCGGACTGCCGATCAAATATATTGGCAGCGGTGAGGCGCTTGACGCTCTGGACCGCTTTGAACCCGAGCGGCTGGCCTCCCGCATCCTTGGAATGGGCGACATACTCACAATGATCGAGAAGGCGCAGGATGCCCTCGATCTTGAAGTAGCCCAGAACTCGGCTGAACGCATGCTGAAAGGCGATTTCACGCTGGACGATTTTGCCGAGCAGATCGCTGCCGTTCGCCGCATGGGCCCTTTAGGGAAGCTGGTGGATATGCTTCCTGGGGGCATGCTGAAGAGCGCTGGCGAAGTGGATACTAAAGACGCCGAGAAAAAACTAGACTATACTCAAGCGATTCTGCAGTCGATGACGATTGTCGAACGGCGCAACCCAGAACTGCTCAACGCCAGCCGGAAAAAGCGCATCGCGGCTGGATCTGGAACAAGCGTCCAAGAGGTCAATCAACTCATTCGCCAGTACCGCCAGATGCGCAGGATGTTCAAACAAATAGGGAAACGCGGCTTGCCGGATATGGGCAATTTGCTGCGATAATCCGATAATTCGTTGGGATTCCTGGTGGAAAAGGCCTTCCGTCCAAGGCTGCCCCTCTCAACCAGGGTCGACCCGCGAATGACAATAAATTGAATATGGAGAGGGAAACATGGTTCGAATTAGATTTCGCCGGGTGGGTTCAAAAAATCAAGCGACATTCCGTATCGTCGCTGCAGATCGGGAGAGCCCACGTGATGGACGCTTCCTCGAGGTGCTCGGGCACTATAACCCGCGCACGGAGCCTTCGACAATCAAGGTCGATGAAGCGCGTCTATTTCACTGGATGAAGAATGGTGCTCAACCCAGCGAATCCGTCCACCAGGCGCTGCGCGCATTGGGGACTTGGGACCGTTGGGAGCGGTATAAGAGTGGTGAAGACCTCGAGCTCCTCCTGAAAGAAGCGGGAGAAGCACAGGTCGAGATCGACCCGCGTACCCGGCGTGACGATCTGGTTGGGGAACGTAAGATGAAGGGCAAGGCCCGGAAGAAGGCAGCTGAAGCCGAGGCAAGCGCGGCCGAGCCGCCCGCTAAGGCCGAAGAGCCTGGTCCAATCGCTGAGGCTGAAGAGTCGGCACCAGTGGCTGAGGCCGATGAGCCCGCACCCGTAGCCGAGGCTGAAGAGCCCGCACCCGTAGCCGAGGCTGAAGAACCTGCTGCGCAGGAAGAAGCTCCAGCAGAGGAAGAGGCTGAGCAAGCTGCCGAGGAAGAAAGCGAGCCAGAAGAGGCTGAAGAGGAATCGGTTGTCGAAATGAGCGAGTCGGCTGACGAAACATCCGCTGATGACGAGGCGGAGGCAGAAACCGAAGAGAAAGCTGCAGAAGAAGCCGATCCCGAGTAAGCGTTACGATCACTCTGGTCTTGTAGGACCGGGGTATTGCAGGGATGATGGGTATGAAAACCTTGATCGAGTTCATCGCAAAATCGATCGTTGACGATCCAACTGAAGTCTGGGTATCTGAAGACGGCAGCGATCGTGATGTTCGCATCGGGCTCAGTGTTGCAGAAGAAGATATGGGCCGGGTGATCGGCCGGCAAGGCCGGGTAGCAAACGCAATGCGGACACTGTTGCGTGTCGCCGCTGCTCGTAAGGGGGTACGAGCAACGCTCGATATCGATTAACCCAGCATGACCCGCCCTCAAGACACATCTGGATCAGAGCGCGCCCGGCAACCCATTAAGTACCTGGTTGTCGGGCGCGTGGTGCGTCCCCACGGAGTACGCGGGGCGATACTCGTTGAACAACTTTCACAGCTGATGGAATCGCTCCAGCCCAACTCGGCAGTTTTCCTGGGTGAGAATAGGGACGAGTTCGAATTGGTATCAAGCCGGCTGCACCAGAGCCGCTGGATGATCAGCCTCTCCGGCATCACCGATCGTGATCAAGCAGAGATCCTGAGGGGTAAAGAGCTGCGCATCCACTTCCAGGAATCGGCCCCACTTGACGATCATCAATACTACTACTGGCAAATCCTCGACCTGCCTGTGTATCTCGAATCAGGTGAACTACTGGGCAGGGTCGCCCAGATCCTCGAGACAGGCGCTAATGATGTCTATGTCGTGCAGAGCGAGGACGGGGCTGAGATCCTGCTCCCGGCGATCGAATCGGTCATCCTGGATGTGGATCTGGCCGTGAAGCGCATGACGGTCAGACTTCTGCCCGGCCTCTAATTCAGGCAAGTTGTTCCCCCCGAACTATAAACGATTAGATATTGTCTGGTACCGTGCTGAGTGGATCCGGCATGCCCGGATCCACTCCCAGTGTCCGTGCCATGCTTTCCTCGCTGCTGTCGAGGATGAATTCGACCCACAAGGGAAGGTGGTCGGACACACGGTAGGAAACCTGACTCCGTGTAAGCTCCGGGAAAATTGCCCTGGAAAAGTCGATCGTCCCAGCGCGGCCTTCGAAACCGAGATCGAAGGCTTCCATAAACCAGGCAATCTGGTCGTAGAACTTGGGCACGGAACCGAACGTCGTCCGAAGATGGGCCAGTGCGTCGGGCACCACCAATCCGGTTGACGTAAACGCTTCAAACAGCGGGTTATTGATCCGGGTCTCGATATTGAAATCTCCTAGGACAATGATGTTCTCTTCCTCGGTATAAGCCTGGTACGCACGGTCTCGCATTTCCCGGGCGACGTGTGCAGCTAGAGCGATGATCTCGTGGGTTCGCTCTTCCGGTCCTGCACCATATTTAATATGCGCTGTTAGCAGGACAAAGCGCTGATCGCCGGCCGTGAAACCGCCGCATAGGGGGTCCGGGCGAATTGCCCGGCAGGATCCCCAGCGGGTGAGGGTGGCAGGACCAGCTCCCCCGCCAATCCCGATGGCTGGGCACGCCTCCGATCGAAGATGAAGCCGAGCCGCTCGGCATTGCCTGCCGCCCCGGCTGTGATATCTGTCATAATCAGGCTCCAATCCGGACCTAGCCAATCGAGCAGGATCCGTATTCCAGACAAATCGCGCTTCAACTCCTGGATGGCAACGACATCCAAACGGCGAACGATCTCAGCGATATATGCTAGGGCACGGTAATTCCGTTTCGGTGAACCTGGATTCTCACCCCATTCGGGGTGAATCTCACCGAAGTGGCGGATATTCCAGGTGCCAATCAACAAGTTGCGATCACTGGTTTTGCCGGGGATCCCGGACCGCTGGATGCGGCGTCGTAAACGGGCGATGTCTTCAACAACCGCAATGGGGAAATCACTATAATCCATGCATACCTCCGAAAGCCTGCAGTGCAATCGAGTATACCTTCCACGCCGGACGGGTACTATTTTGCTTGCCCGGCATTTTCCGGTATGGTAGACTTCCGAGGTTCTCCAAGGAAGTGAGGCAGATCCGAAATGGACAGAGCAACCGTCGACAAGATGGTCGCCCGCTTGCGTGATTTACAGGCAAACACGCCTGATGTGGAAGCTTCGGCCGTGGTTAGTGTCGATGGGCTCACGATCGCAGCTTCGCTCCCAGCGAAGGTCGAGGAAGACCGCGTATCGGCGATGTCGGCGGCCATGCTTAGCCTGGGTGATCGCATTGCAGGCGAGCTGGGGCGCGGGGGACTCAACCAGGTGTATATTCACGGCGATGATGGGTATGTGTTGCTGACTGCGATAGGTCGGGACGCAGTCCTGACCGTTCTTGCCCGTAAAGAAGCCAAGCTCGGGCTCGTTTTCCTCGAGATGAGCAGGGCGGCGACCGACCTGGAGGCCTTGTTGTAGCTATGCGCGTGAGATCGAGCGCTACGAATGCAACCCGGAACGCAGGGTGGGGAGGCAGCCGCAAGGGCAACCCTCCCCACCGCTCATTTAAGGACGGTTTTCGTGCTGTTGGAGGCGAGCGATGAAGAAGTACATCTTTCTGACGGGCGGGGTGGTGAGTTCGGTAGGGAAGGGAGTTACGGCGGCTGCGCTCGGGAAGGTGCTGAAGGAGCGCGGCTTCACCGTCTCGATCCAGAAGCTCGATCCATACATTAACGTCGATCCAGGGACAATGAGCCCTTACCAGCATGGTGAGGTATACGTCCTGGATGACGGCGCAGAGACCGATCTTGACCTGGGTCACTACGAGCGTTTCATCGATACGAGTCTGAGTTCAGTCTGCAACATCACAACCGGCCAGATCTACTCAGAGGTCATCGCCCGGGAGCGGAGGGGTGATTTCCTAGGCGGAACGATCCAGGTGATCCCTCATATCACGAATGAGATCAAGCGGAGGATCACCCTTGTTCCCCGGGCAACCGGGGCGGAGATCGTGTTGGTTGAAGTGGGTGGGACGGTGGGCGATATCGAATCCCTGCCCTTCATGGAAGCGCTGCGGCAGATGCGCTCCGACGTTGGCCGGGAGAATTCGCTCTATATTCACGTTACCTGGCTGCCGCACATCGGTGCTACGGATGAATTAAAAACCAAACCCACGCAGCACTCGGTGCGTGAGCTGCGCTCTATCGGGATCCAGCCCGATGTCATCATTGCTCGCTCGGACCACCCGGTTGACCCGGAATTGTGCTCGAAAATCGCCCTTTTCTGCGACGTGGACACCAGGGCCGTTATCCCGCTTCCCACAACCAGCGTGCTGTACGAGGTTCCGCTCCTGTTGGAACAAGCAGGCTTGGGCGAGTATATCCTCAGCCGGCTGGGGGTCGAATCACGTCAGAAGCCAGAATGGTCATCCTGGGAGCAGATTGTAGCTGTCGAGCGGACCGAACGACCCAAACTCCGGATCGCTCTGGTCGGGAAGTATGTCGAGCTGCAGGATGCATATATGAGCGTCCGTGAATCGGTGCGGCATGCCGCACTGGCGGTCGGTGTTGACGCTGAGATCCTGTGGCTGCATTCCGCCGAATTGGAGAAGGGCAAGGGCTGGGATGAGCTGCGGAGCGCACATGGGATCATCGTCCCGGGTGGCTTCGGCTCGCGTGGGATCGAGGGCAAGATCCAGACTGCGCGCTACGCCCGCGAATCAAAGGTGCCCTACCTGGGCCTGTGCCTGGGGATGCAGGTGATGGTGATCGAATTTGGCCGAAATGTGCTGGGTACGGAGGATGTCAACTCAACCGAGTTTGACCGCAATACACCACATCCGGTTATCGATCTGCTTCCCGAGCAGCGCGGCATAGGTGAACTGGGTGGCACCATGCGCCTTGGTTTGTATCCCTGCCATCTCCAACCCGGTACGCAAGCCGCGGCCGCCTATGGAAAGAGCTTGGTGGAAGAACGCCACCGGCACCGTTTTGAGTTCAATAATACCTACCGCGATCTTTTCAACGAGCATGGAATGCGCTTCTCAGGCTTGTCACCAGACGGACGCCTGGTCGAGATTGCAGAACTGGCCGATCATCCCTTCATGCTCGGGTGCCAATTTCACCCTGAGTTTCTCTCCCGCCCGAACCGGCCCCATCCGCTCTTTTACCGCTTCCTGCTCGCAGCGAAGAAACGCAATCTCTCGGCTGATGAGGTTGAAGCAGAGCCAGACGAGGCACGCCACACCCAACCGGACCAGATGCCGCATGCCCCCTGAATGGATCACCGCGCAGGGTACCTAAAAAGAAAGCCGCCGGTATGCCCGACGGCGGGTATATCCTGAATCCATAGAGATTAAACTTCTTCTTCGGCCTGCATTTCGTCAGGGTCTTCGTGCTCGCGCGGCCGGAATGCGCTCCTCTCGGCCGATAACTTGGCAATCCCATTGCGTGCCTGGCCTATCAGCCGATCAAGCTCGGCCTCGAGGGCTGCCAGTGACTCAATCACGTACTCATCCGCTTCAAGCCGGATTGCCTCAGCTTCTGCACGTGCCTGCGCAATAATCTGCTCGCCGCGTTCCTGTGCGCCTTCTACGATCGCATCACGCGAAATGATGTTCTCACCCTTATCCTTAGCAAGTTTCACGGTCCGATTTGCCTCTTCCTGGGCCTGAGCCAGGACGCGGTCACGCTGCGCTAGGATTTGCTGCGCCTTCTTGACCTCGTCCGGAATGGCAATCCTCATCTGGTCGATGATCTCTAGCATGCGATCCTCATCGACGAGGACGGTATGAGTTAGTGGGATGGGCCGGCTATTGTTGAACAGTTCCTCCAGCCGGTCCACCAAGTGCAGAATGTCCATGAAACCCTCCGGTCCGTCTCTGGTTCACTCGGACCCCCTCTACAGGGTGCAAGGATTGGGCCGAAGCGTACACTAAAGCTCAATCAGCGTCAACTGCGCTCAATCACGCAGTGAGGTCATCGGTACTTTGTTGGGTCCATCATCACCCAGTTCTTTGAAGCGTTTTGTCAGGGCATCTTGTACGATGGGCGGGACCAGGCTGCTGACATCCCCACCCAGCGAAGCGATCTCCCGCACGGTGCTTCCGGTGAGGAATGTATGTTCCTCACTGGTAATGAATGCGACCACGTCGATATCAGGCTCAAGACGGTGGTTGGCGAGGGCCATGCGGAATTCGTGCTCAAAATCGGAGAAAACTCGCAGCCCGCGCACGATCAGCTGTGCATCAACTTGGATGCAGTACTCGACGATTAAGCCGCTGAAGAGGGTGACCTTAATACGCGGGTCATTCGCGAAGACCTGCGCAACAAGTGCACGCCGCTCTTCCGGCGAGAAGAGCACATCTTTCGGTGGATGTTCATACACGGCTACGATCAGCTCATCGAATAGTCGTACCGCTCGGTGGGCGATGTCAATATGCCCGAAGTGGACCGGATCGAAGGTGCCTGGAAAAACCGCTCGTACCATCAGCTGACCTCTCCCTTCTCGGGGGTCCAGAAGCGCTGCAAGGCCTCGCCTAGAAGCCTGTGATCGGGTTGGCTCAGGTCAGGATCTTGCTCAAAGAGGCGGGTTGCCTCACCGCGTGCGGCCTCGATCAAGCGGACATCGGTCAGCTGGGCTGTTCGCAGCTCGGCGAAGCCGGATTGCCGGGTGCCAAGGAATTCTCCCGGTCCGCGTTGTTCGAGATCGCGCTCGGCGAGCACGAATCCGTCGTTTGTCTCCTGCATTGCCTTCAGACGTTCGTTGGCGGCATCATCAGCCTCGGTCGGGATCAACAGGCAGTAAGCTTGTTCAGATCCACGTCCGACCCGGCCGCGGAATTGGTGAAGCTGGGCCAAACCAAACCGGTTTGCGCCTTCGATCAACATGACGGTTGCGTTAGGCACATCGACACCAACTTCGACAACCGAGGTCGAGACGAGCACATCGATTTCACCGCCGTGAAATCGCTCCATCACGGCGTCTTTTTCGTCAGGTTTCATCCGGCCATGCAGCAAGCCGACGCTGGCTTCAGAGAAGATCTCCTTTGCCAGATGTTCGTATTCATCCACGGCGGCTTTTGCCTGTACATTTTCCGAACCCTCAACCAGCGGGTAGATGATGAAGACTTGGTTGCCCAGTTCGATCTGGGATTGGATGAACGAATGCGCGCGTGCCCTTTCTGTGGGAAGAAAGATATGGGTCTGGACCTCATGCCGGCCCGGCGGCATTTCATCCAGCAGGGTCAGGTCGAGATCGCCGAATACCGTCAACGCAAGAGACCGTGGAATCGGAGTAGCGGTCATGACCAGCAAATTCGGGCTGTCGCCCTTCGATCGCAATTCTGAGCGCTGCTCAACCCCGAAGCGGTGTTGTTCATCGATGATCACCAGGCCGAGTTCCTTGAATTGCACCGGCCCTTCGATGAGGGCATGCGTGCCGATGATGACCTTGACTTCACCCGAGGCCAGTGCGGTCCGGATCTCTGTCTTCTCCGCCTCGCTTGTGGACCCGACCAGCAGCCGGATCTGTTCCGTTGGGACCCCAGCCGATTGCGGCAGGAGCGTGGTCATCGTCCGGAAATGTTGTTCGGCGAGAATGCTGGTCGGCGCCATGAGCGCGGACTGTGCACCCTGGCTGGTGACGATCCCGATGGCGGCTGCAGCGACGACCGTCTTTCCTGAGCCGACATCCCCCTGGAGCAATCGGTTCATAGGGCGGGTTGCTGCCAAATCTCGGCGGATATCCTCCAGAGCGGTAGACTGCGCGTTCGTAAGCTGATAGGGCAAGGTAGCTTTGAAATGATCGATCCAAGCCTGGTCGGCAGGAAGGGCGCGGGTTTCTACATGTTCCCATTCCTGCTTCTGCCTCAATACACCCAGTTGGAGCAGGAACATCTCATCGAAAGCAAGCCGGTGCTGTGCCGCCCTGAGCATTTCTTGCGAATCCGGGAAGTGAACTTGCTGGAGTGCAGTGCTGAGTGGGATGAGTTTCGATGAGCTGCGTATGCTCTCCGGGAGCGGGTCCGGGACCCGTGCGGCCAGACGCTGGACGACGGAGTGGATCACCTTGCGCAACCACTTGCCCGAGACGCCTGCTGTGAGTGGGTACACAGGGACGATGCGGTTGGTGTGTAGCTGCTTGCGTTCGAGCGGCTCCCACTCTGGGCTGTTCATTGTCAACCGGCCTAGGTACTGGTCCACCTTGCCCGATAGGACGACGGGCCGTCCGGGCTGAAGCTTATTCACGATCCACGGTTGATTGAACCAGGTTACCTGGAGTGAGCCTGTCCCATCGCTGACGAGCGCTTCGGTTAGCTTCATGCGGCCGCGGCGCACATCACGCACCTCGATCTTCTCGACAGTGGCGATGATTGTGACTTCCTGACCGTACCACAAGCGGTTGATGGTCTCAAGCTGCGAATAGTCATCGTAGCGACGGGGCAGGTGCCAGAGCAGGTCACCCAAAGTCTCGAGGCCCAGCTTGGCCAGCGTTTTGGCAGATTTCGGGCCGATCCCCTGAACCGTTGTCAGCGCGGCATTCATCGCCGCAGGTGGCTCCTTGGATGGCGCTTGCTCTTTGGGCTTGCGCTTCTCGGGAGTGGGCGGCTCACTGGTTTGAGCTTCGGCTGATTCCGCTTCGGAGTCCATACTCGGCGATCCCGCGCGGACTGTTGCGTCATCCGCTGGCTCATCCTCGCTAGGCACCCCCACGGCTTCCGCTTCGATCGCTTCTGCTTGGGCTGCTGCAGTATCTGTTTCAACCCCGGGGTGGAGGGGATCAAGGGCTTCAAGCTCCGGTTCCACCTGCTGCAGCCGGTGCCACAGCCCCTGCAGGACATCGCGGCGGGCGTTCGTGGGTAAGCCCCCATAATCACGCAGCCGGCTGATGACAGCCTCAATCAGTGGGCCGGGAAGCCCGGCAGTCGCTGCCTCAGCCTGCCATGGTTCCAGCATCCGGCCCAGGCCACCAACGACGGCGCGATCGTCAAAACCACGCTCGGTCTCAAGACGAATGAACTTCGTAAGCTTTGTTATCACAGGATTCATAGTGGTAACTATAAAGGGGATGAGTGAATTCTGCCAGAACCGATACCAGCCAGGCCGATTGATCGGGGACCGACATGGGCCCCGATCACTGTCGTCACCTGGACGATAACAGGCACCTCATCGCTCATCCTGCTCAACTGACCGGCAACCTCGGCTGCTTCGTCGGGTATGCCCGAATGCAGGATGGCAAGACGCTGGAAAGGCCCCCGCTCGTGGGCGAACTCCACGAGTTCGTCCAGTCCCCTGGACCAGGTACGGGCACGCCCGAGCGCTTCGACGATCCCGTCCCGGACTGTGAGCAGCATTTTAATCTGCAGAAGATCGCCCACGCCTGCCTGCAGCCAGCTCACTCGTCCGCTCCGGCGCAGGTATTCCATCGAGCGAATGAGGGCAACCAGGCTCACGCGGGCACGCGCTGATACTGCGGCCTCTAGGACTTCGGCCAGCGACAGCCCACGCAGCGCACAGGTTGCTGCTTCCATGGCTTGGAACCCCAGTCCCATCGATACCTGGCCGCTGTCCATGACGTGGACGCGCTGGCCAAAGGATTTCGCTGCCTGGGCAGCCGAGTTCAACATGCCGCTCAATCCTGCCGCAATATGCAGTGAGAGGATCTTCTCGACGCCCTGATCGAAGATGCGAGCAAATGTCTCTTCGAAGGCGAGCGGCGAAGGGGCGGCGGTCGTCGCCGGCTGATGGAATTCGGGCATACGCTGGTAAAAATCAGACCGCGAGAGATCTTTCCCATCGCGGTAGGACTTGCCCTCGATGGTAAGGACAGCCGGGACGACCTCGATTTGAAGGCTTTCGCGTTCATCAGGAGGAATGTCGGAGGTGCTGTCGGTGACAATACCCACACGCCGCCCAGGCATCAGAGGGAATCGCCCTTAGATTCAAGAACAATCGCGCCAAGGCTGTTGAACCCGATATAGGCCGCCAGGGTTGGTCCGTAGCAAACGGTGCTGATCGGCGCCGTCGGGTAGAGCGCGTGCAGGCGCTCCTGGACAAGGAGGGTCTCCTCAGTAAGCTGCAGCCCGCCCTGAAACAAACCCAACTGCTCCAGACCTGAAAATTCGCAGACGAATTCGATTAATTTCTCGACCGCGCGTGTCCGGGAACGGACCTTCTCCATCGGAATCATCTGCCCTTCTTCCATCGTGAGGAAGGGGATGATTCCGAGCATGTTGCCCAGGATGGCCTGTGAGCGGCTGACGAGTTGGTTGTGTTCCAGGAAGAACAGGTCATCCAGGAAAAGAACCATGTATAGACGGGCAATCAAACCGCGCACCATGCGCACCAGTGAATCGAGATTTTCGCCGCGCTCCGCCGCGCGTACGCTCTCCTCCACCAAGAACCCAAGACCGACCGAGATACTTTCCGAATCGATGACTTGAATATCAAGCCGCCCCCGGTGCTGCTGGCTCGCTTGAACTGCGTTCTGGAAGGTCTTGGTAAGTGAAGAGGAGGTGTGGATCGAGAGAATCTGGTTTGTTTCACGCCCCAATCGTGTGTAGATCTCATCCATCTGTTCTACGCTCGGGCTTTCGACGTAGAGGTCAGGGGTGCATCCTTCAAGATAAGGCCTGATTTCTGTAAGATCCTGATCAGGATTGTCAGAGACCTGCACACTGCCACAACGTATGGTGAGGGGGGAAATAACGACGTCACGCCGCCGCATGAACTCAGGATTGGGGAACCGAACCGAGGCGTCCGTGACGATCTTTACCATGCTCAGAGTCACTCGATCGAGAGAATTAATAAGTAGTGGGGTTGACCACCCTCAAGCACTTCAACCTCGTGCTGTGGGTGACGTTCTCGAATCTTATCTGCCAGTTGGTGAGCGGTGGCGGCAGGCAAATCGACTCCGTAGTAAAGGGTAATCAGCTCGCCTGTTCCCGCATCACCCGCCTCCAATGTGGCCCAAAGAACCTGCTCCAGATCATCATCCGCGCAGGCGAGCTTCCCGTTCAGCAAACCAATGGTCTGGCCCTCCTGCACCGCTACGCCATCGATCTCAACCGAGCGGGTGGCGACGGTGATTTCGGCGAATCGCACATCCTTGAGAGCTTCTGACATCGCCTTAACGACCGGGTCGAATTCACCAGTAGGATCCCAGGCGAACATCGCAGCGATTCCCTGCGGTACGGAAACCGAGGGAAGGACCGCGACCTTCTTGACTGTCAACTCGGCAGCCTGCTTTGCAGCCAGGATGATGTTCTTGTTATTTGGCAGCAAGACGATCTTATCTGTGGGGAGATCTTCAAACGAGGCCAGGATTTCCTGTGTGCTGGGGTTCATCGTCTGGCCGCCTTCGATGATTGAAGCCACCCCGAGGCTGGCAAAGACCCGGGCAATCCCCAAGCCGGGTGCGACCGCGACCGGAGCAATCTGTCCAGGTTCGACAACAGTAAGCCGGATATCGGCCAAGCCGCTCTTCGAATTGCGCGCCTCCATCTGGGCCATCAGGTTTTCTATGGCGACATTGGAGATCGTCCCGAGCGTCTTGATGTACTCGATTGGATCATATTCCCGGCTGTCGGCGACATGAATATGCATACGGAATATCCCGTCCCCTTCGCCAACCTGGATCGAGGTTCCCATATCATCCAGATCGCTGTAGAACGATTGCAGGTCCAACGGGCTTGAAGGTTTAAAATCCACCACAACTTCCCAATCCTGACCGGGTTCGATGCTGTCCATAGCCTCTTCCAGATTAAGCGCGCTCAAAGGTTGAACCGAAATCAAAGCCTGGTCAAGCGGTTGGCGGTAGGCGGCACGCAGCATCCCTTCCAGGATGAAGAAAAGACCCTTGCCACCGCTATCGACGACCCCTGCTTCCTTAAGTACCGGGAGGAGCTCTGGTGTGTTCTCGACGGATTGGCCGGCTGCTTCGACGACCTTTTCCAGGATCTCGAAAGTCGAGACTTTTCCGTTCTCAACCGCCTGCCGGGCGGCAAGGGCGATGTCCTTGGACACAGTCAGGATGGTGCCTTCAACTGGTCGTACCACGCCCTTATAAGCAGTCTGGCGGGCTTCGTCCAGTGCTGCGGCCAATGCCGCTGCATCCATCACGTCCAACTCATCCAGCGCTCGGGAGAACCCGCGCCACAGCTGGGAGAGGATCACACCGGAGTTGCCACGGGCACCCATGAGCGCACCGTGAGCCACCGCGTGGGCTACCTGGGAAACAGGCCGTTCGCCGAGCGGTTCGATCTCATCGACAGCGGCCTGCATTGTAAGCACCATGTTCGTGCCGGTATCCCCGTCGGGAACGGGAAAAACATTTAATGCGTTCACAACCTGTTGGTTCGTACGCAGCCAATCGAGGCTGAAGGTGACCAGGTTCCGGAGCATCGGGCCATCGATGGTCCGGTAGCGCTCCACGAGACGGAGCCTGATTTTGGCTTCAGTCTCCCTGGCGGATCTACTCTTCGTCTCAGCCACGGGTTATCAATCCATGTCGCTCACACGCAGACCCTGAACGTGGACATTGACTGCGCTAACAGGCATGCCAATCGCACGTTCGACCTGGTAGCGGACCGCGTTGGCCACGCTTGTGGCAACGGAGGAAATCCGGGTTCCATACTCGACGATGATGTACATGTTGATCATGATCTGGTCTTCCTGGGCATGGACCTCAACGCCGTGTGTCGGATCATAGGCCAGGGCATGGGTGATACCATCGACCAGGTTCTTGGCTGCCATCCCGACTACACCGTAGGATTGCACCGCCGCGTGAGCAGCGATAGTGGCGATCGCCACCGGAGAGATCATGATCTTTCCGTGGACAGTCGTTTCTCCCGTCATGCGTACTCCCCTTCACATCTTTCCATTGATGGACCGTTCGAGATGTGGTACCATCTTCGATTGTTCATGAGTGTAATCCCTTTAAGGTAAGGAAGGACCCAACGATGGCCAAGTGTGCAAATTGCGGTAAGACGACTACCTTCGGTCAGAACCGCAGCTTTTCAATGAAAGCGACCAAGCGCAAGTTCAAGCCCAACTTGCAAAAAGTGCAGGTCATGGAGGGCGGGCGCATGGTCCAGAAGACGCTGTGCACAAAGTGCATCAAACGTCTCGCCCGCGTCTAGTTATTCCTCCGTATTTCAACCTCCTCTGATCGAACAGGCTGCCGTAAAGGCAGTCTTCTTTTTTCCACTTAGGCACTACGGATAGTAAGTGCTGACCTTAGAGCTTGAATACCCGCCTGGATCCCACCGGGATGTTCGAATATGGCACTGGAGGCCACGAACACGTCGGCACCTGCATCGAAGCAGAGACGCGCAGTCTCCGGGTTAATCCCTCCATCGACTTGAATATGGGGCTGGACACCATGGTTATTCAAGAGTGCGCGCGTACGACGAACTTTGTCGGGCGTGGTGGGGATGAAGGATTGACCCTCAAAGCCCGGGTTTACCGACATGATCAGCACCAGGTCCAATAGCGGGAGTACTTCCTCAAGGAACTCAAGCGGGGTGCCTGGATTAAGCGCCACACCTGTAGTCAGCCCCAGCTCATGGATGCGGGTAAGGGTGCGGTGAAGATGGGGTGTTGTCTCAACATGCACGGTGAGAGAATTAGCCCCCGCGCGCGCAAAATCGGTGAGATAGCGGTCTGGATCAGCAATCATCAGATGAACGTCGAGGTGGAGATCGGTAGCGCTGCGGCAGGTTTCGACGAGCGATTGTCCAAAACTAATATTCGGGACGAAATGGCCGTCCATGATGTCAAGCTGAAGCCACTCAGCGCCGGCTTCTGCACACTGGCGGATCGCTGATCCCAGCTCCAGGAAGTCAGCCGACAGGATGGATGGGGCCAGGATAAACGGCTTGGGCATGCCGTCAATCATACCGTCCAGACTCTCAATTTACAAGGTAGGCTGAGTAGCTGAGGGATCCTTGCGTGCATAACCGCCGGATTTCGTCTCAGGCAGCGGAGTATAGAGCGGCAGACAGAGCTCAGGATGCGTTCTGCGTGGCTAGTTGTCCACATCCGGCCTGGATGTCGATCCCGCGCCGCACACGCACTGTCGCCGAGAGGCCGTTCCCATGCAATAAAGCGAGAAATGCACTGACTTGCTCGCGCTGGGTCGCGTGACCCTTATAGCCATGTGTTGGATTAAGTGGGATCAGATTGATATGGCAGTTCAACCCTCGTAGCCATCCAGCCAGCGCATCGGCCTGTTCGCGCGTATCATTCACACCCTCGATCAATGCCCATTCGAAGGTCAGCCTGCGGCTGGTCCGTTCGACGTACGTCCGGCAAGCTTCCATCAGCGCCTGCAGAGGGTACCGCCGGTTGATAGGCAGCAAGCTCTCACGCAGTTCATCGGTCGCTGCGTGGAGCGAGATGGCCAGGTTGATCTGCCGCTTCTCCTGGGTGAAACGCTCGATCATCGGGACCAAACCCACGGTCGAGATCGTGAAGCGGCGGGCGCCCATGTTCAGCCCGCGCTCATTGCCCAGGATGTCGATCGCCCGCAAGGTGGCATCGTAGTTATGGAAAGGTTCTCCCATGCCCATCACGACGATATTTGTCAGATGCGAGTCTTCGAGCTTGAGTCGCCGCTCGAGGATGAGAACCTGCTCCACGATCTCACCCGGGGATAGGTTGCGCATGAACCCCATCTGTCCTGTTGCGCAGAAAACACAGCCCATTGCGCAACCAGCTTGGGTTGAGATACAAGCTGTCTGCCGGCGTTTGTAGCGCATCAGGACGGTCTCGATTGAACGGTGATCAGGGAGTTCGAACAGATACTTCTCGGTTCCACCGTCCAAAGAGCAGATTGCTTTGCTTTCCACCAGGGAGTGGAACTCGAAGCGATCATCCAAGGCCGTCCGAAGCCCGGCCGGCAGTGTCTTCATATCAGCGGGATCCTCGATCCCGCGTTGGTACAGATCGCCCCAGACCTGGCGTACCCGATAGCTTTCGGCCCTCATCGCCTCGAGTTCTTTACGCAATTCCTCGAAAGGGAAATCGTAGATCAGGGGGCGGGGGGATGGTAGTTCAGGCATGCTCAAGCGCTTCTGTAAGCGCAAGCAGGTCTTCAAATAACCAACTGGCCTGGATGTCGGATTGGGCTGCCTCCTCGGCGGAGGTCACACCGGTCAGGAGTAAGGCGCTGGCCATACCGGCTCGAATCGCGCCGAGGATGTCTGTGCTGAGACGGTCTCCGATGACCAGGATCTCACCAGGATTGAGCTGCATCGCGCTGGCAGCCTGCTGATACAGGAGAGGTTCTGGCTTGCCGATGATCAATGGCTCTACCCCGGTGGTTACCTGGAGCAATCCGATAAAAGCACCGTTCCCGGGCGCCAATCCCTCAGGGATGGGAAAATTTGGATCAGGGTTGGTCCCAACGAACCACGCGCCATGTTCGATGGCGATCGCCGCAAGCGTTAGCTTTTGAAAGTTGATTTCACGATCGTAACCGATCACGACCACCTCGACCTGGTCTGCGCTATCGAGAAGCGTGAAGCCAGCCTCGCTCAACGCGCTGCGCAGCGCCTGCTCTCCGATCGGGAAGACACGCGTCCCGGTGGGGAGGTGTTCGCGGAGGTAATATGCCGTAGCGATGGAGGAGGTCAGCACTTCGCGTTGTTCAAGCTGCACACCAATCTCGCCCAGCCGGGCTGCCGTGCCCTCGGCGCTTGCAGTAGCGTTGTTGGTAACAAGCATCAGTTTTCGATTCATCCGACGCTGCTGTTTGAAGAAGTCTTCGACACCTGGGAGCCAATTCTTGCCGCGCCATAGGACGCCATCCATATCTATTATGAGACCCTTGGCTTCAGAGGGATGGAGCATCAGATATTGCCTTTCAATGTAGGTTTCGTTAGGAAGGATCGGTGCCTAGTTATATCACCAACCATGTGAGGGCTGGATGAAGGTGAAGGTCAGATCAGTGGAGGAACTTTCGCAGCAGGAACTCGTAGACCGGCTTGTCAATCAAGCCGGCTTCGACATCGGTGCGCTCCTCGAAATTCTCGTTGCCGATGAATGCACCTAAAGCATGCTGGAATGTGGGATCCGGCTGTCCAACAGGTTGCTTTAAATACCCATGAGCGAGGATGATCTGCTGCAAATTCGAGAATACATCACCTTCGATGGAAAGCTTCTCTGCTAGCTCACTTGTCCCAAAATTCAGTTCGTGGAGTTCGAGCAGATCGGCCAGTCGCAAAACTGGATCAGGATGGTCGTCGACTCGGTAGTCGATCCAGCGGTCGTTGTACCCGGCGTACCCGCCGGCAGCCCGTGCGACATAGATCGCTGCTGATTGCCTGCCTCGCCGATCCCCACCTGCACGATCACCGGCGAGCAGCGCGTTGTGCAGCCGGGAGGGGAAGATACCCTGTGCCTGCACGAACGCCTCCGCCATGGCAAGGATCACACCCACCCCGGCGAGGATATTGCCTTGAACGCAGTAGCCCTCACCAACCATGCCTCCGGCCCACTCGTGGCAGCCATCACCAGTGAAGGTCGCAGCGTTGCCATGGCAATCGATTATGCCCACCTGGCGCTGGGCGCGTCCCTCATCTGCCTCGAGCAGTTTGTCCAGGGTTTCCTGCGCGCTCAGGCCTGTGCTCATCAGCGCAAGTCCCTCGGGCCCGAAGGATGTGTTCGCATAGGATTGGGTTGCCACCGCACCGGCTCCCGCACGCACCCACGGGACAACCGCACCGACTGCGGGGAACTTGGAGGCGACGGCAACACCCCAGGCAGGACCGTTTGGGTCATAGGCAGCGATTGAAAATGTCGAGGGGCGGGGCATGGGAAAAGGTGGAGATCTGCGCCTTATGCTGCGTCGGGCAGACTCTCTTCACCGAGATTCATCTGCTGATCGCGCTCATCGAAGAGGAGCGGGCGGCCGGTGCGCGTGATCGCGGCCTCATTAACGACTACACGCCGGATGTCAGGCCGGGAGGGGATGTCGTACATGACATCGAGCAGAGCGCCTTCGATCGTCGAACGCAAACCCCGGGCACCTGTTTCACGCTGGAGCGCCAGCTTCGCGGCGACAGCAAGCGCTTCATCCTCGAAGACCAATTCGACCTGATCCATCTCGAATAGACGCTGGTATTGTTTCACAAGCGCGTTGCGTGGTTCGGTCAGGATAGCACGCAGTGCGCTTTCATCCAGCGCGTCAACGCTGGTCACTACCGGCAGCCGGCCGACAATCTCCGGGATCATGCCAAAGTGCATGAGATCATCGGGCGTGAGCAGGCGTAAAAGGGCGCTCTCATCAATACCGCGGGCAGCCGGATCGAGCACTGTCCCGGCAAAGCCCAGCCGGCCCCGGCGCCCGACACGTTCAGCGACAATGTCCGCCAACCCGCTGAAGGTGCCACCGCAGATGAAAAGGACATCGGTCGTATCAAGCTGGATAAACTCCTGCTGGGGGTGTTTCCGTCCACCCTGCGGAGGCACATTCACAACCGCCCCCTCGATGATCTTGAGCAAGGCCTGTTGCACGCCTTCTCCAGACACGTCACGGGTGATGCTGGGGTTATCGCCAGTCTTGCGGGCGATCTTGTCGATCTCATCGATATAGACGATGCCCCGCTCAGCCCGCCCGACATTGAATTCGGATGCCTGGAGCAGACGCAGCAGGATGTTTTCCACATCCTCACCGACGTACCCGGCTTCTGTCAGCGCCGTCGCATCAGCGATGCAGAAGGGAACATCCAGACTGCGGGCGAGTGTTTGCGCCAGGAGCGTCTTGCCGCTTCCGGTTGGACCCACGAGCAGGATATTGGCCTTCTCGAGCTCAACCTCGGTGTGGCCGCGATTGGCGATTCGCTTGTAGTGGTTGTAGACGGCGACCGAAAGCACGCGTTTAGCTTGCTCCTGGCTGATGACGTATTCCTCAAGATTTTCGAAGATTTCTTGCGGTGAGAGGGCTGGTTTGCCGGAGGAGGTCAGACCAGCGCTGGGGCGGGCACCCTCACCATCGAGGATATCTGCACACAGGTCAACGCATTCATTACAAATGAAGACACCTTCCGGGCCCGCGATCAGGCGCCGGATGGTGTCTTCATCTCGATTACAGAAGGAACAGCGCCGTCCTTCTTCGGACGGAGGCTCCTGCCGTTTTACCATGTGTTAGCTACTCTTCTTTCTTCTTTTTCTTCTTCGACTCACCCTCATCTTCATACGGATCGAGGACATGGTCAATAAGGCCGTAGTCCTTGGCTTGATTGCCATCCATATAGAAGTCACGCTCGGTATCGTGCTCGATCTGCTCGCGTGTACGACCCGTGTGACGCATGAGTATGGTATTGAGTTTTTCCTTCAAACGCAAGATCTCTTTTGCCTGGATCTCGATATCGCTGGCCTGACCTTGTGCGCCGCCGAGGGGCTGGTGCAGGTGGATCGTGGCGTGTGGTAATGCGTAGCGCTTTCCTTCTGTGCCAGCAGCCAGTAAAACAGTCCCAAAGGATGCTGTTACCCCGACGGCAACCGTCGAGATGGGTGCCCGGACTTGCTGCATCGTGTCGTAAATCGCAAGTCCAGAGTAAATCTGTCCACCGGGGCAGTTGATGTACATGTTGATCTGGCGGTCAGAATCCTCGCGGTCCAGGAAAAGGAGCTGTGCGACCATCAGGTTGGAGACCTGATCGTTGATGGGCGTTCCCAGGAAGATGATCCGTTCACGCAGCAACAGCGAGTAGATATCGTAGGCGCGCTCGCCTCGACCGGATGATTCGATCACCATCGGGATGAGCGAACGTGGGTCTTGATTGTTCATTGTTACTCCCTTACTCAGTCTCTTTGAGATCTTCTACCGCATCTTCTGTGTTTACAAGTTCTGCGGCCTCGGTCTCATCGGTTATGGTTTGTTCGACTACATCTTCACCCGAAGGCTCTGCCACTGTTACCTTCTCGGGTATGGTATCACCTCGGGCGATCGCCAGCAGCCGTTTGATCCCTTTGTCGGTCAGCAGATCGATTGCGATCCGGCGCCGGCCAGCGGGGGAGTCAAAGGCTTTGCGCAGCTCAGGGCTGCCTTCCCGGCCGAGAGGTTCCATTAGATGTTCGATTTCAGCGTCGATTTCAGTCTCTTCGACGTCCAGTCCTTCAAGCTCGACGACCTCACCCAGAATCAAGCCCCGGGTGACGCGCTCGCGAGCATCTGGCGTGAGCTCGGTGCGCAAGTCTTCGAGCGTCTTCCCTTCTACCTTGAGGTAATCCTGGAGAGTCAGATTCTGGCCCTGCAGGCGTAAGCTCAGTTCGCGCAGCAGCCGCTCCAGTTCTTCCTCGAGGGCTGCCGGCGGAAAGCTGACCGTCGCCTGCTCTACGAGCGCCTGCATAACTTGCTCAGAGTGGGTCTGGGTGGCGTTATGCTCAGCCTGTGCTTGCAGGCTCTCACGTACCTTTACGCGCAGGTCGAGCAAGCTCTCGAATTCACCCATATTCTGGGCGAGGTCATCAGACCAATCCGGGACGAGGCGCGATTTCACCTCGAGGCAGGTCAGGTCGAAGCGAGATGTTCGGCCGCGTAGATCTTCGGCAGGGTATTCATCCTGAAAGGTATGCTCGAAGGAGATCTCCACCCCCGGCTCCATGCCAAGTAGGTGTTCATAGACACCAGCGACGGGAAAATCAGAGTCTTCTTCGACAAGGACGGAAACTCCCTTCGTATCAAGTAGGCGAGCGTCTTCCCCCTCGGCCGGATCGGCAAGTGCGCCGCGGGCATCGAGGATGACGACATCCCCCTGGGCGGCTGCCCGCTCAACGGGTTCGATCAAAGCCTGTCGCTGCCTGAGATCCTCCATGGCTTCTTCTAGTGCTTCATCAGAAACCACGGGTTCTTCATAGGGGATGCGAAGCGAGCGGTAGTCCCCGAGATCAATCTCGGGTATGAGCGGAACGGTGAAACGGAGCGTTAGGGGCTCCCGGCTGACGATATCATTGAATATTCCGGGCGCGTAGGGCTCGAGCTCAGTCTCTTCAAGCGAGGTGCGGTACATCTCCTGCCCAAGCTCGTCGAGGGCTTCTTCGAAGACAGTCTCTTCCCCGAACTTGCTCAGGATTACCTCGTAAGGTGCCTTTCCGGGGCGGAAGCCTGAGATCTTGGTCTCCTTGCTCATCCGGCGGGCTGCGGCCCGCAATGCACGCTGGAGCTGGTCGTCGGGCACCTCTACCGTCAGTTCAATCTGACGATCCTCAAGTTCCTTCGTATCAATCTTCAAGGATTCTTCCTTCCGATCTCGTTTTTGTGTTCAGGTGATGAAAGAGGCTTGATCACACGATTGAGGACCAAGCCTGGAATCTCCGCAACATGGGGAAGGAGGGACTTGAACCCTCACGCCCGAGGGCACGTGATCCTAAGTCACGCCTGTCTGCCAATTCCAGCACTTCCCCGACAGGTGAAATTATATCGTCCGCCAGAGGGGGTGTAAAGGAAGTGTACAGCCGGACGCACCCTCAGCCTTGGCTGAGTGCAAGCACGAGCTCCCGGCAGAAGGCCGGAATATCCTCGACAACACGCCCCCAAACCTGGTTGCCGTCCCTGAATGCGGCTTCATCCACCCATGTGGCGCCGGCGTTCTCCAGGTCGTCCTTGATCCCCAGAGATCCGGTTGCCTTGCGCCCGGTGACGATGCCAGCCGAGATGCCCACCAAACCAGCATGGCAGATCATGGCCACAACTTTCCCGCTGCGGTCAATCTCACGCACGAGGGCAGTAACTTCAGGATAACGCCGTAGCTTGTCTGGCGCCCAACCGCCGGGGATGACGATGCCATCAACTTCGCTGGTTGTGATCGATCCTGCATCCACTGCGATCCTGGCCGTCAAGCCGCCTGATTTGCTCCTGACGGTCCGGTCTTCACCGTGGCCGGCGACGATGACTTCGGCGCCCTCCTCGATGAGACGCATATAGGGAACCCAGAACTCCAGGTCCTCAAAGCCGTCTTCGGCCAAAATGACCACCCGGGCATCCTTCAATCTCATCCGTGCCTCCTCAATGCAGCCTACGTTTGCCTATACTGCATTGTACCCGCCGTCGGTGCTGAGTAGGGTCGAACGCAGCGTTTCAGACCGATGCCTACTTACCGGGGGTGGGGAATTAGTTTGGGGGGAAGGCTTTCCAGTGAGGCAAGCGTTTTTCGCAATTGGGCGATGTGCAGCCAATCGTGTTCCGTGCTGAACTTGAAGAGTTCACGGAGCGTCGTGGGACCGAGCAGGCTGTGGCGTCCGGTTCGCTCCCACTCCTCCGGCCGCAGTTTGGCGAGGGCAGCAAGCAGCCGCAGGCGGGCCATGCAGAACTCGTCCTGTGCCGATGGACCATTCATCGAAATGTAATCTCTTTCTTCCGCCCATCGATCGGTATCAAATGCCGGGAGGTGGGGAGAATCCAGTTCTAAGATCGCCGCAAGCCGTGGCAGGTTGACCTCCTGCTCGACATCCCTCAGATGACAGATGATCTCGGTTGGAGCCCACTCATTCGCTTCCGGCCGTCGAGTCCATGCGCTGGGATCCATTCCAGCCGTTATGGCACGCACGGCTGCAGGAAGAGCGCGCAGCCGGGCGAGGATGATGCGCGGATCTTCGAGCGGATCTGAACCCGGGTTGTACCGGGTACTAAGCAAATCCATCGGGAAGCTTTGCAGATCGCCCGAGGGGAATTCGGGATCAGGCTCATTGGTGACATGATAGACCGCCATCCCCAGCCTGTGGGCAGGCTTGATGTCAGCCTCGAGGTTATCGCCGATCATGAGCGCTTCTCCGGGATAACGCCCAAGCCGTGCGAGTATCTCGGCATAGTATTCGGGCTGTGGTTTAGCGAAGTGCAGGCTCTCATAGGATGTGACCAACGCGAATTGCCCATCACCGGGCATAATGCCAGCCCAGCGGAGCCGCTCGTCGATCGCCATGCGCGGGAAAAGTGGGTTGGTCGCAACAACGAGCTCGAGACCACGCGTGCGCAGGTTCTCCACGAGTGTCGTCGCGCCCGGAACCCTGGAGGTGAGGCTCTTGAGATCTTTATAGGCGCCGTTATAAAAAGCCTCAATCGTGGTCCTGGTCTCGGCCTCAGGCAAGCCCAGCGCTGGATAGAAGTGGTTGGCGAATGCCTGTTCGAGTGTCGTGCACGGATCAAGATTTGTTAGCATGTCTTGCGTGCCGGCGACCAATTCGTTGAGCATACGCTTCTTGTCCACGAGATCGGAGAGATGGGCACCCAATCCCTGGAAATAGGCAGGCAGGAAGGTATCCATGCTGTTAGCGAGGAGCGTGTCATCCAGATCCAGCAGGATCGTGCGGATCATGAGTCCTCCGGGGACAAGGCGAGATCCTCAAGACCCAGATGGCACTGTGGGCAGCCGATCTCGGGTTCTTCCACGTCCTGCATGGAGCGGGTGCAGAAGGCAGTGATAACCACCCGGCGGCGAAGACCAAGAAAACCTGAGTTCACCCGGGCTTCCAGGATCATGTGCTCGCAGGCATTTGCCATAAGAATGCGCGGAACCCGGCAGCGCGCGCACAGATCCAATGAATATTGACCTCCTCCGGGTGTGCGCTCAATCAATCGGCATTCCTGCTGATTGCGGCCGCGGTGGAAGTCTTCGTAATAGAAGGGGCATTCCGTCCCGGCAGGAGTCTTCATGTGGATCGCTGTGGGAACTCAGACGCGGGTGAGGTAAGCGCCGTTGCGCGTGTCTACCCGGATTTTGTCCTCGACGTTGATGAAGAGCGGAACATGAACCTTCAACCCGGTTTCGGTCGTTACCCACTTGTTAGCGCCGGTTGCTGTGTCACCCTTTACGGCCATCTCAGCTTCGACGACCTGCAAGTCGACCGCAGTAGGAAGTTCAACATCGATCGGTTCTTCATCGTAAAAAGTGAGTTTGACCTCAAGGCCTTCGGTCAGGTAATCGACGACGTCACCCAGCGTTTCCAGGCCTAGGGCTGGTTGTTCATATGACTCGGTGTCCATGAAGTGGTAGATATCCCCATCGCGGTATAGAAACTGGGCGGTGCGGTAATCGAGCCGTACGTCCTGCACTCTGTCGCCAGAGATAAAGGATTTATCAAGTACTGATCCGGTGCGCAGATCGCGAACACGGGTTCGTATTGTTGCCTTGCCACGGCCCGGTTTGTTGTGTGAGTATTCGATGACCTTGTAAAGGTTTCCATCGTGCTCGAAGGTTACTCCGTTGCGGAGTTCGTTGACATCAATCACAGCCTGTATTCCTTCCAAATTTTGGCGTCGGCAGAATGGGTGGATTATATTCCGCCAGCCTCATGACCGTCAATGAGAGACTGAGCCAGGATTATAGATTCAGCCAGCGCGCCGCTGCTCGGGGAAGATCTGACATGCTTGCCATGCGCACAGTACAGCGGGGGAGTGAGTCGACAAACGCGCGACCGTAGCTCTTACTCAGGATGCGGCGGTCGAAGACAACAACCACGCCCCGGTCGGAGCGGGTCCGGATCAAGCGGCCGAACCCCTGCCGGAAACGTAAAATCGCCTCTGGCACCGTGTACTCCGCAAAAGGTTGTTCATAGGTCTCGGAGCGCGCAGCGATGATCGGATCGTTGGGAACATCGAACGGGAGGCGGACAATCCCCAGGACTGAGAGCGCTTCACCAGGCACATCGACCCCCTCCCAAAAAGATCGCGTGCCCATGAGGACGGATTTGTCTGTGGTTTTAAAGCCTTCCAGTAGGGCATGCCGCGAGACGCCGCTGCTCTGTTCGTAGAGCTGAATGCCGGCCCGAGCCAACGGTTCTGCGATGGCATTCGCTGTCGAACGGAGATGCGCGTTTGAGGTGAATAAAATCAGCCCCCGGCCCTCGGTCGCCGTCAACAACTGGAGCAGCCCGCCTTCGAGTGCTCTCTGGTACGCATGTCGCTCCACCGGTTCAGGGATGTCGTTAACCAGGTAAAGCAGTGTGGAATTTTCGTGATCGAAGGGTGAGCCCACCGCCAGTTCATCTGCGTCATATGCGTATAGGCGGCGGCGTATATAGTCGAACTCGCCGGCCGTGGTTAACGTGGCCGAGGTCATAATCACCGATTCTTTCTCGTGCCATAAGTACTTTTCAACCATTGGCCCGATTTCGAGCGGCGCGGCATGCATTGACAGGCGCTCGTTCTGGGAACTCAGATCCAACCAGTAGATCATCTCCATATCCGGTTCAAAGATCATCTGATCAAGCTGGTTGTAGACCTCTCCCAGACTCCTGCGGGCGATGCGGGCTGCCACGGCTAGATTCACAGCTGCTTCGACACCACCTTCAGCCAGGCTTTCAAGAGCATCGCTCATGGCACCAAGCATCTCCACCGTCGTTCCAAGCGGACCCCGCAAGGTTTCCCATGCGATCTCGACCTTCTCCCAGTCCGGCAGCGTGCGCGTGGCGGGGATGATGCGCATTTGCTGTCCGTAAGGACCGACCGGTTTGCCATCGCGCTGGTTGTCGAGCAGTTGTGTATATGCCAGGAAGAGTTCCCGACTGTCATCTGCACAAACCGTGATCCGGTCCTGAACGGCCTCGACGGAGGCCTCGATTTCTGTCACACCCGCAGGGGAAAGGTTGGCGCGGGCGATCTGCCGGATCTGGTTCAGCAAGCCGTGCCCTGATCCACCGAGGTCGCGCAGCACACGCAGGACCTCCGCTTCTGTAACCCGCAAGCTCATCCCATTCGTTGTGGCTGATTCGAGGTGGTGGGCCTCATCGACGATCAGGTATTTATATTCAGGAACGACCCGGTTCCCAGTGGCAATATCCGCCAGGAGCAGCGCATGGTTCACAATCACAACATGGGCCCCATCGGCCTGGAGGCGGGCTTTGTAGTAGGGGCAGGTGCCACCCGCCTTGGTAGCACACGTTTCCATCCCGCAGTCTTCGCCCTCGGCGGACAGCCTTGACCAGATGATCGATTCTCCGGGAGGCAGGTTAAGCTCGCTGCGCTCACCGCTTCCCCCGTTCGATAGCCAGAGCAGGAGCTTGGCCAACACCCGCATCTCCTCCGGTTGCCGTGGGCCAAGGCTCCGCAATGCAGTAAACCTGCGCGGGCATAGATAATTACCACGACCCTTAAGCACTGCGGCCTGGAATTCCTCACCAAGGGCCACCTTCAGGTCAGGGATATCCTTATGAATAAGCTGGTCCTGCAAGTTGAGGGTGTTGGTTGAAATCACAACCCGCTGCCCATTCTGCATCGCCCAGGTAAAAGCCGGAACGAGGTAGGCTATCGATTTCCCGGTCCCGGTGCCGGCCTCGACCAGCAGGTGCTTACTCCCGGAGAGAGCCTCGGCGACAGCCCGGACCATGCTGACCTGCTGCGGGCGATTCTCATAGCCCCCGAAGGAGCGAGCCAGCATACCACCGGGCTCGAAAATAGCGGCGATTTCATCCACTTCCAGCGGCTGGATTTCTTCACCGATCTCCAGCTCAGTGCTCGGGCCTTCAGCCGCTGTAAACAACTCGGAGGGAGGCCTTCCCTTTACAGCGCCCTTCTCGAGCAAGGTACGGTAAGCCTGGTCAAAGACCCAACCTGCGCCCCATTCGATCTCCTCCCCAAGTCGGGCGATCTCTTCGACGAGGGGGAAAGGAAGCTCGAGAATTTCCTCGTATAGCCGAAGGAACACTGCCCGGGTGGTGTGAGCATCGTCCAGCGCCCGGTGAGTCTCCCGCACAGGGACATGCAGGGTAGCTGCCAGGGCTTGCAGCCCGTAGCGGCCGGCGTTCGGTCTTAAGATCGACGCCAGATCGTAGGTATCGAGGGATGCGTTGTATTGGAAAAGCCCGCGCACGTTCATGAACGACAAGTCGAAGCCAATATTGTGACCCAGGATGGGCTCATCCCCGACAAACGCTTCCAGATCTGATAGGAGTTCGGTGATGCGTGGGGCTGTTGCGAGCATGGCATCCGTGATCCCGGTTAGTTCTGTAATAAAGGGCGTTAAGGGACGACCTGGGTTCACCAGACTCGACCACTCACCATCGATCCGATCACCACGGAAGCGGACAGCGCCGATCTCGATAATGGCATCAAGGGATGGATCGAGGCCTGAGGTCTCAAGGTCAAATGCGATCAGAGTTTTCATGAAGGTGCTGCATTATAGCATCCGGCGCGAGGGTGACTTTCAACCGTGCTATACTGCGAGCGCTGTAAGCCTGAGGAGCCAGACGATAAATCTTGCAAAACCTTCGGAAACGAATAGACCCATGTGGGGTTATTTGTGACAAGAGTTGCCATGCTCAGGAGCGAATTCGTTGATGCCTGAGTCCCTGGATGACATGGCACTCGCCAAGCTCGCCGGCGAGGATATGCAAGCCTTTGGCGAACTCTATGAACGGCATGTACGCAGGATTTACAACTACATCTACTACCGGACGGGGAACCACCACGATGCTGAAGACCTGACTGCGCGTGTGTTCCAGCGGGCTTTACGGCATGTGGGAAATTTTGAAGATAAGGGTGTCCCCTTCACGGCCTGGTTGTACCGTATTGCGCACAACCTGGTGGCAAACTGGCACCGTGATCGCAGCCGGCGCCCGGTCGTACCTCTTGATCGTCATGCTGCTGTCAGCGAGGTCGGGGACCACCCTGAAGTGGAGGCGATTGCCGGAGAAGAGCGTTTACGCTTGCTCGAAGCGGTGCAACAGCTTCCTGACGACCGGCAGCAGTTGTTAATCTTGAAATTCGTTGAGCGTATGTCGAACGCTGAGATCGGCCAGGTGATGGGGCGGACAGAGGGAGCGATCAAGAGCCTGTATCACCGGACGCTGAATGTCCTGCGAGAGGATGTACACAAGTTGGAACAGGGCAAGAACGAGAAGCCAAACGGTTAATCGGCTGCGCTGCAAGAGTGGTGAGTTATGGGAATAGCACATCCTAGCCGTAAACAGATTGAAAGCTTGCTTTCGCAAGCTCTGACCCCGGTCGAACCCAGTTCGAGGTTCGTTTCAAGCTTGCGCGCCAGGCTCGTCACCTATCGCGGCGAAGGTCCCGTTTCATCCTGGATGATCCTGGCAGCAGCTGCGACGGTCGTGCTGATGGCGGCCTCGGCCATGAGCGTCCTGCTGCGGCTGCTGGTTGGTGGGGTGGGGATCCTGGGATTGCTGAAGGATCGCCGGCGCCCCAAACCTAGTTCTAAACGTATCTCGATCTAACCAACCATGATAACCGGATTACGCTCTGACGATTCCAGCCATCCGTAACTTGATACGAAAACGCCCCGTTGAGGGGCGCTTGTTTTTTGTAATGTTAGGTACGTCAGGTTCAGAACAGGCCCCATTCAGCGCCTGTTCCCTCTTCCATCATACTCGGATCCCACATCTCCATCCCAAGTTCGACTACAGTTGTGAACCCAGTTGTGTCAGAGGCTTTCTTGCGGGTCATATCGAGCAGTGCGGGTCCATAGGGACAGAAGGGAGTGGTGAGGATCATCTTGATCTGCAAGTCATTCTCGTGGGTGACCGCAGCCTCACGGATCAATCCAAGTTCGATGATGTTCAGCCCAAGTTCAGGATCAACAACTTCACGCAAGCCTGCGCGCAGGGTTTCTGCCAGATCGGGATGCGTTGAATCGGCTTCCCAGAGCGTCTTCGGGATATCGGTTTCAGTCATATCAGCCTGTTCTCTCCAACGGGATGCTAAACGCGCAGTGGGCATCCCCCTCCAGTATGCAGCGCACGCGCTCCACGGGAAGCGCGAGCGCCCGGGCGATAAATGCCTGGTCGATCATGCACACTTCAGGGTATTGTTGTCCAATCTGGAAATATGGGCAGCTCAACTCCCGTATGATGACCTCGTCGCCGCGTCGTTCAACTTCGGCGCTGAAACCTTCTTCGTCGAGTAGTTCCGTCAGGCGGTCGAGGCGGCGTTCAAGCGGGAGGCCCTCCAGTTGGCTGGCATAATCATGTGCCATATTTTCAGCCACACCCGAGAGCAAGCCCTCGATCGATCCGACCGGCATGACGTCTTTAATCTCGCCTAACAAACGGTTGGTGAGCCGAAAATAGCGGGTTGGGAAGAGCTCGCGCGCTTGGTCGGTAAGTGAAAACACGTGGTGCGGCCGACCGACACCATGCCGGACCTCCTCCAGTTGAATAAGACCATCCGCCTGTAGACTTGATAGATGGTGCCTTACGGAGATAGGCGAAATCCCAGCCAAATCGGCCAGCTCTTTAACGGTGCAGCCGCCGCGTGATCGCAGCGACCGCAGGATGGATTCACGCGTCTCAGATGCCATTTGATACGCAGTATAGCACCCAAGTTCTGGCCTGTCAATATTTAAGATATTTATGAATAGTATTCTTCTTTCGGGTCAATGTACACAGATAATATTTGTTATATTGTTTAGAATTATTGACGGGAACGGGTCAGCATGCTATAATCCGATCCAATTGCGGAGATATCGAAACGCTGCATAAAACTTGTTGGAGGAAAGTGCATGACCGATGCTCTCGAAATTCGAAACCTGCACACTTCGATCGATGGTCAACCGATCTTGAAGGGTGTGGATCTGGTCGTAAAACAGGGCGAGGTACATGCCTTGATGGGCCCAAACGGCACGGGAAAATCAACCCTGGCGAATGTCCTTATGGGTCATCCGGCATACAAGATCACCAGGGGCGAGATCATCTTCAAAGGCCAGGATCTGACCGCATTGGCACCTGATGAACGATCCCGGTTGGGGTTGTTCCTTGCGTTCCAGTATCCGGTCGCAATCCCTGGGGTCTCGATGGCGAACTTCCTGCGGACAGCGATCAATGCCCGACGCCGCGCGAAGGATCCCGACGATAAGGGCATCTCGATCCCGGAATTCCGGAAGCTACTCAAATCCAAGATGGATACACTCGAGATGGACCATGAGTTTGCTGGACGCTATTTGAATGATGGTTTCTCGGGGGGTGAGAAGAAGCGGGCGGAGATCCTGCAGCTGGCCACGTTAGAACCGTCCATTGCTGTCCTGGATGAGACCGATTCCGGGCTTGATATCGATGCTCTACGGATCGTAGCAAGTGGTGTGAATGCGCTGGCCGGTCCCGAGCTGGGGGTATTGATCATCACCCATTACCAGCGCATCCTGAGGTACATCGAGCCGAATGTCGTTCACATCATGCTCGATGGCCGGATCGTCGAATCGGGTGGACCGGAATTGGCTGATCATCTCGAGGAGCACGGGTACGATTGGCTGCGCGAGAAGAGCAACGGCAAGCCCGCTAATTGAGTCGGTAGTTCAGGAGGTATTTCTATGGCAACCCCTTCCGATCTCAATAATTTACAGGGGATCGATCAGTATAAGTATGGGTTTAGCGACCCCGATGTTTCGGTTTTCAAGTCACGCCAGGGCCTGAACGAGGAGGTCGTACGCGAAATCTCCGGGATGAAGGGCGAACCGCTGTGGATGCTTGAGTTCCGGTTGAAGGCCTTGAAACACTTTCAGGAGCGACCAATCCCGACCTGGGGCGGAGACCTGAGTACGCTGGACCTGGACAAGATCTATTACTATGTCAAACCCTCCGAGATGGAAGGCACCAACTGGGATGACGTGCCATCGACCATCAAGGATACCTTCGCCAAGCTGGGCATCCCTGAAGCCGAGCAGAAGTTCCTGGCCGGCGTCGGAGCGCAGTACGAGTCGGAGATGGTTTATCACAGCATCCAGAAGCACCTCGAGGATCAGGGAGTCATCTTTCTCAGCATCGAAGAGGGTCTACGAAAGCATCCGGACCTTTTCCGCGAATACTTTGGCACAGTGATCCCGATCACGGATAATAAATTCGCCGCGCTCAATTCCGCAGTGTGGTCCGGCGGCTCCTTTGTTTACGTCCCCCCGGGGGTCAAGGTCGAGCTACCACTCCAGGCCTACTTCCGCCTGAACATGGCAAGCATCGGTCAATTCGAACGGACTTTGATCATCGTTGACGAGGGTGCGGATGTGCACTATGTCGAGGGCTGCACCGCTCCCACCTACACGACCGATTCGTTCCACAGTGGCGTGATCGAGATCATCGTGAAGGCCGGGGCTCGCAGCCGTTACACGACGATCCAGAACTGGTCCGTCAATGTTTACAACTTGGTCACCCAGCGGGCGATGGTGTCCGAAAATGCCTCCCACGAATGGGTGGATGCCAACATTGGCAGCAAGCTGACGATGAAGTACCCGTCCATTTACTTGATGGGTGAGGGGGCTCGGGGAGAGATCCTATCGATGGCCTTTGCCGCCAATGGCCAGCACCAGGATACCGGTGGAAAGGTAATCCATGTTGCTCCGAACACGACCAGCAAGATCACCTCGAAATCAATCAGCCAGGGCGGTGGCCGTGCCTCCTACCGCGGCCTGCTCAAAGTTCATGCCGGAGCAGTACATTCAAGATCGAACGTCGTCTGCGATGCGCTTTTGCTCGATGAGAATTCGCGTTCCGACACCTATCCCTACATCGAAATCGACGAAGCCGAAGTTACCATAGGGCATGAAGCTTCCGTGAGCAAAGTGGGGGAGGAGCAGCTGTTCTACCTGATGAGCCGCGGGCTGAGCCAGGAGCAGGCAATCACGATGGTCGTCTCCGGGTTCATCGAGCCGCTGGTGAAAGAGCTGCCAATGGAATATGCCGTAGAAATGAACCGCCTGATCCAACTTCAAATGGAAGGCTCGATCGGCTAGATCGGATCCATGCCAGCGTGAAAAGGAATCGTCCTTGATGAGTTCACCAAGTGTTTCAAAACCCCGACGGGTTGTAAGCCGAGCGACGGCGGCTGAATTTTCATTTACTGAGAAAGACGTCCTGCAGCGGTCACAGTCGAAAAGTGAGCCAGATTGGATGGTAAAACGCCGCCTGGCAGCCTGGAAGACATTTATATCTACCCCGCTGCCTACGACCAGGGACGAACCCTGGCGGCGGACAGATATCCGCGCGCTCCCGGCCAGTGAGTTTAGGCTGCAACCTGCGGATGACCGGCCGGTCGATCAGGAACTGCTCACGCCCTTGGTGGGTGAGGCGCATGGTGCGCTGCTGGTTCTCAGACCCGGGCACGAACCGGTTCTGACCAGCGCTGCGGATCTGGGATCGAAGGGGGTGGTATTTACCGATTGGTCGACAGCGATAGCAGAACATGCCGCTCTCATCCAGGAGCACATGGACAGCATCGTCCCGCCGGAGGACGGCAAGTTCGCTGCGCTTACAGCCGCAATGGCGATCGACGGGATGCTGCTCTACGTACCGAAAGGTGTGCAGTTGCTTGAACCTCTACACACGATTTTCTGGGCTCCCGGTGTTGGCGCTGCATACTTTAGCCGGGTGCTCGTAGTCCTCGATGAAGGTGCCTCCGCAACGCTGGTGTATGAAGCCGCCTCACCGACCGAGGCCCAGGGCAGTGCGCTGCACGCAGCCACGCTCGAGGTAAGCCTGGCACAGGATGCACAATTGACCCTGGTTGAGCTTCAGAACCTGGGTGAGCACACCTGGAACTTCTCCCATGAACGGGCGCAGGTAGGACGAGATGCCCGCCTGGATTGGATCTTTGGTGCCGTCGGTAGCCAGCTAACGAAGACTTTCAGTGACCTCGATCTAACTGGTCGGGGTGCGGAGGGACGCATCTCCGGCTTCTATATTACCGATGGACGCCAGCACCTCGACCACGATACGCAGCAAAACCACCTGGCGCCAAACACAACCAGCGACCTGCTCTATAAGGGCGCCCTGCTGGAGCGCAGCCGGTCTGTCTGGCAGGGGATGATCTATGTTGCGCCGGAAGCGCAGCGGACGGATGGATACCAGGCAAATCGCAATCTCATCCTCAGCAAGGAAGCACGCGCTGACTCGATCCCCGGGCTCGAGATCTTGGCTGATGATGTGCGCTGCACCCATGGGGCTACCGTTGGCCAGCTCGAAGAGGAACCGGTCTTCTACCTGATGTCACGCGGCCTGCCGCGCCACGAGGCTGAACGCCTGATCATCGACGGCTTCTTCGCGCAGATCATGGACCGGATTCCATTCGAACGAGTCCGGGAGCGGTTGACCGCGATGATGGACGCCAAGCTTGGCGTTTAAATCCAATCGACATACAATCCCAGAGTTCCGGCAATTACGGTATCAGTTAAGCGAGATCCAATGGCAAAGAGCCCTAACGTTTCGACCACCACGCTCGATCCCACACACCGCAAAGTCTACACGGTAGGCGATCGAGTGGAGGTCTTCTGCGATCACAATCGTGATAAAAACCGGATCAGGGATTGGCTGCAGGGGGTTGTCGTCCAGGCCGACGAGAAGATGGTGGCGATCCAATTCACAGAGGATGTGTACCTCACCGATGGCTGGATGGTACCTGATCGTGTGCTCTGGACCCTGCAAACCAGCGAGACAATCCGACCGGCCGACCGCAAGCGCCGCAAATCCTGAGGCTTGCACCCCTGCGTGGAGATCCTATGAAGCCCGAACCCATTTCTAAAAGTATTGATGTTGATCTCATTCGAGCCGATTTCCCTATCCTGCAGCGGGAGACAAGTCCCGGCGTCCCCCTTGTCTACCTGGACAACGCTGCGACTTCGCAGAAGCCACTCTCCGTGATCGAAGCGATGAACGCGTATTACCGGAAATACAATTCCAATGTGCATCGCGGTATCCATACGCTCTCGGAAGAAGCAACGGTTGCCTACGAAAAGGCTCGCGCCAGGATCGCCGAGTTCATCGGCGCTTCCTCCTGGCAGGAGATCGTTTTCACCCGGAATGCAACCGAAGCCTTCAACCTGCTTGCTCACAGCTGGGGTCGCACAAAACTGACAAGAGGCGATCGAATCTTGCTTACGGAGATGGAGCACCATGCCAACATCGTTCCATGGCAGATGCTTGCCGCTGAACTCGAGGTAATACTCGATTTTGTGCCCATTTCTGAAGATGGCAAGCTCAATCTCGAACAATACCGGGTGTTGTTGGGGAAGGGACCCAAGCTGGTAGGGTTCACACAGATGTCGAATGTCCTGGGGACGATCAACCCGGTCAAGGAGATGACCACCCTCGCTCATGAGGCAGGAGCAATCGTGGTGGTGGATGGCGCTCAATCTGTCCCGCATATGCCCGTTAATGTGGTCGAGGACGATGTTGATTTCCTCGCTTTCTCGAGCCACAAGATGCTCGGGCCGACAGGCATTGGCGTGCTGTACGGGAAGAAGGACCTACTGGCGGAGATGCCGCCCTTCCTGGGTGGTGGGGACATGATCAAGCGGGTCGAGCTGACCGGGTTCACCACGAATGAAGCTCCGTATAAGTTCGAAGCGGGAACCCCGGCTATCGCCGAAGCCATCGGGTTGGGGGTTGCGATCGATTACCTAGATTCTCTGGGCATGGAAAGTGTTCGAGCCCACGAGCGAGAGATGGTCACCTATGCAATGGAAAGGCTCGAGGAAGTCCCTGGCGTCGTCGTCCTTGGCCCCAAGGCGGAAGCGCGGGGAGGGGTTACCTCCTTTACCTTCCAGGGCGCCCATCCACATGATGTCGCCCAGGTGCTGGATGAATATGGCATCGCCGTTCGGGCAGGGCACCATTGCGCGATGCCGGTCCACCAACGGTTCGGGGTGCTGGCCACGACGCGCGCATCCTACTATATCTACAACACAACCAGTGAAGTCGACAGCCTGATCGAGGCGCTATACCGGGTTCAGGAATTGTTCGGTTAGCGGACGTCGAGGGTTGCGGAAGGGTATCGCATGGACGACCTTTATCGCGAGGTCATTATCGACCGGTACAAGAACCCCCACCAGCGGGGTGAGCTTGATCCGCACGATTATTCATACAAGGACGATAACCCGCTTTGCGGAGATGAGATTCGCATAGACCTACGCGTCGACGGGGAGAACAAAGTAACCGAGGCTGTCTTCAGTGGGCAAGGCTGTGCGATCTCGATCGCGTCCGCGGATCTATTGGTTGAGTCGATCGTTGGCAAAAACCTAGATGAGATCAAGGGGCTGGCGAAGGAGGATATCCTGGAACTGCTCGGGATTGAGCTCGGGCCGGTCCGTTTGAAGTGCGCGCTGCTATCCTTGAAAGTGCTGAAAGCCGGCGTATACGGGATGGAGTCGATCGAGGAAGAGCTTAAATAGCTAGCCTGCTCCCGGCTTGCTTACTTCCTGAGACCATGTTCAATTATCAAACTTACGCTGAAGATCAAGTGGAATTTGTGCCGGTTGCCGGAATCTCAGAATTGGAGAACGGCGGCCCATTAATCATTGATATCGATGGATCGCCGATCGCCGTTTTCCAGATCGCCGGTGAGTACTTCGCCATCGCAGATGTTTGCTCGCATGATGACGGGCCGGTCGCGGAAGGCGAGCTAGCGGATCACGAGATCGAATGTCCCCGACATGGCGCCCGCTTTGACCTGCGGAGTGGAAAAGCCCTGACACTGCCGGCGGTAGTGGATATCCCGGCTTATCCTGTGCGAGTGGAGGGGGAGGAGATCCTGGTGGGGGTTCCACGCCAGGGGGTGTAATCCCTTCCTGTATTTCCGGCAAGACAACTCGAACTCTTTTCTCATTGAACACCCTCTGATTTGATAGTCCGCTACTGTTCATAACCAACCTCTTGAGGGCTAATAGTCATTGCGAGCCCTGCAAAGCAGGGCATGGCAATCTCCCAGCCACATCGGGCAGGGTGCTTCTGGAGGAAGGTAATGAACGAAAAGGGAGATCGCGTCGTCGCTGCGCTCCTCGCGATGACGGATGCGGGATACGCTCCTCGCGAAGACGAAAGTGGGTAGGGTGCACTCCTCGCGATGACGGATGTGGGATGCGCTCCTCGCGTTGAAAGGAGGGGGATGCAAGCTGCGTGAAGATCGGTTATCATTACTGCTTGGGTGAGGCGCCGTGACCGCAGAAGGTGCGGACGCGGCGCAATCCTTGTAGCCAACTATTTTAGAGAACAGGGAAGCATATTATGTCAAAGAAATGGGTCTATCTTTTCGACGAAGTCGATCAGGCCGAGAAGGCAGCAGGATCATGGAATGCGGTCCGCGAGCTGCTCGGTGGAAAAGGGGCAAACCTGGCGGAGATGACGCGCATTGGCGTACCCGTCCCGCCCGGTTTCACGGTGACGACGGAAGCATGCAATGCATTCCTGGCAAACGAATCCAAGTTCCCAGAGGGGATGTGGGACCAGGTCCTTGCGTCGATAAAAGAGGTCGAGAAGAAGACCGGCAAGGAATTTGGATCACCTGAAAAGCCACTGCTCGTGTCGTCGCGCTCTGGCGCGAAGTTCTCAATGCCGGGCATGATGGATACCGTCCTCAACCTGGGGATGAACGACGCTTCGGCCGAAGGCATGATCAAGCTTACCGAGGATGCTCGCTTCGTCTACGATTCCTACCGCCGCCTCGTGCAGATGTTTGGTTCGGTCGTGCTCGGAATCGAGGACGAGGCCTTTGAAGAGCCGCTGGAGGCGTACAAGACAAAGTATGGCTACAAGCTTGATACCGAGCTCTCGGCCGAAGATTGGAAGTCGCTAACAGTAACCTTCAAGGATGTAATCCAGGAACATAAAGGTTTTTCTTTCCCCCAGGATCCATACGAGCAGCTCCGGCATTCGATCGAAGCTGTCTTCGACTCTTGGAACGGAAAACGTGCGGTGGACTACCGCAATGCGGCCGGAATCAGCCATGATCTGGGCACTGGTGTGAATATCGTTACGATGGTCTTTGGCAACATGGGCGATGACTCCGGGACGGGAGTGGCGTTTACGCGGGATCCGGCCACCGGGGAGAAGGTGTTGTTCGGCGATTACCTGCTCAATGCCCAAGGCGAAGACGTGGTGGCGGGCATCCGCAACACCAAACCGATCGCCAAGATGAAGGATGAGCTACCGCAGGCCTATAAGACATTTGTCGAGATCGTTAACAAACTCGAGCAGCACTACAAGGAGATGCAGGACGTCGAGTTCACGATTGAGCGCGGCACACTGTGGATGCTTCAGACGAGGGATGGCAAGCGGACGGCGAAGGCCGCGGTCAAGATCGCGACTGACTTCGTCGCCGAGGGTTTGATCACCCAGGATGAAGCGGTAATGCGCGTGAAGCCCTCCGACGTTAACGCACTGCTGCATCCACAGTTCGACCTGGCCGCGCTGCGGGAGGCGCGTGAAGCTGGCAAGATGTTCGCCAGCGGCGTGAACGCCTCACCGGGCGCGGCAGTTGGTAAGGTGTACTTCGACGCCGACACGGCTGAACGCATGGCCAAGGAAGAGAAGCTGGACGTAATCATGGTCCGGCCGTTTACAAAGCCTGATGATGTACACGGCATGCTGGCCTCGAAAGGCATCCTGACATCAGAGGGCGGCGCGACCAGCCACGCCGCAGTTGTGGCGCGGCAGTTCGGCATCCCCTGCATTGTGGGTGCCTCCGCCCTTGCCTTGGATCTCGACACGCGCAGGTTGTCCGCGAACGGTGTGACAGTAAAAGAAGGTGACTGGGTCTCGCTCGATGGCACGACCGGGGAAGCTTTCCTGGGCCAGATCCCGACCAGCATGCCGTCCTTTGGAGAGCAAGAAGAACTGTTGAAGCTACTCGGCTGGGCGGACGAGATTTCGGCACGCGATGGTGCGCGCAAGGGACCAGCCGGCTTCCCGACGCGCGGGCTGCAGGTCTGGGCAAACGCTGACTATCCCGCCGATGCCCGGCGGGCGCGCGAGTACGGAGCGCGCGGCATTGGGCTATGCCGCACCGAGCATATGTTCTTCGAGCAGGAGCGCCTGCCGATCGTGCAGCGCATGATCTTGGCCAACGACCCTAAGGATCGTGTGAAGGCATTGGACAAGCTGCTTCCGTTCCAGCGGTCCGACTTCGATGGGCTTTTCGAAGCGATGACTGGACTGCCGGTCATCATCCGGCTGATCGACCCCCCGCTGCATGAGTTCCTGCCCGGCCTGGAGGAGCTGATCGAGGAAGTGGCGACGATGAAAGCCAAGGGCGAGACGAAGGGTCTGGCTGAGAAAGAGGCACTGCTTGCCAGCGTGCGCGGCCTGCATGAGAGCAACCCGATGATGGGGCTGCGTGGTGTACGGTTGAGCATCGTGATGCCAGAGATCGTCGAGATGCAGGTCCGGGCGATCTTCGAAGCGGCAGCTGATGTTAAGCTGCGTGGCTTCGAACCGAAGCCGGAGGTGATGATCCCGCTTACGGGCCACGTCAACGAGCTAAAGGCGATCCAGCCACGGCTGATTGAGATCGCGCGCGCCGTGATGGACGAGAAGAAAGTCGAATTTCACTATAAGTTCGGCACGATGATCGAGATCCCGCGTGCGGCGCTTACAGCATCCGAGATCGCCGGTGTGGCCGAGTTCTTTTCCTTCGGCACGAACGACCTGACCCAGATGACCTTCGGCTTCAGCCGTGACGACGCCGAGCGCAACTTCCTGCTCGAGTATGTCGATAAGGGCATCCTGCCAGTGAACCCGTTCCAGAGTATCGATGCCGACGGTGTGGGTCGGCTGATGGAGATGTGTACGCGCGAAGGACGCCAGGCTCGTAACGAGCTCGAGGTAGGAATCTGCGGCGAGCATGGTGGTGATCCGGCCTCGATCCAACTCTGCCACAAGTACGGCTTGAATTACGTCAGCTGTTCACCTTTCCGGGTCCCGGTCGCCAGACTGGCAGCGGCACAGGCTGCGCTGGATAAGAAGTAAGCCGGAAAAGTAGGTGGTTGGAAAGGGGCTGTCATACGGCAGCCCCTTTTGTTGTATGGTGTAATTCTGATGGGGAGATCTTGGAGTCAAGGAGCTCTGCTTCTTGCTAGTGGCAGAGTCCCTAGACTCCAGACGCATGATGATTCTTGATGTGCTCACGGTGACCATGTGCTCCATCTCCGCTCGCTGCGCTCCCGATCATCAGCAGAGCTGAGGGACTCCGGGTGCATCGCCTGCGATCCGTGGTAGCATTGCTCGGCAGGCGCGCATTTTGGTAGATGTTTCTTTTATTGAACCCTGACTTGTTACTTCCAACGAGATGTTCCTCGATGACATCGATGAAGATCAAGTTCCCAGCTTCCAGGCTAAAGCGAATCGCAAGCATCATGACCGTGGCGATTACATTCACAGGGTGTGCCACGCCAACGGTGGTGACTCCGACCTCAACTCCTGAGCCTACGGCCACCACGGAAGTCCCCGCTTCGGCGCTCGATCCCTTCGCACAATCGAGCTCTTTCCTGAGTTACGAGGATCTCTCCACTGGATTTCGCATCGACTACCCTTCGGATTGGACAGTTGACGCATCCCAGATATCATCCGTGGCGATCGAATTCCCGGCGTCAATCGGCCAGGCACTGGGTGTGAGAGCGGGCTTTTTTATTGTTGGTACTTCTCTAGAGGAAGTCGGGGTCACATCACTGGATGAGCTCTGGGCTTCTTTCGCCGCATCGCTTTCAGACCAGGTGCTGGTTGATCCACCGGCCAACATCGAGCACGCCGGTATCGTGGGATACCAGGCTCCGTTCCTCGATCTGGAGATTGAAGCGCAGGGCTGGCTGATGACCTTCATCGTCGGCGAGCAAGGCTACGTTATAATCACGCTCGTTCAACCAGCGGTACACTACGAAACCTTCCAGCCAGTTTTTGAAGCGATGCTCGAATCGCTTGAATTCCTACCCCCTGCACCTTCGCCCTGATCTCAGAGCTAATGATCGAATCGGAACTCACCTTATACGGGGTGAAAATCGCATATGCTTACCCAGAGGGTATTTAATCAGTTGCGGCGATCCAGCTCGCGCAAGGGTGGAGGGGGCGAATGATTTCATTCTAATTGTGGAACCGGGGTAAATTTCGCGTTGAGCTGCAGAACGGATCGTGAAAAGCTGTGGTTCTGGCCGACCGAACCAGGCCGAGAAAAAACGTGGCGGGAGACGGAACGCGGTATACAATAACGGGAATACCCCGCCAGATTTCATAGCTGATGGAGAAGGAGCATGGCCCAACCCTGCACAACCACCGTCGCATCCCCTTCCCAGACGGTCCAAATCTCTCGCGATCATCCGACTGTGATCATCGGTGAACGCATCAATCCCACGGGACGGAAAAAAGTACTCGCGGCACTTCAGGCAGGTGAGTTTGACCTCGTTAGGCAGGAAGCGCTGGCTCAGGTTCAAGCCGGAGCCGGGATCCTGGATGTGAACGCCGGGGTTCCGGGTGCTGACGAGCCCATGCTTATGGGACAACTCATCGCGGCGATTCGGGAGGTGACGGATGCCCCATTATGCATTGACAGCGCCAACCCGTTGACACTTGAAGCAGCCCTGAGCAGCTACGAGGGCAAAGCGCTGGTGAATTCTGTAAACGGGGAAAAGAAGTCGCTTGAAGCAATCCTCCCGCTGGTGAAGACCCATCAGGCGGCAGTAATCGGCTTGTGCATGGATGATGATGGGATCCCGGAAACTCCCCAGGAACGCTTGAAGGTCGCCGGTTCGATTTTAGAGGAGGCAGCCAGACTTGGCATCCCGGCTGAAGATGTGATCATCGACCCGCTTACATTAACGATGGGTTCGGATCATCATGCGGGCGCGATCACGCTGGAAACGATCAGGCTGGTTGTTGAGGAACTTGGCGTTAACGTTGGCCTCGGGGCGAGCAATGTTTCCTTTGGACTTCCCGATCGACCCATGTTGAATATGACCTTCCTGGCCATGGCGATCCAGGCCGGAGCGAGCTGCCCGATCACCAACCCCTTAGCCGCCGGTATACGAACCACAGTCCTCGCAGCCGATCTGGCACTTGGCCGGGATGAGTACGGTACACGCTGGATCAAGGCCTTCCGGCAGAGAAAAGAGGCTGTCGAGCCATAGCGTTCGGCATGGGATCGTGCGCTTGCGACAACGCTATTCAGGATTTTCAGATACAAAGCCTGTATATAAGTGATTTTATATTCGAGATCTGCGAAGGAGGCTGTCCAGATGGGTGAGCTATTTGAAAACATTTCCACTGCAGTCATCGAGGGAAAGGTTGAAGGTATCGAAAACCTCACCCTGGAAGCGCTTGATGCGGGTCATGAAGCGGGAGAGATCTTGAACCTGGGTCTCATGCCTGGAATGCAGCATGTCGGTGACGAATTCAAGGCCGGGAATATGTTTGTGCCTGAGGTACTTCGATCCGCTCGAGTCATGCAGACAGCGATGAACCAGCTCAAACCGCTACTGGCGCAGAGTGGAGCCGAGATGACCGGGAAGATCATGCTCGGCACCGTCAAGGGTGATCTGCATGATATTGGCAAGAACCTGGTAGCGATGATGTGCGAGGGGGCTGGTTTTGAGGTCAAGGATTTGGGCCGGGATATCGACTCCGAGACGTTTGTGGAAGAGGTGAGAACATACGCGCCGGATGTGCTCGGTATGTCAGCGTTGTTGACGACGACGATGCGTTCCATGGAACAAACTATCCAGATGCTTGAGGCGTCTGGATTGCGGGACAGGGTGAAGGTGATTGTCGGTGGAGCGCCTATCACCGCTGATTTCGCCGCAAAGATTGGAGCCGATGGCTATGCCTCCAATGCAGCGGCGGCGGCAGACCTGGCCCGCGAATTGGTTTCCAAAGGATGAAGTAGAGCGGTGAAGTAGTAGATGAATCAATCGGGTATGGTAACCGAAAGTCTTCCGGTGGTTGTGATTGCTTGCAAGGTCTTTCAGCATCTGCTGGATAAATACCTGGCGGATGATCAGCGTGCGAATCTCACCTTCCTCGAATATGGCTTGCATCGAGTGCCGGGAAAGCTCACGCAGGCGGTCCAAGAGAAAATAGACACGATCCAGGACCCAAGCCTCGTCCTTCTTGGGTATGGGCTGTGTGGTAACGGGTTAGATGGCGTTCAAGCGCGCGGGCATACGTTGCTTATCCCACGCGCTGACGATTGCATTGCGATCCTGCTCGGTTCGCGTGCAGAGTACCTTCGTGAGTTCGCGAGCGAACCCGGGACCTACTACCTGACCAAGGGCTGGTTGGAGGCAGGTAGCGATCCCCTGAAGGAATATAAGGAGTATGAGGAGAAATATGGAGCAGAGCAGGCCGAGTGGTTGATGGATCAGCAGTACCAGAATTACCGGCGGCTTGTGCTCGTTGCACATGATCCTGCGGACCTTGAACACTACCGGCCCAGAGCGCTCGAAGTAGCGAACTTCTGTGAGCGTTGGGGTATGCGCTATGAAGAAAAATTGGGCTCGGATCGCTTGATCCGTCGGCTCGCACGTTTTGCAGCCAACCCGGGCAGTGCAGATGCCGAATTTCTGGTCATCCCTCCCGGGGGGACGATCCAGCAGAGGGATTTTCTCGATGTTTAATCGAGACCTGCTTTATCAACTGCTCGATGGACTCACCTGGAATGTGCCAGAACGAACCCCATCGCGCTTGCATGTTCTATGGTTGAGAAGATGATCGAGATCCTACCCTGGTCATTGATATGCCCAACGTAACCGTGATCTATGGCGAGAAAGAGCGAACCGTCAGTGCTGAGCCTGGAGCGGTGCTGGGGGATGTGATTGCGTTAACCGGTCTACCAATTGAGCAGCCGTGTGCCGGCCGGGGCACCTGCGGCAAGTGCAAGGTGCTTGTCGAGCAGGGATTGGAGGCGCCGGACGAAATCGAAGGCGAACATCTCACCTCCGGCGAGCTGGCGCTGAACAACCGGCTTGCCTGCCGGGCACGGATCGCAGGTGAGGTGAGGGTAATCCTGACCCCGATCGTGGTGTACTCGAACAAAATCTTCCGCGGCAGCAACCGCTACCGGATTACCGATGAAGCGCTGGGTCTGGCGATCGATCTGGGGTCGACGACGGTAGCGGCGTTCCTGACGATCCTGGGCGATGGGGAGGTTTGCCGGGGGGCGGCCGGGCTCAACCAGCAGACGGTCTACGGCGCCGATGTCATTTCCAGGTTGAAAGCTGCCCTTGAAGATCCGCAAGCAGCCGGACGGCTCCAGCGGTTGGCGTTGGCATCGATCAACCAGGCCATCGATGCACTGAATCTCTCCCAGAGCGTGATGGCACGTGTCGAGCGAGTGACGATCGTTGGAAACGTGGCCATGCATCACCTGCTGGCCGGCTTGCCGATTGAGAGCCTGGCACGGCTGCCCTTTCAACCATACAGCCGGGCTGCGGTCCACCATGCCGAAGCCTTGATGGGTGGAATCTTCAACGAAAATGTGGCAGTCTCACTCCCGCCACTCATTGGCGGGTTCGTGGGTTCGGATGCGCTCGCCTGCCTGGCCTACTTTGGTTTTGATGATACCGATGTTCCAATGGCGGCCATCGACCTGGGGACAAACGGTGAGGTGATGGTCACCGACGGTCAGCGCATCCTGACCGCCTCTACCGCCGCCGGTCCGGCTTTTGAGGGTGTGAATATCTCCTGTGGCACACGTGCCATCGATGGTGCCGTGACCAGGGTGGAGATAAATGGCGGGTCCGTTCACCTGGAAACGATCGCCAACGAGCCCCCTATCGGACTGACCGGATCCGGGCTGTTGAGCCTGGTGCGTGCGATGCAGAAGGCTGACTTGATCGAGGATAACGGGCGCTTCGCAAAAGAACACCCCATGTTCCAGGAGAGGATCGGGATTGATTTGCACGGCGCGCGGACATTCCGTCTGGACGAGCAAGGGAGCCTGCTGCTCTCACAGTGGGATGTACGCGAACTGCAGAAAGCGAAGGGTGCGATCCGGGCGGCGTTCGATATCCTGATGGATCGCTTGAATCTGACCCCGGGCGATCTGGGGCGGGTGATCCTGACCGGCTCCTTTGGTGGCCAGGTCGAGATTGACTCTGCCCTTGGTCTGGGCATGCTACCGCCTGTGCGCGCCTCTATTGTTGAGACGATCGCCAACGGCGCAGGTTTCGGGGCAGCGTCATTCCTAACGGATGAAGGCTTCGCCCACGGCGAGACGATCGCAGCGAAAGCTGAGCAAATCGACCTCGATACAGATATAGATTTCAATATGCGCTACGTGAGGTCGATGGCCTTCAGCCCGGACCTCACTTGATCCACGACGCGTACCTTAAGTTGTGCTGCCCAGGCTCAGAGCGTGGCTGCACGGGGAGGAAACCGATGATTCAGAGCAAGCATACATCCCATCGTACCCCGCATGTGGAGCTGCTAGCTGAGGACCAGAAGGCCGAGATCCACCGGGCGACGTTGGAGGTGCTGCGACGGACGGGTGTGGAGGTGCTCGATGCCAGCGTGCGCGAGCAGCTGAAGAAGGCCGGCTGCTGGATGGATGGAAGCCGGATGCGTATCCCACCCCACTTGGTGGAATGGGCGATACGCACCGCACCGAAAAGGGTTGTACTTTGCGATCGTGACGGTGAGGCCCAAATGGAACTGCAGGGCCGGCAGGGATATTACGGCACCGGCTCCGACACTCCCTTCGTGATTGATGCCTACACCGGAGAACGGCGTGCGGCCGTGCTAAAAGATATTGAGAACGTGGCCACGCTAGTGGATGCGCTGGAGCACATCGATTTCCTAATGTGCATGGGGATAGCCTCGGATGTGACCGAGTCGATCTCGGACATCCACCATTTCCGGGCGATGCTCACCCATACCGTCAAACCGCTAATCTACACGGCCTGGAACCGGGCCAACCTGGAGACGATCATCTCCATGGCGGAGGCGGTTGCCGGGGGCGAGGAAGAGCTCCGCCGCAGCCCGATCTGCGCGCTCTACAGCGAGCCGATCTCCCCCCTCACGCACGCAGAGGAGAGCTGCACAAAACTGCAATACATCGCCGGAAAGGGTTTGCCCGTGGTTTACACACCAGGGATGCAGATAGGGGGAACGGCACCGGTGACTGTCGCCGGGGCGCTGGTGCAGGCCAACGCCGAGCAACTGAGCGGGCTGCTGATCTGCCAGTTAATTCGCGAAGGCGCACCGGTTATCTGCGGCGGCGGGATTCTCTTTATGGACATGGCAAAGGGGTTGATCTCTTATGCCGCGCCCGAGTTCATGTTAGCCATGACCGCGCTTTCAGAGATGTGCCACTACTATGATCTTCCGATTTTCAGCTTTGCCGGCTGCTCGGATGCGAAGCTCTTCGATGAACAGGCCGCCGCCGAAGGGGCGATGTGGGTGCTTCTGACCGCCTTGAACGGAGGGAACCTCATCCACGACATTGGCTACCTTGAAAGCGGGCTGACCGCTTCGTATGAGATGATCGTGGGCATGAACGAAGTAGCTGGACACGTAAAACGATTCATGGATGGATTCGAGATCTCTAAGGAGACCATGGCGCTGGACGTCATCGACCGGGTTGGCCCGATGGGCCATTACCTGGGTGACGATCACACCTACGATCATTTCCGCGAGAACTGGGTCCCGGAGTTGTTCGACCGCTCTACGTTTGCCGATTGGCAGGCACAGGGGGGCTTGAGCATGCGTGAGCGTTCACGCCAGAAAGTCCAGACGATCCTGGAGGGTCATAAGGCGCAGCCGATCGACCCGGACACACTGCAAACGATCGACGCCATAGTGGATATGGCTGAGAAGCGGACTGCGGGCTGAATCAGATCGGAGCAGGGATGCCAACCGGAGTTGTTGGACAGCGAGCGTGGGCTGGGCAGGCGGGCTTGAAGCCAGATGTGTAGTGGATGAATCCTTGCGAAGGCGATTATCCGGGATCCTGCTCGTCGTTCTGGCGACACTGTGTTGGTCCACCTCAGGGATCCTGGTCCGTTGGGTCATCGCCGGGAGCGGTCTTTCAGCCGTCGGCCTGGCTTTCTGGCGTGATCTGACAACCTTCGTCGTCCTGCTTCTCGGTCTGTGTGTGATCAAGCCAGAACTGCTGCATGTTGAGCGTGCGGACCTGCCCTGGTTGGCGGCCATGGGTGCGCTCAGCATCGGAGCTTTTCATGTCATGTGGAACATCGTCGTGCTGCTGATCGGCGTTTCTGTGGCGACGGTCATCCACAGCAACGCGCCGATCTTTGTCACCATCATGGCCTGGATCTTGTGGCGTGAGCCGATCAGGCCCTTGAAGATCGCGGCGATCGTGCTGGCGGTGACGGGGATCGCGCTGATCGCACAACTCAATGACCTGGCGCAATCTGATATTTCGGTTCCTGGTGTGCTGATTGCGCTGGTTTCTGCCGTCGCCTACGGTTCCTTCACTCTTTTTGGCAAGAAACTGACCGGCAGCTACAGTTCTTGGACGGTTCTCGCCTACGCATTTGGATTTGCCGCGCTGGGTTTGTTGCCGTTCCAATTCGGTGAGGGCTTTGTAGGTCCATTCCAGGGTGAGGCAATCCTGGTTTTTGCTACCCTGGTCTTCGTGCCGACGGTCAGCGGGTTCGGTTTGTATACGCTTGGGTTGGGGCGCCTGCCGGCCAACGTGGCCTCGATCACGGCGAATACTGAGGTCCCGTTTGCTGCATTGCTCTCGTATGTGCTGCTCGGGGAGCGGCTGACGTTGACCCAGGTGATCGGCGCATTGCTCGTCCTTGGCGGAGTTGTCCTGGTCTCACTTCCCAGGCGACAGAACTCTCCGATTCTGGTAGGGGTTGAGCAGAGCGGTTAATTTAACCTGGCTCGAGTGTTCGAACTGGTTGAGAGTTAGAACATGTAGCCAAAGGATCCACCTAAAATTCCTTTTGGGATTGTCTACAGGGTGTTATTATGCTTTTCAGCCAATAGAATACCGATTGCATCAAAGAGTGAGGGTTTATGGAGCGAAGTGCGGCACGTGTTCAGGTATTGACCATATTTATTGGGCTGATCCTTGCCGCCTGCGGAGGATCGGCGCCGTCAGCACCGACGGCAACTCCCTCCCCGCAGGGGGTGGATAACGGCATCGTTCAGGCTTCGGAGACGCCCGCGCCGCCGACAGCAAGCCCTACGCCTCCGGCAATGCCGACTGCGAGCCCGCAGCCATCCCCAACCCCGACCGTGCCACCCATGATCCGAGTCTCAGAGAACACCAACTGCAGGGAAGGGCCTGCGATCAACTATCTGTTTGCGGGAGTTTTAACCGTGGGCTCGAGCGCAGAGGTGATTGGGCAAAGTGATATTGAGAATTATTGGTATATATCCAACCCGGACCGCCCGGGCGAGGGCTGCTGGTTGTGGGGTGAGTATGCCCAGGTTGAGGGAAACACAGATGTGCTACCGCTGATCACACGGGCGCCGAGCCCGACGCCGGGGGTTGGATTCGATGTATACGTCAAAAGATTTAGCGACTGTGGATGGGCGCAGATGATCGTGTTTGCCATCGTTAACACAGGTGGAACCCGGATTTGGTCCGGCTACGTTAATGTCGAGAATCTGGATTCTGACGAAGTTCTATATAACGCCCGAGAACGACACCCGTTCTCAGGACTTGACATGCCCGATTGTCCACCTGATCACGGCAACGAGCTTTGGCCAGGGGAGATGAAATACATTCACGTACCCATCGATCCTGGCGTTTCCGGGATTTCTGCTCTGGGGACGATCACGCTCTGCACTGCCGACCATCAAGGGGGCACCTGCCTGACGAAGTACAGCTACTTCACAATGCCTTAGCCGAGGGTTGGTAGAAGCGGACACAGTGGGCCGGGGCTGATCATTGGAGCTGGGAGCCTCCATGAACAGACTAGTCACTCACTTGTCGCTCGTGCCTGATCAAAGGTAGAGATACTTTTCTGGGAAATCTCCAACGATTGCCAGGTTTGATCATAGCTGGGTTAAGGTTCTTTAATTGAGGCCTAACCCAGTCAACTCTTGTACAATCGATACTAGAGTTGAGATGCTTGCCATGAATACACGAATCCAATTCGAATCGAGGAGGTCTTGAATGTCTGATTTCTTTACCTTTGGGAACTGTCTGCTGGTGGTTGTGCTCTTCCTGGGCGCGATGTTGGTCATGCGCTCGATTCGCTTGTTGTACGAATATGAAAGGGGTGTGATCTTCACACTAGGGCGTTACACCAGCACACGCACGCCGGGTTTGACGCTGGTCTTTCCAATCATCCAGTCGATGCGCAAGGTCGATATGCGCCTGAAGACGGCCGAGATCCCGCGCCAGGAAGTGATGACGAAGGACAACATTCCGCTTTTGATCAACGCCGTGGTGTACTTCCGGGTGATCAGCCCGGAGGATGTGATCATTAAAATCGAGGACCACGTCTTTGCCGTGCGGCAGTACACGCAGGCTGCGCTGCGGGACGTAATCGGGAACGAGGAAATGGACACGGTCCTGACCGAGCGTGAGGCGATCGCCGAGAACATCAAGAAGATCGTGGACGCCGAGACGACCGGCTGGGGCGTGGACGTCGAAGGGATCAAGATCCAGGAGGTCGAGTTGCCGGCCGAGATGAAGCGGGCGATGGCCAAGCAGGCTGAGGCCGAGCGCGAGCGGCGGGCGATGATCATTGCTTCCAATGGCGAGCTGACCGCTTCCGAAAATCTGCGCCAGGCGGCGGAGAATATGGCCAAGACGCCGGGTGCGCTGCACCTGCGCACGCTGCAGACGATTCGCGATATCGCCGCCGACCCTTCGGAGAAGATCGTGCTCTTCCTGCCGTCGGATATCTCGGGCTCGCTGAGCAGCGTGCTCACGGGCGACAAGAAGGGGTAGGCCGTGGTTCTGGATAAGAGGACGCGCTACCTGCAGATCGCGTTCAATTACGACCTGGATCTCGTACGGCGGGTGCTGCCAACGATCCCGTACTCCGAGCGCATCCTGATCGAGGCCGGTACGCCGTATGTCAAGAGCGAGGGGGAACACGGCATCCGCGAGATCTCCCGCCTGTGGCGCGGCGTAGTCGTGGCCGACCTGAAGGTCGCCGATGGTGCCGAGGGCGAGGTAGCGATGGCGCGGCAGGCCGGGGCGCGGGCGGCGACCGTGCTGGGTAACTCGCCGGTCGAGACCCTCGATCTTTTCGTCGAGGAATGCGAGCGGTTGGGCCTAGCCTCGATGATCGACATGGTCGGGGTTAAAGACCCACTCAGGGTCGTGCTGCAGATGCGCAAACCGCCAGAGGTAGTTGTGCTGCACCGGGGGCGTGACGAAGAAGGAACGCGCGGCAAGGTGATCCAATACCGGCATGTGAACCGGGTGCGGAGCAAGTATGACGTGCTCATCTCGGCCGCCGGCGGTGTGGACCTGAAGGAAGCCCGCAGCGCGATTTTCAACGGCGCCAGTATCGTAGTTGTGAACCTGGTGCATCCGGGCGATCCCTGGCAGGGGATCAGCACTGATGAGGATGTGGCGGTCATCGCCCAGACATTCCTGGAGACGATCGAGTAGTCGTTAGCAGTACAGCTCGAATTAAAACAGACCGAACCCAGGAGGGTGTCGGTCTGTTTTATTTATTACCCTTTGCGGTTGTAACCCAGGTTGGGATCTTGGTCGAGCGGGCTACGTACGGCGATCGGTC
>DAOUEJ010000096.1:0-10509 GCA_034430615.1 Anaerolineales bacterium | reverse complement strand
GAGCCCACAAAGAGTGCGGATCGCGAAGCATGCCCTTGGGTATGGAAGCGAGGCGAAAGGTTGTTGGCTAGCCAGGATCAGAGAGACGAGCCGCCACGTCGGCCCTTGACAACTTAGGCCTTCTCATGGAAGACGTTAGGCAACCTGGTCTTCGGTTCGCGTCCTTCGAAACAATCGGCCCGTGTCCACCATGTATTGACTGTACTCATCGCTAAAAGTCTCCAGCATCATTCGCTCTTCGCGAGGAACCCGAATCATCCATATTAGAGCCACAGCAACTGCCCCGCCGAGTCCAGCGATCCAATTTGGCAAGAGTACTGGCTGTGCCATTACCCACAGTATCAAGGAAACATAGATTGGATGCCTTGTATATGAGTAAATGCCATTCTTAACAAGCAACTGACCATCCACTGTCTCCAAGGTAAATGACCATTGGCTTGCAAGAGTCCTTTGTGCCGCCCATCGAACTGCCAAACCAATAAGGAAGATGGGGAATGCAATCCATATCATCCAAGGCGGAAGATGGTAGTTAAAAGCCTGGAGCCAATTCGTGAACGTGTAAGTGATAGGGAACACCCAGATGCCCAGAATAATAGATGCAACAACGAACAACTCAGAGATGCGAGCGGGAGTTCGGACATGAACCCCACTTTGACGTCTCCGAATCCGACTCAATCTCTGTGAAACGCGAAGAATTTCGGCAAAGACGAGTCCTGAAAAGTAGATCAATACACCAGTGGATTTGATCACCAGTTCATCCTGATGGCTTTATGACTCAGGCTATCCTAAAGTGTTGTTGTGCTGACAAAGGGCCAGGTACTATCCATATATTGAGGGAAAGCTTATTAATATCTTGATTGATCCCCCAGTATCCAAAATGGAAAATGTAATTCCTGATTAACCTCTGATTACGATCCCTCTGTGATCATAATAGGCCTCACCACATGGACTACGCAAGCAATTTTGCTTGACCCCTCAACCTAAACCGCTGTGTCGGTCCTCGCTTTGAGAAAACTGTGCATGAAAGCGTCCCCCTCTCTGTATATATAGTTACACTCAATGCTGCAGCTAGAGATTCCGATATTGGAAATAATCCGTTTCCTACTATTGATTTATTGACTTGCTTGACGGTGCGAAGGTAATTAGCATAGTGCGGTATTTTGCGGGGTACCTGAGCATGCCTCTTCAACATCTTGATCGTTCGAGTGCTTGCCTGACACCGAGGAAGTCGCGCCGGTTTCGGACCGAAGTTCGTTTGATGAAAGTCCGGTACAAATAGCCTGGTCTGTCGATAGAATTCAACTTGCTTGTAATGTACTGCAGCAGCGGTTGCTTGGGGCCGCCAACTCAAGCACAATTACAATCACCGCGGAGATAGGTCTCCTGGATTGGGTTCGTTAGGGTTCCAGGAGAATGTAAACCCTGCTAAAAGGAAGGAAACAATGAATAGGAAACTATCCAGAAGGAACTTCCTTAAGATCGCAGGAGTTGCCACGGGTACCATCGTAGCCGCCGAAGTAGCCACGCCATTAATCTTTCCCGAAAAACTAGAGTTTGACGAAAATGCCAGCCTGTGGGCGCCAGCCCAGCCGCAGAAGAATCCTCCTCTAGCAGAAGATATCGAAGTGGATGTGGCGATTATCGGCGGAGGGTATACCGGTCTATCGTCAGCCTATCATATTTTGGGGCGTCATCCGGAAAAGTCGGTCGCCATCTTGGAAGCGCGTGGCGTGGGACATGGCGCATCTGGACGGAACGGCGGGATGGTCCTACCGATGACCTCAAATGAATACATGGCGTCATACTCCGATGACAGCACCCATCGGCGGCTGTATGACCTGACCGTGAAGAACATCGATGACCTGCAAGAATTCGTCATCGCGCAGAAAAGTGATGTTGACCTGAACCGCAACGGCGCAGTGCTGGGAATCGCCAGAAAAAGCCAGGCGGAAAAATACAAGGGGTATGTTCAATACGCCCAGGCACTGGGAAGGCCGATCGAATTCTGGGATCGAGCCCGCACGATTAGCGAAATTGGAATCGAGGTCTACTTTGGTTCCATTTTCGAGCCCAACGCTGCCGAGGTCAACCCCATGAAGCTGGCAGGCGTTTTGAAAAAGGCTGCGGAAAGCGCCGGTGCCCGGATCTACGAAGACAGTCCTGTATCTGAAATTCAGGATGGAGAAACCATACGCTTAGTGGTTGGCGAGCCGAATCATAATGTAACAGCTAAGGCGATCGTCCTGGCCACGAATGGGTACACATCGAAGGTAGGGTATTTCAAGAACAGCGCCCTCGCCATTCACACACCGATGGCGGCGACGCCCATCTTACCGGATTCGACCTTTGAAGAGATCGGCTGGATAAACCGGGCCGGAATTTTCGATTCCTATACCATTCTTTATCACCTGAGCCGGACCCACGACAATCGCATCCTGATCGGCAGCGGCTATGTGAACTACTTTTTCAACAATGGCCTCATGGACCGGGATGATCCTGCGGTGCTGGCGGATCACTTGCAAAAAGAGCTTGGCCGGTTGTATCCCGGGCTGGCCGGCATGGATTTTGAGCATTTCTGGAGCGGTGTGCTGGGATTCTCGCTGGATTTCGATCCGACCGTGGGGGTCATGGGTGCCCATCGGAATATCTACTACGGTCTATGTTATGCCGGACACGGCGTAAACCTCTCCACCCTTTTTGGAAAAATCATTGCGGATTTATACGCCGGTGAAGAAGGACAATGGGAGGGAATGCCGTTCCTGAATCACCGGTATCTTCCCCTACCGCCTGAACCGCTCAAGTGGGTAGGTGTCCATTCCCTGATGGCATACTACAAGGCCGAAGACGCCAGAAAATGAATTGATTGCATTAAGTAGACTTTGATCAAGTGGAAAACCATGATCCAGGGATCTTCAAGCCCTGCTTCGATGATCGTGATACTGGCTTGACAATACGGAGCTAATTGCCGTGGTGAGGCATTTAGTGGGGTGAGACCAGGTATTATCCCCCTATAGTCCCCGACCGGGGGACTGTGGGGGACTGTGGGGGGAATAGTGCGAAGAGTCCCGAGCCGTAGCCGTGGGATACCCCTCTAAATCTCTGCCTTGAATCAATTCCTTCGAAGGAAATTTCAAAGGGTTAATTCGCTCTTCCCCCCACACCCCCTACTTACTCAATCATCGTGAACGGCGGTGCCTCCGTCCCGGTCAAGCTATCAAGATCGGAGATAACAGGCACAGTGCTGACAATGGAATGGCACCTCGCTGCGGGAATTCCTGGCCGATAGGAGTGCACCTGTGCCTCGCCATACAAGGCGTGGTGTTTCAACTCGAGGCTGTTTGGTCGCCGGGGAAGCTGTGGTGTACCATTCGTTCCTGACCAGGCACAGCAATGCGAAAGAACCTGAACATCGAAGTAGCCCATGTTGACGAACTGGCCCCCGACCTGAAGGTGGCGGTTCTGGCGCTCTGCAACCGGGCATACGATGAAGACCTCGCCCCATTGTTCGCCACCTTCGCCAATCCCACCCATGTACTTGGCTTTCTGGGAGAAGCCCTCGTCAGCCATGCCATGTGGGTCACGCGCTGGCTCCAGCCCGGCAACAGCCCCCACCTGCGGACCGCCTACGTCGAAATGGTCGCGACAGAGCCCGATCAGCAAAGGCGAGGCTTCGCGACGGCCGTGATGCGTCATCTGGCGAGTGCTATTTCCGAATATGATCTGGGAGCCTTGTGCCCGGCTGAGCCTGCGCTGTATTCCAGATTGGATTGGGACTTCTGGCGTGGGCCTCTGTTCATTCGGTCCGGAGAAGTATTGCTGGCCACACCACAAGAGAGGATCATGTTCTTGCGCCTCGAGAATACCCCTTTGCTCGATCCAGATCAGGCACTATCGGCAGAATGGCGCGAAGGAGAACTGTGGTGATGGCGCCTCGGTCAGGCCCGCACCAGCCGCCCGTCAACTCCTCCGAGTGGAGGCTGGCATTGGAGCCATCGAATGCGCAGGTGTTTGAGCCGGGAAATTCCGTCCCGTGCGAACGCTTCGACACCTCCTTTTAAAGTGCGGTGGATCCTGCTGCTTGACTTTGTCAGGCGGATAGGTTTCTTCGCGTGAAGCCACGGACCGGTTGAGTAGCCCCATCCATACCTGCAGCGCGCAACGGCTCGACCACTGTTGTCTGCCTCGCACGTTCCATTGCGTTCTGCGCCTTCTTTCCTATCACCAAGGGAAGGCCATATTGCGAGGTCAACCCCTTCGTGTAAGAAACCTTCAATGTGGTGGTGTTGATCGATGTCCAGCTCACTTCTCAGGTCTCATCCGTTGTCCAGCTTGAGACCTTTGCCCTAGCAGCCACCGCCATCACACGCATCAGCGATGCGAGAGTGGAGACCTCGCACACATTACGCTCGTCCGCCTTTTTAGTTGCCTTGCAAGCGCGGTTGGCTCTGATTTACCTTTGATCAAGGAGATGGCGAAGTACATCACTCACAGGCTATGAAATAAGGGTCAATCATCGTTGTGATTTTATCCAACACAATCGCTGATGGTTCGCTTGCTAAAACCCCTTCCCGGATGCGGGCATATTGGTCCGGCATGAATTGACTGAGAAGAGGCAGCGGCAAGCGTGAAGCCGTCAGATTCTTATATAAAGTCTCTAAGGCGTGCTGAATCTCAGGCTGGGACCAGTAATATCGCACTCGATCGCTCAGGCTGTATTTACGTTGATAGGCACGCTGCGCAGGCGTACCGCGATAGTATCGCTCCCAGTAGCCCGGCTGCCGGACCATAACTTCATCCACGATAGAAATCAAATTCGATCGCTGATCCGGTCGCACAAGTTCGTTCTCGATCATCGCCAAGGCAAACACAGCTTCCCGGAAGGCAAAGGTCAACGCTGGACCTACCTTGAGAATGGCAAAGTGATCACAAACAAGGCTCCGAAGCGCTTGAGGTGCCTGGTAGTCCGTGGAATGAGCCTCGTAGACCAGTTGCGGCTCTGATTCGATAAAACGCACCAGATCTTGCGCAGCTTCTGGCTGATAGTCCAGGATAAAATCATCGCCGAATTCCACCCCCGGCTGCACGACGACAGCGATCACGCGCTCCCACGCCTCTTCCAGCCCCTCACGAAGAAAAGCTTCCCGTGTGGCCTCGAGGGTCACTTGAACATCGGCTACGCGGGTAACCTGGACGCCTTCCTCGTGATCCAGGGCACCGCCGGGGACAGGGACCTCGGTTCCGATCACATAGCGCACGTCCCCGGTTCGGTATGTTTCCGCTACACGGGCCAATCTCGCTGTACGTCGGGCTGAGAGGTCGACATCCAGAGCGTGTTGAGGATCGTCTGCGAGGCGCATGCTGCAGTCCAAATGGATTTTGACAAACCCAGCTTCAACATATTCACGGACCAGCCTTTCAGCTTTCTGCATCGCAGTGTCATCTGGCTCATTCTGCCAGACAGATGGCCCAAGGTGATCACCGCCCAGCAGCAAATGTCCGGAGGGGAATTGAGCTTCTTCGGCCATCGTATGCAGATATTGGCGGAACCCTGAAGGAGTCCATCCTGAGTAACCTCCGAACTGATTGACCTGATTGCAGGTGGATTCGATGAGCACATCTCTGTCAGGTGCTTGCAGCGCCGCACGCAGAACCCAGGGGTGGGCCGAGCAAACGGACACGATTCCCTTCGCCTCGCCTCGTTTTTGCGCTGCTGCGATCTCATCTAGATACATATTCCATCGCCTCACCAAGCGTTGGCTGCCCTTCTGTCCCTCCAGTCTTCTGCGTGGAAAGCGCCCCGCAGGTACATGCAAGCGTCAGAGCCCGCTCGAGATCCCAGCCAGCGAGAAACCCGTAGATAAACCCGGCATCAAATGAGTCTCCTGCCCCAACGGTGTCAACAACCTGTACAGGGAGCGATGGCACGCTGCACTCTCGCCCACCCTGGATCCCAAGCGCACCAGCCGGACCGAGTTTGACCGCTAATACATCAACTCTTGACGAGAGGCTATTTGCTGCACGTTCGACATCTATCTCCCCCGTGAGCGAAATTGCCTCTTTTTCGTTCAACATGAGCACATTCGTAACAGAGAGTAATTCCTTAAAGCCGCTCCATTTCTCAATCGGATCGTAATTCGTGTCGAGCGAAGTCGTCACCCCGAGCCCGTGCGCCTGCCGAAAGAGATCCGGCAAATCAGGCTGAAGCGCAGTTTGCAGGAAAAACGATGAGACATGCAGGTGCCGCGCCCTGCCAAGCAGTTCATCCGGGATATCGGTGGCCCTAAGCGCAGGGATCAGACCCGGGTATGTCAGGATCGCCCGGTCGGATCCTTGATTCAGGATCAAACTCAATCCCGTCTGCCCTTCTCGACGGATGATGACGCCGCTCACATCCACATTCCGCCTGTGCATCTCATCGAGCATGAAATGAGCCCATACATCATCGCCGCACACACCGATGAGGGAGACCTTCAATCCGAGCCTCGCCGCGCCGCAGGCAAAGATGACTGAGGATGAGCCGATCGTGAGATCCGCTGAACTCACGAGCTTCTCAACCTGCCCGAAGGCAGGCTCAACATCCCCTGTAAGAATGAGATCAGGGTTGATCTCACCTGCAACCAGAATATCGAAGTCGCTGCCCATCATTTCCTTTATCCACGAGAAACATGACCCCGAACGCAAACAGCGTACAAAGTGCGGTCAGGCGGAAGGTGTTCACAAGCCCAACATGATCATAGAGCAGACCTCCGAGAAACGCACCAGCAGCCGCGCCGATTCCCAGCATAACGCCTGAGAATAATCCCTGGGCCGCAGAGCCCAAGCCGGCGGGGGCAATCTCATCGGCATAGGAAACCCCCGCCAGCCACATCAGAGAGAAGGACGGACCATGGAGCAGCTGGATTAAGAGCGCAACCCAGGGAATCTTGATGAAGGAGTAAGCGAGCACACGGACAGCAAATAAAAGGACGGCCGCGAGCATGAGCTGTCGTGTCCTGTAACGGTGCAGCAGGCGACCTGAGAAATACATCACAGGCAGCTCCGATATCGTTCCGAACGTGAGCGTAAGACCAAGCAGCGCCTCGTTTGCACCCAGATCGCGCAAAAAGATGAAGAGAAAATTGCTGATCACCGATAAAACCACACCACCACAGAAGGCAACCACCAGGAACACGATCCATGCCGGGCTGGAAAGGAAGGTGCGCACACCTTTGCGAAGATCTATCTCCATTTGCCCGGATACGGGAATGCGAACAGCGATCAATATTCCCAATGCCATCAATCCAGCATAACTCCAGAAGCTCAAGATGATCCCACCAGACTCAACGAGTCGACCGACAACGGGTGCCGCAATACCCCAGCCGATTGACCCCCACAGGCGAAGACGTCCGTATCGCATCTTCTGACGCCCGAGCAGCTTCATGGTCGTGTAATCAACGAGCGGCATGATGGGAGAAGCGAAGAAGGCGAAGAGTCCTACGGCAGGGATCAGCCAAACAAAGGATTTAACGCCTGCCAGGATCAGAGCCATCAGGATGGCGCCCATCATGGTGACGAGCAGTGAGAGCTTGTGCTGATGGGTCACATCCGAGATCGCACCCCATATCGGCGCGCTGAAGAGGCTCACAATCGAAGGGATCGCAGCCAGCAAGCCGATCTCGGTGCCCGTCAGCCCAAGATCCTGATAGTAGAGTACGAGAAACGGCAGCAGCGCTGCGGCTGCAGCGTAGAACAGGAAGTAATAAGGAGGTGCCCAGGCTAACGGGTTCGTCCGCATGGCAGGCTAATACTTCTGATACCAATCAAGCGGCGCATCCACTTGATAGAAATCGCTGAACGGCTTGCCCAGCGTATTGCAGAGGGTTGCGAGCCGCGACAATCGCTGCTTGGCGACCGTGCGTAAAAAGTCAGACCGCTCTGCGGGGGGCAGATGCAAAGCCTCCTTCCATACCGCACGCCCGGCGGCAACGCCCGAGGCGCCCGCCTCGCATGCGGCCGTGACCTGGCGAAGGAACGTCTCGAAATCCACCGCTGCGGAGAGCAGGATCCAGGGCACCCGGGAGGCTTCTGAAACCTCGGCGCAAGCCCTGGCCCAGGCCGCTTCATCTCTATCGTCCTTCGAGAGAGGGAACTCGGCCTTCAGCAGGTCCACTCCGAGCGGTGTCAGCTTGCGGGCGGTTTCGATGACGACGGCGCGCTTTTCTTCGGAGGTCAGCTGCCCCTCGACAAGTGAATAAGAAAGCGGCTCCAGCATCAGGCCGAGGTCGTACTTTCGGCATTCATCCGCCACACCGCGGATGAATGCTTCAATTTCAGGGGCGAGCGGCGATTCGGGGTGATAGTAGACCAGCAGTTTGGCCATGCTGGTGCCCATGCGCCTGGCCTTTTCCACACTCCAACCGGGTAGAAGGCGGCTCATGCGAGCATCAGAATCTCCGCTAGACCCGGTTGCTACCAAAGCGACAACCAGCCCGGTCTTCCCGGGCAGCGCGCCCGCCGTCACAGCCTGAGCGGCGGAGTACTGCGGATCGAGCAGCACGGCGGTCGCTTCGCCGGCAAGAGCTTTCACGACATCGAGTTTGAAATCCGTCAGGTCACGATCAGGGACAGCTTCTGGATGTTCTGGGTTGAGAACACGGCGCAGATTCTGACGATGATCGAGTGCCAGACAGGTGAATGTGCCGGAAGAGCTCGCACATTGCTGCAGGCCGCGCAGCTTGCCAACACTGATCTGCATGATGATCCTCGATTGTAAAGGCTCCCGGATGATCTAATCACCCGTCTCTTCGATCGCGAGAACCCGGTAAAGACGGACGGTGCCGTATCGTTCCGGGGCGGTGACGAAACCAGCGTCAAGCAGGGCTGGTTCACGCTCGGCGAAGAGAATGGGATGATTCTCAATCTTCTCCGCCACAAACGCTAAGAGCGAATCGGCGACCCCCTCGATGTCATCTGCCGGATAGGTCTCAACGAACACCAGGTCCGTACGGTCCTCGACGAGATCAGCTGCATAGTAAGATGGCCATACCATGTCCCAGTCGGTGAAGACCACCGCATTCACGGGGAGCTGATTGACGAATGTGCGAGTTTCATCCAGCAGTTCTTCATCATATACCGGATAGTCCTCAAATTTAAAGGGCGCTTCGCCTGCGAGAAGGGTTATAAGTTGAGAACGGAACACCGGCCAGAGCGAAAACCCCACGACGAGCAGCGTAAGTGCACCCCTCGCTCCCGGGATCCACTCCAGCGCAAGGCGGGCGAGGATACCGCGTAGCAGAGCCGTAACCCCATCGATGACAGCCGCTATGCCCGCAATGGAGAACAGCGCCAGGAGGACATAGCTCGGGATGTAGAATACGTACAGATCCCAGATCTCGTAATTGAACAGACAAATGAGTTGAATTACCAGACCTGCCAGCAGCAACAATCCCACGCGCCTCCGACGGATCAGCAATTGAACGCTCCCAGCAAGCGCAAACCAAATTATTGGCCATCCCAGCTCAAGCGGCAGATTATGCCAATAATCGGCCGCTTGAGCGGGCATGACATGCGCAACGTCTGTGAACATGAACGAATGGAATTGTCGTGCGCTCCAGCCGAACAGCAGACGCTCTAAAGGCCCATCGGTTTCATCAGCCTCCAATCCCCATGCTGAGCGCGAGGGTTCGATAATGGAGTTGAAATAACTGGCGTTTGGATTGTGCCCATCGATCAACCAGAAGGCCAGTGCCGTCAACAGCAGGCCGGTAGCTGCGCCAGCGGCCGCTGTGGTCCACATCGACCTCCCTCTCCGCCAATGCGTCAGCATGAAGAGCAGGACCGCAGGAGTAAACAGCGCAACGCTCATATGCACACCCAGACTCAGGCCACCTAACAAGCCCGCGAGGAACAGCGTCTGTGGCCTCCCTCCCTGATCCCAAAGGAGGAGCAGAACTACAATCACCGCCAGGAACGCAGCTCCGGGGGTGTAGACCTCGGCGATAACAGCCTGCGACCAAAAGGTCGGTGAAACAGCCAGCACCGCCGCTCCGACAAGTGCCGGCGCATGGGATCGGACCAGCAACCTCCCTGAGAGATAAATGCTCGCAACAACCAGGGCGCCCATCACTGCCGAGAAGAGATTGACGCGGTAGGCGATCGTGCCCAGCGGCAAGAATGTCATCAGCTTGGCGAGAATCAGATAGACCGGATAGCCAGTCGGATGCGTATCACCCAACAAATAGGCCAAGACCTGAAATTCGCCGCTGTCGCCTCGCAGCAGACCTGGGGTAAGCGTGCGCAGGTACAACCAAAATCCGGCCACAAAGCAAGATGCTGCCAGCAGCACATCCCAGTGGTCAAGCCGGACCGCGGGCGCGTTGAAATGATGGCCGGCAAATCCTTCGCTGGCCTTTCTCACGGGCATGTTTGAACCCAGGCATCCAGATCGCGGTGCTTAAGGATGGTGCTAAAGCCAAGCGCCTTCGATTGACGGCAGAAAGCCTCGAAATCACCCGGTAAATCTGTGTACTC
>DAOUEJ010000095.1:0-3502 GCA_034430615.1 Anaerolineales bacterium | reverse complement strand
TGGGAATCTCATACGCGCGTTCGCCGAAGACAGACTTGATCGCCAGCGTCTCCATGGCGTCATTTGCCGGTGTCGACGTGCCATGTGCGTTGATGTAACTTACCTGGTCCTTCGCTATTTGGGCATCTTCGAGCGCACGTTTCATGGTTCGGATCGCGCCGGCTCCACTCGGGTCAGGTGCGGCAATATGATATGCATCGCTCGAGGAGGAGAAGCCGGCGATCTCTGCATATATTTGAGCGCCGCGCGCTCGGGCGTGCTCCAGGCTCTCTAGAATGACGCAGGCCGCGCCTTCGGAAAAGACAAAACCCTCGCGCCTGCTCTCAAACGGCCGGGAAGCCTGAGCAGGGGCATCATTGAAGCTGGTTGGCAATGCCCGCATGATCGAGAAGCCGGCGATTGTGAAAGGTTGGATAATCGCTTCGGTTCCTCCGCTGAGCATGACGTCCGCCCATCCGTTGTGGATCGCCTGTGCCGCCTCACCTATCGCCTGGGTACCTGTAGCACACGCAGTCGTGATCGTGCTGTTTGGCCCCAGAGCGTGGTACTTCTGGGTAACGTGGAAGGCTGCCATATTGGGCAGAACGGATGGCAGAAAAAAGGGGTTCGTCCGCGCGAGGCCCTTGAGACGAAGAGATTCCAATCCTTCATAGGCACGCTCCCAGCCACCGATCGCCGTTCCGTAATACACTCCCACACGCTCCGGCTCCTGCCAATCCCCATCCAGACCTGCATCGGTCATTGCGTGATGGGCAGCTGCCAGCGCGAACTGCGACGAGCGCGACATCCTGCGGGCTTCTCTCAGAGGTAGATAGCGTTCGGAGTCGAAATCGGGAACCTCGCCGGCGATCCTGCAGGGTAATTCGCTGGCATCGAATTGGGTGATACCCCGTATACCGGAACGCCCATTCAACAGCGAATCCCAGAATGTATCAACCTCCGAGCCGAGGCACGTGATGAGGCCGAGCCCCGTGATGACGACGCGAGGATTCTGGCTGTGGTTGCTCACTCCGCTGCCATCCCCCATTGCCCTAGTTTTCCCTGGATCGCTTCACGCGTTGCTTCCAGGACACCTGTTTCCACGGCTTGTCTGGCGACGCGGACCGCGCTTACAAGCGCTTTTACGTCTGATCGGCCGTGCCCGATGAAGACCAGGCCGTCGATCCCCAGCAGCGGTGCCGCCCCATACTCGGATGGATCCAGCACCTGGCGAACACGGGCAAACGCGGATTTTGCCAGCAATCCTCCCAGAGTACTGATCGGATTGGATCGGATCTCGTCCCGAACCATTTCCAGCAGAAAGCGGGCCACCGATTCGCTGGTTTTCAAGAAGACATTTCCTGAGAAGCCATCTGTTACAACGACGTCGGCGTGCCCGGCATAGATCTCCTTTGGTTCCAGGTTCCCCACAAAATTCAAACCTGATTTCTCAAGGAGCGGGAAGGTTTCCTTAACCAACTGGTTGCCCTTCCCGGCTTCCTCGCCATTTGAGAGCAAACCTACACGCGGGTTAGGGCGATCGAATGCTCGCTCCATGTAAACGGCCCCCATAAGCGCGAATTGTACGAGCCACTCTGGTCGGCAATCGGCATTCGCGCCCATGTCCAGCATGAGGGTCATGCTGCCCTGTACGGGGATCGCCGGAGAAACAGCCGGTCGTTTCACTCCCCGGATGCGACCGAGGCGGAAGAGAGCTGTAGCCATCGCTCCACCAGTGTTTCCGGCAGTGATGAATGCGTCTGCCTGGCCTTGCTTGACCAGGTCCATGCCGACTGCCATGGAAGTGTCCGTTTTACCCCGGGCAGTCTCCGCTGGCTTGTCCGTCATCTCGAGGACGTCCGGTGCGTGGATGATGGTTACTGCTTCCGCCGGGGCGGAGGTAGCTTGCATTTGCTGCTTAAGCAACGCCTCGGGACCTACGAGCATAATTGGATCCCCCCAACGATCATAGGCCTGGATCGCGGCCTGGATTTCAGGGGCGGGGTGCATGTCGCTCCCCATGGCATCTAGGACAATGCGCATGAATAGCTCCTTCTCGCTTCGTTTCCAGCCTGTTCAAGCCCGGGTAGCTCGGTTCTGGTAACCCAGGTTGCTCACTGGCTGGTCAGGTTGACTTTCAATTTGTGTCGGCTATAATACCGCAGTCCTCAATCTTGGAAGCGCTGGTGCTGGAACTGGCAGACAGGCATGGTTGAGGGCCATGTGCCGCAAGGCGTGCGGGTTCAACTCCCGCCCAGCGCACCATAATTCCGGGCCGTCATCGACGGCCCGGTTTAGCTTAACAACAGGAAACCTGAACGGGCGGACCCACAACGACGGGTATTACTCCTCGAAATGCATGCGCTGCTCGAGCACACGAACTGCAGCGGAGAGGAGCAGGGTCATCGCAAGATAAAGAAATGAGACCACGTTGAAGGTTTCAAAGACCCGGAAAGTACTCGCACGGCGCAGGCGTCCGAGCTGGGTAATCTCACGGACAGCGAGCACGGTGGCCAGTGATGAGTCCTTAAGCAAGGCGATGAAATCATTTCCCAAGGGTGGGAGGACGCGGCGGACGGCCTGCGGCAGGATCACAAACCGCATGGCCTGGAAATAGTTCATACCAAGTGAGCGTGCAGCTTCCATCTGGCCCCGGCCGATCGACTGGATCCCGGCACGAAAAATTTCGGCTTCAAATGCCCCGTATCCGATCGAGAGGGCGAAGATCGCCCTCAATTCCATATCGACCTGGCGGATGCTGAAATCAGATAGGCCGGCAAAAAAGTTCTGTAAGGCATCCGCGGCAAAGGCTCCGAACCCCCACGTGCCGATGGCGTTGATCGCCTGTATCCCGGCGGGTACGAGCACAAACGCCACATAAAGCATAAGGACGATGAGCGGGATCCCACGCGCGGTTTCCACATAAAGGGTGGCCAGCGTATAGACGACTTTATTCTTCGAGGTCCGGGCAAGGCCGATTAGCAATCCGATAACCATCGAGATGGCAAACGCAGTGAAGGTCATCCTTAATGTGACCTTGACCCCCTCGACCAGGAAGATGAAGGTGTCTTTGTAAAATGGGTTGGCCAGGATGAGATAAGCCAGGATGAGGCCCGTGGCGAGTAAGAGAAGTGCCCACCATGGCATGTTGCCAAGTTGTCCGCCTTCACTGAATATGCCAGGACGGGTTCTTTCATCCGTGCTTGGGATTGCAGCCATGGGGGACTCCTTGGGATGATCCACCAGCAGGTCGTGGACACGAGACACGACCTGCTGGTGCTTTGTTTAGAGCCGCTCAGTCCTGAGATCTATGGGTTGAACCATTTATCGTTGAAAGCCTGCAGTGTGCCATCGGCCTTCATCGCCTCGAGCGCGGCGTCCACTGAAGCGACCAGGTCGCTTCCAGGCGGGAACACGAAGGCCAGCTCTTCATCGGAAGTAAGCCCAGGTCCGACTACAAGCTTGCCTGGATTGGCGCCGATGAATCCAACGGCAGAGACCGTGTCGATCACGACAGCATCGA
>DAOUEJ010000094.1:0-18096 GCA_034430615.1 Anaerolineales bacterium | reverse complement strand
TGGTGGCTCGTGCCACCCTTGATGCGGAAGACGATTTGGTTGATCGCGATCGTCGGGGGAAACGAGACGAACAGGTGAACGTGATCGGGCATCACCGTCAAGTCAAGCACTTCCCCACCGTTTTCTTCAACGATTGGCGGGATCAATTCCGCAAGGAGCTTACCGACCTCGCCTTCAAGCACAGGGCGGCGGAACTTCGGACACCACACGAGGTGGTAATTTATCTGATACGCAGCGTGGCGGGTTCGTTTAGTGTCCATAAACAAATTATGATACTCTTTAGAGGGGATGCACAAGCAGGGTGTCAGCCCTTCGGGCTACCCGCATTCCCCTCCCCCCTAAAGGAGGGAGTACCCTGCGGGATTTTCTATGGATCTAACAACCAGTACTAGACATGAGAAGTTGCACTCGCCTCGATACATATATTGGTATTAAACAAAGTGATCATAAATGGATGGGCTCTAAAGGATATGCTGCCTACCAGAAGCAATAGTGAATACATCTATAAGGTGCTATAATTATTTCGTAAATTTCGGAAAATTGAAGGTTTAAGTGAAACCACTATCAAAACGACAGCAGGAATTTTTAAGCAAACTCCTCGACCTCTATTATCAGGAAAAAGGTCCGGTCCACTATTCCACGGTTGCGAAGCGATTGGGCGTTGGTAACGTAACCGCCTATGAGATGATGCGCCTTCTGGAGGCCCGTGGTCTGGCTCAGGCCGAGTATCAACGCCCCGATGACATGCAAGGCCCAGGCCGGTCTTCAGTTGTATTTCGACCCACGCCTCTCGCAACGAAAGTCATCTTGGGTTTGGCCAAAGGGCGTTGGAGTGATGAGGATTGGGAAGGCGCCAAAGATCGAATTCTAGAGCAATTGCGCTCAGGCGAGGCAAGCGACTACGAGACACTCCTCAATGAACTGCTCGATCGCCTTCCAAATCAGCGTTCGCCAACCTTGTATCTTATGCAGATGGTCACAGCGATCGCCCTTGGCGTTCATTCATTAAAGAAAGTGGCAGATATCAACGGGATGCGGAGCATATTGCGAAAGGTTGGTCTTCCCGGCGAGTTGGATCTGAATGCCCTCGCAGGTATTAGTGTGGGTTTTTCGTTGGCTGAGCGCTTCAATCGGCTCGTAGCGGATAGGTTCCTGACCCAGGCGAAAAAGTACCAATCAGTTCTGTCGGAAATAAACGAGGAAAACCGTCGCCGTCTGGCTGAATTCACCCGGGAGGTCTTAGATATCGTAGGCATATAGCTCTTTTTTTTGCATAATAATTTCGTTATTTTCGGAGGAGGATCCAATGAAAAAAATTGCCATACTCACCGACAGCTCAGCCTACTTGCCGCCAGAGCTTGTAAGACAATACGGGATCCATGTGATACCTCTCACGGTTTTATGGGGATCGGAAACGTTACTTGATGGCGTGGAGATCACACCGGCTGAATTTCTTCAAAGGCTGGCTGAAGACCCGGTCCACCCCTCAACCACCCAGCCAAATCCCGATGACTTCCGTGTGCTCTATGAGCAATTAGCGACAGAATTTGACGCCATTGTCGCTCCTCTGATCTCGGATGAACTGAGCGGCACGGTTAATTCCGCTCAGACTGCTGCGAACGATTTTAAACGTGTACCCGTCCGAGTGGTTGACACCCGGTCAACATCCATGGGATTGGGATTCTCGGTTCTGGCAGCCGCTCGCACGGCTTCTCAAGGAAAGTCGCTCGAGGAGGTTGAGGAAGCAGCTCGCGCCGCCGCGGCAAGAAGTAGGGTATTGTTTGTGGTCGATACACTTGAGTATCTGCATCGGGGTGGCCGCATCGGGGGGGCGTCAAAGTTCTTTGGCTCGGCGCTGAACATCAAGCCCCTTCTGCATCTGCATGGGGGCCGCGTGGACGCGTTGGAAAAAGTTCGCACCAAGAATAAGGCAATTGAGCGCATGATTGAAGTGATCGCTCAATTTGCCGACGGACGTCCAATGCGAACAGCCATAATCCATGCAGGTGTACCCGAGGAAGCGGAAGTTCTGAAGGCAAGGGTTTCAGAGCAATGGGATTGCCCAGAATTGATCCTGACAACGCTAAGTCCTGCTATCGCCATCCACACGGGCCCAGGCACTCTGGGGTTGGCGGTTTGTCCGGTGCAAGTCTAGATTGCTATGAGCTGTAGGTTGGGAAAGTAGATAACCATTGCTCGGGTGGCGATTAGATCGATTTTAGGTTCTGATAAAATTAAATAAGGCTGCCTGATATATGGAGAATCAACCTTTAACCACCGTACCGGTTCAATGATCGCGAGCGAATGCTTCTATATTGGGAAGAGGGATTGTTTTGTCGATTGCATCGATCTTTGATCTTGATGGCACGCTTTACAGCGGCCATATCACGCTTGGCATAGCTCTCCACCATAGAACTCACCGGGTGAAGCGTATTCCTTTGTACACCTATATGGCTGCCCACATGCCCCTGTGGGGATTGCTGAAGATAGGTTTATTGTCTGAAGAAACTTCACGGGAGATCTGGGCTCGAAACCTTGGCTGGACAGTGCGCGGCTGGACCACCAAGGAGGCAGAAGAAGCATTCGCATGGATCAGCGAAGAGTATGTCCTGCCACGGGTGCACGCCGAGATGATGACAAGGCTGCGTGATCACCAGGCAGCCGGACACCGGGTCATATTGTTATCTGGAACTTTTACCCCTCTGCTAACCGAAATCGGGCGCCGCTTAGGGATTGACGAGACAGTCGGTACAACATTGGTATTGAAGGAAGGACATTACACTGGGTCCAGCGAGCCTCCTGTCTGTCAGGGGCGGTTTAAAGTAACGCGTCTTGAGCAATACCTGGAACGTGGCGAAGACATTCTCTGGTCAGAGAGCTATGCTTATGCTGACAGCTACACGGATTTGCCTCTATTGGAGCGTGTGGGGAATCCCGTGGCTGTCTATCCGGACCAGAAACTTGCTGCTCACGCCCAGGAGCATGGATGGGCTATTATTGATCATCCCTGATATTGTTTTGTTGCTAGGTTCCAACCACCAAGAAAAACCCGAGGGGTGGATACAATTGACACACCATGTTCTGATAAGTACATTGAAAGTGCTTGTTACTAAATCTCTTCGGCTATAGAATGAGTGAAATTCGAGGCTCGCCGGGTTTCAATCGATCGTAAATCATACGGTCACCCTTGGAAGTCCAGCCTGAAGATCCAAGGCCTCTTTTTTAGGAAGCGAACTCACACCGTGCCGCGCCGGCACGGCGCGGTGTAACCTGAAGGTCTTGGGTTCGAATCCCAGCCCCGCTACCTTTTTGAGGAAAAGGCACCCGACCGGGTGTCTTTTTCGTTAAACCCCAGCCCCATGTTTTAGGATTCCCTGGTCTAGCCCGCCACAGCGTCCCGGTGTCCTGGCGGGAGGGCAGGCGAACCTCCGACCCCAGGGTCCCCATCTCACTTTGCAGGAACAATCCGGGCGATTTGACGGTCGATTCATGCGGAAAATCAAGTCAGAATCGTTCTTTTTTGCCGCGAACTCATGTTTTGGAAGGGGTTTACCGCTTGTTTTTATCGTCAAGAGTGGCGTTTCAGGATTCGCCTGTCCTGGCGTTCTTCCAGGGAACCTGTATCCCCGAGGATATGAGCCTGCCCCCTGACTTCGACGAATATCACGCTGCGTGAGCAATCTCAGCTCGTCAGGCTTGTCGATTTTTTCAGTGCTGGTTATTTGTTGTCAATCAGATGGCAACAGCGCTCTTCGTTAACCGTGAAGATGTAAATTGGTAGAAATATTGTTATACTCTATAGCAAGAAAGTATAACGCAAGAAGGAGAGAGTTTTGATGACTCTAAGAATATCCCAGAAAGGGTGGGTGGTGATCCCGGCCGACCTGCGCAAGAAGCATGACCTGAAGCCCGGAGATGAGGTTCATGTCATTGACTACGGTGGTGTGCTTTCTCTGATCCCCACTTCTGAGGATCCCCTGGAGGTCGCCGCAGGTATGCTGAAAGGCGAGACCTCGCTCACGCAGGCTCTCCTGGAGGAGCGCAAGAAGGAACGGTCTCGTGATCGATAGCCCAAGCGTCTTTTATGTGGATACCGCAAGTAATTGGAGCAGGCCTGGTGGATTGCCACACCTGATGACAAGATAGGCATGAGGTAACTGGTTGGGCTGCATAACAATCGATAAGGCTCGTTTGGTCTGCCCTACAACTCTACCCACTTCCCCGTTTGACCACTCTTGAACACTGCATCGATCACGCGCATGTTGGCCAGTGCGTCCTCGAGCGGCGTGGAGACATCGGCCCCTGAAAGGACAGCTTCAGCGAATGCCTCCCCCATAAGGGTGTACTGGTTAGCCGCCGGGGTGATCAGTTCCCTGGTCTCATCCACAGTGTGCAGCCAGGCCCGGGCTGGCCCGTCGAGCGGAGGGTTGAAGGGATCTTCGATCATGATCCGCCCCTTTGTCCCGTAGACGTCTTCACGCTGGTAGCGCGGCACCTGCGTCCCACAGGTGAATGTTGCCGTGCCAGCACCGAAATCTAGAATCGCTGACGCCAAGCGGTCGATCTTAAACGTCGGGTCGTAGTCCACAAACCCAAAAACACGCTTTGGCTCGGCCCCGAAAAGCCAGCGCGAAGTCGAGATTGAGTAGCACCCAATGTCGAGCAGCCCGCCACCCCCGTACTCCGGCACGTTTCGATAGTCTTCAGGGTTGACGTTGAAATAGGTGAAGGTCGAGTAGATCGTCGTCAGGTCACCGATCCCAGTATCGCCGAACAGACCCCGGATCGTCCGCCATTGAGGGTGCCAGCGGTACATGAAAGCTTCCATCACCTTCAGCGATGGGTGGCGTCGCGTCGCCCGGATGAGTTGCTCGGCCTCTTCGGCGTTCATGGCGATCGGCTTTTCGCACAGTACGTGCTTGCCGGCGTCGAGGGCGCGGATCGACCACGGCACGTGTAGGTGATTGGGGAGCGGGTTGTAGACCGCCTCAACTTCGGGGTCGGCCAGCAGCTCTTCGTATGAGCCATATGCGGTCGTGATCCCCAACGCCTTCGCGGCGGCCTCAGCCTTCACTAATTCGCGAGACGCAACAGCGACTACCTCGCTGTTGCTGCATATCTGCAAGGCCGGGATCACGAAGTCGATACCGATCCTGGCGGTGCTCAACACGCCCCATCTCAATTTACGCATTGTGGTCCTCCCTCCTGACAGCTAGTGCTGTTGATCACGCCTAACTTGCTCAGCGCGGGGTTGTCGACGAAGAAGCGGAGGACTCCGTTCGCCGGGTGGATGCAAGCGGCGAGGGGAAGTTCGGCCGCATCCGACTCGTGAATAGCTCTGTATAGTATAGGGTCAGAATTGCGAATCCATCTCGTAATCAATCCTCATATTCCTCAATAATCCTCAGGCATCTTGTCACATCATATGCGTGACACCCTTCAGGTACGGAAAATCAGGTTCAGCTTTATTCTATATTCGGAATATAGAATAAAGCATCGGAGGGCAGCATGGACGGTTACAAATACAGCGCAGAAATACTCAAGGCACTTGCCCACCCTGTACGGCTGCAGATTCTGGAGGCATTGAGCACGGATGTCCAGGCCTGTGTCTGCCACCTGGAGAGCTTACTTCAGCTCCGGCAGGCGTATATCTCCCAACAATTAGCGACGCTTCGTGAGGTCGGGCTGGTTCAGGACAGACGCGAGGGATTGAACGTCTACTACTCTCTTACCTCAACTGCTGTTTCAGATGGATTGCAGAACCTGCGAAGATTCAGTACGGAGATTGCTAAGCTTCAGGGCAAAAATATCCATTTCAAGTCGATTGAGCATAACCCAGATGAGCCTTGCCCATGCCCACGTTGTCACGAGGCGGTAAGGATTCTCGAATCCGTTAAGTAGGAGCTCAGCGAGTTTCTAGATGAAGGAGATTGCGACAATGATTTCTATCAAAGTCCTGGGTCCGGGATGCGCCAACTGTGAACGCGTCGAGCTGCATGCGATCGAGGCCGTGGAAAATCTTGGAAGCGAGAAACCGGAGCTCGAAGCGACGATCGAGAAAATCAAGAACCCAGAGGTTTACCCGGATTATGGGTTGCTCGCCACGCCCGGGCTGGTGATCAACGAGAAGCTTGTCTCCGCCGGGAAGATCCCCTCGACGGATGAGATCGTCAACTGGCTCAAAAATACCCCATCGGCCTAGCGCCTGGCTTACGATCATCAGCGATGCGGAGTTTGTGGGTGATTTCTCCCGCACGACCGATTTCGACCCCAGCAAGGGATCCGTTTGGTGAAGGCACTACTCAACCTAGGAGCAAGGCATGACGGATTTTCTTGAGATCACCGTAGATAAATTCACCTTCAAGGTCGCCTCCGACCGCCGCTATAGCGCCGAAGGCATGTGGGCGCTGGAGGAGCCGGGCGGACGCGTTCGCATCGGTTTATCAGATTTTCAGCAGCAGCGCAGCGGCGATGTGGCCTTTGCCGAGGTCAAACCGGCAGGGACCATGCTCGCTGCCGGAGACGAGGTGGCCGTAATCGAGACGATTAAGGTCAATATCGAACTTGGATCCCCGCTCAGCGGCGAGGTTGTGGAGGTAAACCCCTTGATGGAGCTGGAACCAGAGCGCATCAACCAGGACCCTTATGGTGCAGGTTGGCTGGCGGTCATCGATGCTGCGGACTGGGTAAGGGAGTCGCTCAACTTGCACGATCCTCAGGCCTATTTCGAACTCATGAAGAAAGAGGCTGATGAGGAGATAGGAAACATATGACCGAGGCTCGAAGAATTGTCATCGTCCCCTGCTCCGGCATCGGTAAAACATACGGCACGGTGAGCCGCGAGGCGGCGTACGACCTCACCCGGGATATTCGTCCTGAGGCCACCTGGCTCGTCCCCCTCTCTCTGCTCGTTCTGGGGGATGAACAGGCACGTGCAGACGTAGACGGAAGCCAGGCAATTACCATCGACGGCTGCAAACTGGCCTGCGCCTCGAAGATGGTCGCAGAGAGCGGAGGTCGTATCGCCCGGGAAATCGCCGTCCTGGATGTTTACAGGCAGCATCGGGACCTGAAACCGGAAGGGATCGCCAAATTAAATAGAGCCGGTCTGGAGCTGGCGAAGACGCTGGCGCAGGAATTGGCGGCGTTTGTTGACAGTCTCGAGGGGCAGGAAGGAGAGGCTCATCATGCCTGAGCTTCCCAAAAAGAGGGTAGGCATCGTGGCTTGCTCCGGGGAAGAGCTTCCCGGGGGTACCGTCACACGGCTGGCCGCGTTAAGGGTCCTGGAGCAGCTGCGGCCGGCGGAAACCGTGACGATCTGCTTACCGCTCTTCCTGGCCGGCGGTGAGGGGGATCGGGCCTTCGCCCGCTTCTACCCGACCGTAGCCATCGACGGATGCGAAAAACGCTGCGCGGCGCGAGCGACGGAGCTTCATTCCGGCAAGCCGGCCGCCAGCATCGTGGTCAGCGATATCGTCGCTGCGAATGGATTCGCACAACCACAGGGATTAAGATCCCTGGACGAAGCCGGCCAAAGGATAGTGGAGGAGATGGCGGCCTTGGTTGCACTCAAGGTCGATGAACTGCTCGGAAGAAGTTGGAGCCGGAGTGCAGGAGAATTCGTCGATCCTATTCCGGTGCTGACCGGGGAGCAAGAAGCTGTTGTGGTGACCTGTTCGTGCGGGTCAGGAATCCCAATGCAGGCCCTGGACATCGACGGCACGACGGTCAGCCTGATTGCCCTGCCGCTCATCTTCGAGCAATTTCGAGAGGGTGGAAGAGAACCTCGGGATGGTTTGGCCGCTGATCTTCTCGACATGGTTCGAATCTACAATCCCATCCCTGACGGGGAGGAGCAATCCTACGCAGATGCCTTGATCAGGGAGTACAGGGACTACCTGCATCAGAAGGATTCAAGCTCATGAGCCGCACAGCGACCTATCACACCACGGTCTCATGGAAAGGTGGCCATTGGGGCCACCTCGCGCTGGGCAACGGTCCCGAGATGGATTTCTCCGCTCCACCGGATGCTCAAGGCCATCAAGGAGTGCTTACTCCGGAAGATGCCTTCGTGGCCGCGGCTAACACCTGCATCATGATGATGTTCATCTGGGCTTGTGAGCGCTTCAAGCTCGACCTGCAGTCCTATGAATGCCGGGCGGAAGGGACGAAACTCATTGAACTGGATCGCACCGAAACCTTCACCCATTTACGCTTCTGGCCTGTCATCCGCATCGGTGCGGGGAGTGATCAACCGGACCTTGTGGATAAGCGCACCCGCCGTGCCTTGCAATCGGCCCAGAAATACAGCTTGGTAGCGAACTCCGTTAAGTCTGAAATTATTATCGAACCGAAGATCGAACTGATGACCTAGGTTTGGTCCTCGAGCAGCAAGCGCAGATTACCTGGGAGGGGCATTTAATATCCTGGGGTGGGGCGCAACTAGTTTTTGGATATCGGTGGATAGTGGATCTACGTAGATAATTATCGGTTTAGATCCATCCTTCAGGAGAACGAGATTTACACAAGGAGACATCTTTCCATGGACAGTCAAGCGAGTGTCGCAGCAGCGCAGGCAGAGGAGCTGGCAGTCACCCGACAGCTTTCATTACTCGATCGCTACCTCACACTGTGGATTTTTCTAGCCATGGCATTCGGTGTATTGATCGGTTACGTGTTCCCAATGGCTGTATCCGATTTCAACACCGCCGTCTCGGTCGGGACAACGAACATCCCCATCGCGATTGGCTTGATCCTGATGATGTATCCCCCACTGGCGAAGGTCCACTACGACGAGTTAGGGGATGTCTTCCGTAATTGGAAAATACTTGGTTTATCGCTGGTGCAGAACTGGGTGATCGGGCCGATCTTGATGTTCCTGTTGGCGATCGTCTTCCTGCGTGGGTATCCAGAGTACATGACCGGTTTGATCCTGATCGGCCTGGCGCGCTGTATCGCCATGGTGATTGTCTGGAATGAGCTAGCCAAGGGCGACACCGAGTATGCGGCAGGATTGGTAGCCTTTAACAGCGTCTTCCAGGTGCTGTTCTACAGCCTATACGCCTATATCTTTATCACGCTGCTGCCCACGTGGTTTGGGATGAGCGGTTCGACGGTGGATATCACGATCGGCGAAATCGCCAAGAGCGTCTTCATCTACCTGGGTATCCCCTTCCTGGCAGGTTTCTTCACCCGCCTCTTGTTGGTGCGGGCGAAGGGCAAGGGTTGGTACTACTCTAAATTCGTGCCCAGGATCAGCCCGCTGACCCTGGCGGCACTGCTGTTCACGATCGTCGTCATGTTCAGCTTGAAGGGTGAGCTCATCCTGACTATTCCGGGCGACGTCGTGCGCATCGCCATTCCGCTCATGATCTATTTCGTGGTCATGTTCCTGGTGAGCTTCTTCATGGGGCGGGCGATCGGCGCGGACTACAGCAAGACCGCGACCCTATCCTTCACGGCGGCCAGCAACAATTTCGAATTGGCGATCGCCGTAGCGGTGGCGGTGTTTGGAATCGGTTCGGGCGTGGCCTTCGCAGCAGTCATCGGTCCCTTGATCGAAGTGCCGGTGATGATCGGCCTTGTGAATGTGGCCTTTGTTCTTAAGCGGAGATATTTCAGTAGCTCGTGAGTGACGACCTGATAATTTCGATCGACCATGGGAAAGATTAATGATCATGTCGTGTGACATCGAGGGTTTTAGTCCACCATGTAGGCGTAGAGAGGAGAACTTCGCACCCAGAACTCGCCGGGGGACTGATATCGCCACGGTATATCGGTGATAGGTTGAGATACCCTCTTCTATCCCTTCAGGGGCTGGGAGACGAGACGGCAGATCCTTCGAGCGACGTTAAGAGAGCACAAGTGATGAAAGTTCAATCTGAGTACCCCATTTTTCGAGAGGAGCGCTCCCCACCCGGCCAGTTATGGTCCCCGCAGAGAAAACCATTACTACACTAGATTACAAGGAGCGTAGAAAGAATGGATATACAAGCATTACTGGAAAAGGGAAACTGGTTCCACGGGCATAAATGCCCAGCGATGCCGATGGGGCTGCGCCTCAGTCTGGCAGCCATGGAAGCTTTGGATGTGAAGCAGCGGGCGGGTGCGGGTGAACTTGTCGCCCTGGTCGAACTCGATGCAGATCACTGTGCCACTTGTTTTGCTGATGGTGTTCAGGTAGCGACGGGATGTACCTTCGGCAAAGGCAATATCCAAAAACTGCACTATGGGAAATGGGGCCTGACACTGATTGACCGCAGGCAGAACAAGGCTGTTCGGGTGGCTCCCCGCGCCGAGGTGATGGCCGAAACCAAGAAAACCGAGTTCATCGCCAAGCGAAAGGCAGGGGTACCCCCAACGTTGATCCCGGATGAACTCTCACAGCCGCTGGTCGACCGGGTGATGAACATGCCGGCCGAGCAGTTGTACAAGATCAGCGGGGTCTTCGACTATACCTGGGAATCTGCCCCGCATACCTTCGAATCGGTCGTTTGCAACAAATGTGGCGAGATGGTGGTGAAGCGTAACGCTCGTGTACAGGATGGTCGCGTCTTGTGTATCCCCTGCGCCGGTCTGGTGTAGCCAAGCACAAAGTATGACTGGCATTCGGAAACCAACGATTGCCTATCTTAGAACTAAAAGGAGAGAGAAGAATGTCTCAACAAACCTTCAATCAATGGCTCAAGGACCTCGATCTGAGTTATTGGGGTACTGGCCAACATAAAGTCACTCCCGCTCAATTCTTCGATCGCCAACAAGCCGAAGATGCCGTATTGCTGGACCTACGCTCCCCGGAGGAGATTGGCTACTTGACTCTACCATTTGCACTCCAAATCCCGATTCGCGATTTGCCGGAACGATGGAGTGAAATTCCGGAGGACCGCCTGGTGGCAACGTTTTGTTCATCGATGACGCGTGCGGTGGTGGCCTGGGTATTTCTACAATTGCAAGGCTTGGAGAATGTCCGCATCCTTGACGCTTGTTACGATGACTTAACCGCCGAATTAAAACCCGGCAAAGTATATATGCGCATCCAGAAGAGCGACGTATGATCTGATGGATTTTAGCGATGAGTGGTCATATCGATCCGAAACTTGCCAAGATAATCCTATGAACCCTTTCATGCTGGCTCCACCAATCTTTTTCGTGATCGCCTTCGTCTTCTCGATGCTGGGCATGGGTGGTTCACAACTGTATATCCCTATCCTCTACTGGATGGGCATGGATTTCAAAACAGAAGCCATTCCCCTGGGAATGCTCCTCAATGTGGTTAACAGTAGTTCGGCAGCCATCACCTATGGACGGAAGAAACTGATCGCCTGGCGGGTGGTGATCCCATTTGCCGCGGCGATGATCCTATTTGCCCCCCTCGGTGTATGGCTTAACGTTCAGCTCCCCGTGAAGCCACTGCTAGTCTTTTTCGCCCTGTTCACCGCTGCAGCTGCAGTGTTAATGCTTTCTGGCTGGAAACCGAAACGCGGCGACATGTCACAACGCGGGCGCGTCGTCTTGGGATTAACAGCCGGCAGCGGCCTGGGGACGGTCGCCGGTCTGATCGGGCGTGGGGGAGGCTCGTTCGTTGTACCGCTGCTGTATATCGCCGGGCTGGAGGCGAAATTCGCAGCAGCCTCTTCGGCCTTTGTGGTCTCCTGTTCAGGCATCTCCAGTTTCATCTCCCACCTGGCGACCGCTGCCCAGCCGCAGTGGGCAGTGTGGACGTCCACGGTGCTGGCAGTGTTGCTGGGAAGCCAGCTTGGCTCCCATTTCATGGCCGGGCGCTTGAAATCTCGCACGGTAAAACTATTCTTCGGCTGGGTGCTGCTTGGCGTGGCTGCCTTGATCATCATCAAGGATGTAATTTTGGCGTGAAGGAGGATTCCTATTAAACTCATCCAAAGCTACGACATAGAAGTCTTCACGCCACCCTGTGATCCCGGGGCTACGCGCTTCGCGGCCAGGGTTCGCCTGAAGGTTGACATCACGCCTGTACTGCCCTACCTGAACGCGGTCTTGAAGGGGGCGGATTACAACCCAGCCGCCCCCGCGCTGCGCTGGAAGAAGGGTGAGCACACCGTCGTGTATCACCCGGATGAAATCGCCACCAGCAACTTGGTAGATCGCGAGCAGGCCGAAGGGGAGATGTGCGAGCTGGTCGAGCTGGTCAACCGCACCTGGGAACGCCGCGTCGAGATTGAGCCGAGCGAAGCAAGCAGACCGCGACCATCGCACCTGGCCATCTTCAAGCTCCTTCCGGGTATGAACTGCAAGCAATGTGGTGAACCTACTTGCTATAACTTCGCGCTCAAGCTTGTTGCGGGACTGGTGGATCTCTCTATTTGCCCTGCACTGGCAGAGCCGGACCAGGGATCTGCTCTGGCCCAATTACAGGAAATGCTGGGGGGTCGATAGCTCCCAATGAGCGAGGGTGGTTACGTGCCGGAAAAACAGCAAGCATCGCCTGAAGGAGCTGCTTCCAAGAAGGAAAGCCCATCTTCATGCGCCTGCGTGTCGGACCCCTTTGCAAGCTTGCCGAGCGAGCTGCGGCCACGCCCGCAGCCGAAAAAAGGCGAGATGCGGAAGGTTCATTGCCCAGAATGTGGCCAGGAATATTGGACCAACCGTGATACCGATGTCTGTATCCCGTGCGGGAACTCCGGCAGCAAAGGTTGAGCAGTGCAGTGAAGCTTCGTCAACAGGTTCGGTGTGGGTTGTTCAGCTTGGGGTCGAAGGATTGTGCCGCCCGGAAGATGACTTCATAACATGAAGGCCAGCAGTTTCGCGCCTTTCTCAGTGATCTCATCCCAGCCTTGCTATCTGATAAAATAAGCCCCTGATCGAGCGCTTCTTTCATCTGTCAGTCGGTCATTCGATCACAAGTTCTTTCGGAAGAATTCCACCGTCCGCAGCATGGCCTGATCGAAATACGGTGAGACCAGGTTGTGTCCCCCGCTGTTGTAAACATAGAACTCGTATGTCTTACCATGCTCCTGCAGCACGGCTGCTAGAGCTTGCGAGTAGGCGATATTCACGACCGTGTCATCCTCGGCGTGGTGAAGCTGTATGGGGCGGCTAAGGTGATCGATATTCTCCGTCAGGGAGACGGCCTTCCAATAGGCTTCCAGAGTATCTGGCCGGCCGTAGGTATCAAAGATCTCCTGTGACCTGCTTCGCGGGTCGGAGCCATCCTGGGTTTCGGGCGGCCTGTAGGTATTGTCGTCAATTCCAAATTCTTCGAAATCATCATAGCTGTACACCGCCCCGGCCCAGATCACGCCGGCCTTGATGTCCGGCTCGATCAACATCGCCCGTAGGACCAGGTTACCGGCCATACTGTGACCCCACATGCCGATGCCCTGCAGGTCGATGATGTCCATGGTTTGCAGGCTCTTCAGCGCGCCTATGGAGTCGATCGTGTACGCGGGCGAGAAGTACGTCCCGGTGGGTTCTCCCTCGGACTCCCCATGTCCACGGAGGTCGATCTTGAAGACCACAAATCCGCTCCGTGCAAGGTAATCGACGTAGGCGTTGTAGCGCTCCGTGGTCCGATAAGCCGCGGGTGGAATGTAGCCGTGATTGAAAACGATAGCCTTATAGCCAGTTTCCGGCGGGGCTGTGAAAGGGATTGTCAGCAGGCCATAAATCTTGTTGCCTTCCGAGATATAGCTAACGATGTGCCGCTGATAATAGAATGTGGGGGCGAGTTCCTGCTCGAAGGTGATCTGGCTGCCGCTGATCTCCAGGTCTCGCAGGTACTTGATGGTGATCTCGTTGCCGATTTCGTAGACGAGTTCCGTGGCCGTCGGGGTTGGCGTGATTGTGGCGGTCGGTGAGGCTGTCTGTGGATAAGTCGGGTGCGGGGTTGAGGTCGAATCGCCGTCCGCAGGTATGCCAACTACACCCGGGTCTGACAACGCAGTCGCTGCCGTGGGTGGTGAGAGGATTCCTCCTTCGCCCGCCAAACTGCAGCCGGCGAGAAATGCAATACTTACGACGAATACCAGGACGAATTGCTGTCGAACGATCATACCGATCAACCCTTCACGAGAGTAAGCTGCCAAACCTAATATGTTCTCAATCGATTTTACCTGTCTGGCTGATCGATATACTTGTGACATCTTTCACCTTCCCCGGATGGTCAAAGACGAGCATAATTGAGCATTCGACATCCAAGGAGATATCGATTGCATGATAGCCGCAAGCATATATTCTTAACGGGAGCATCAGGCTATATGGGGCGGGCGGGTCTCGACGCGCTGCTCGAACGCGATGACCGTTTCGGAATCACGGCACTCGTGCTGCCGACCGACTCAGACTGCCGCATCATGGCGCCCTACATCAAGCGTGGCGTAAAGGTGATCTGGGGCGATCTCACCCGCTATGAAGATGTGCTCGAATGTGTAACCGGGGCTGATATTGTCCTCCACGTGGGTGGGTTGGTGTCACCCCTGGCTGATTCCCAGCCCGAACGCACGCTGAAGGTGAATGTGGGGGCGGTGGAGAACATCGTCCGTGCCATCCATGTGCAGCCTGAACCCGATCGCGTGCACCTCGTCTACATCGGTACCGTCGCACAGACGGGAAATCGGCCGGTCCCGATCCACTGGGGCCGCGTCGGCGACCCGATCAAGATCAGCACCTTCGATACCTATGCGCTCAGCAAGACCATCGCTGAGCGGATGGTGGTGGACTCCGGGCTCCGCAACTGGGTCTCTCTGCGCCAGACTGGCATTGCGCGCTTCGCAGCAACCGAGTCGCTCGATCCAATCCTATTTCACACGCCCCTCGCCGGTGTTCTTGAATGGGTGACAGTTCGTGACTCGGGAAGGCTGCTGGCGAATGTTTGTGAGGACAATGTCCCAGAAGAATTCTGGGGGGCTATCTACAATATTGGTAGCGGCCAGCCTTGCCGCCTGACCAACCTTGAATTATTCGAACGGACGTTTCGGGCCATGGGGGTTCGAGAGCCACGCCGTGTATTTGAGCCCAATTGGTTTGCACAGAGGAACTTTCACGGGCACTGGTTTTCCGATTCCGACCGGCTCGAGCGCCTGCTGAAGTTCCGGACACAAACCCTGGATGCGTACTTGGCGGAGGAATCGCAGCAGGTACCATGGTATACGCGCATAGCCGGCGTTTTCCCGCAGCTTCTGCGTCGCCGGTTGGAACGCGTGGCCCGCGGACCCGGTGGCACCTTGAGCTGGATCGCGCAAGGAGATAAAGCACAAATCCAGGCCTTCTTCGGGTCCAATGACGCGTGGAAGGCTATCGGCGGCTGGGAAGACCTGCAATTCGAGCGACCCTCGGACTTCCCCGCTCAGCTCGAACACGGGTACAACGAAACCAAGGCTCGCGAGGATATCGCACTTGCCGAGGTGCAGGAAGCGGCCCGTTTTCGTGGCGGCGAGTTTCTTTCAAAGGACATGCACCGAGGTGATTGGCACTCACGGCTCCGCTGGCGCTGTCATGCCGGGCACGAGTTCGCGGCGAGCCTGAACCTAATCCTGATGGGTGGGCATTGGTGCCCCGTCTGTATCGGAAACACGCAAACCTACCCCGAGCTAGCCCGGTACAGCCGTTTCTTCCACCAGGTCTGGGCGCCAGACTTCATCGCAGGATGAGATGCTCATCCTTGCTTTCTTTGCCTCCTTGCTGCAACCCGTTTCGGTAGAATAGTAAGAGCGCTGGTTCCATCCAAAGGAGATCCCATGAAGAGAGTTATCGCGTATTTTTTTAGCGGCATTCTGTTCCTTGCACCGATTGTCGTAACGATTTATCTGCTCTACCTCGGTTTCACGAAGGTGGACCAGATCTTCACCTTCAAGATTCCCGGGTTGGGGTTTCTCCTGACCCTGGCCATCATCATAACGACGGGGTTCCTGGTCTCCACCTTCCTGGCACGCGGTGCAGTCAATCTCGTCGACAGCGTTTTCTTGCGCATGCCGCTGGTGAAGATGATTTACTCCTCGGTCAAGGACCTGGTGGGAGCCTTTGTCGGGGAGAAGAAGCAGTTCGACAAACCCGTCCTGGTCCAACTCATCCCGGGAAGCGGCGTCCAGATGATGGGTTTTATCACGCAGGAGAGCCTGGCCAGCCTCGGCATGGCGGAGAGCGTCGCTGTCTTTGTCCCACAATCCTACAACTTCGGCGGGAGCGTCATTGTCGTCCCGAAAACGCAAGTCGAGCTGCTTAAGGTTGAAAGCGGCGACTTGATGGCCTTCCTATTATCCGGTGGGGTCTCTGGGTTTTAACGGCGTGATATAAAATTCCCAGGGGGATTAGTCTTTGTCCTTGGCGACACCGCAGCAGAACGCGAATAAAATGTTCTTCATCGATGAAGAGTCAGTTCTAAGGGATCGGTGGCCAGCAGTGATGAATGCGATGCAGGTTCTGGCATGAATGTCGTCATCACCGGAGCCTCTTCGGGGATTGGTCGGGCATTGGTGGTTACCTTTGCCCGGAGAGGGCATGCTGTCCTCGCTGTTGCCCGACGAGAGGATCGCCTGCAGGCACTTTCCCGGGAGATGGCGGAACACGGAGCGACCGTCTTCCCATTTTCCCAGGACATCACTTCCCCGGACGCTCCCCGGTCTGTCTTTGACGAAGCCGTTCGGGTACTCGGCAAGGTCCATGTGCTCATCAACAACGCCGGGATGAGCCCTTACCAGCGTTTTGAGGAGTTGCCGTTGGTGCACCTGCGCCAAGCCATCGCCTTGAACGTGCAGGCTCTGACCGAGCTCTGTCACCTTTTCATGCCCCATATGCTGGCGCATGGTGAGCCCAGTCATGTGGTGAACGTTGGCTCGGTGGGCGGGTATGCACCGCTGCCCAACTTCGCGGTCTATACTGGTACGAAGCACTACATCCGTGCTTTCACGAATGTGCTTCAGCATGAGTACCGCGGGAGCAACATCCAGGTCAGCGCGCTGCACCCCGGCGGCAGCCTGACCGAGTTCCCGCCACTGGCCGGCCAACGTGTGAAGCCGTTCGCCTTGAAAACGATGCTGACGCCCGAGCAGTTGGCGGAGAAAGTTTACCCCGCCATCATGAAAGGAAAACGGGTCATCATCCTAGGCTTCATCGATAAAGCGGCCATCCTGATTGGGAAACTGCTTCCGTTCCCCTGGTCGATGGGCGTGACAGAATTGATCTACCGAATAAACGTCGAAAAAGTCGATCCTACGTACCCGTTGTGAGCCACTGGTGACCCCTGCCGTGCCGGGTTGGGAAAGTGGGGCAGGGGTCGACATGTTACAAAGCAAAATGGAAACGAAGGAGATAGGATCATCTCCGATGAAAATCCTGATGGTGGGTGCTGGTGCGGTGGGGCAGGTGTTCGGCCTCCACCTGCAGAAGGCCGGTGTGGAGCTGGCCTTCTATGCCCGGCCCGGGTCGGCCGATCGGTTGAAAAAGGCGCTGGAGAAGGGTGGCCTGCCCCTTTATCAAATAAGCTGTCTCCGCAGAAGGCATCCACTCACCCACAGTCTGGAGGGCTTCCAGGTGGTAACCGATCTCGCCGGAGCCCGTCTATTCAAGCCCGACCAGATCTGGTTCACCACGCCCTCACCGGTCTACCACTCGGGGTGGTTCCGTGATTTCCTGCAGAACGTGCCTTCAAAACGAGTGGTGTGTTTCGCGCCCGAGGGCAGACGTCCGGAGTTCGTCCCAGAGGGCGAGGATGGAGACCGATTTGTCTTTGGTGGGATCACGCTGATCGCCTGGCAGGGGGACCTGGACGCCGGCGGTGGAAGGCCGGAGGGCGTCAACTATTGGCTGCCGCCGACGGCGATCCCGCTCATGGGGGCAGCCGAGGCCTGTCGCGAGGTGGTGGAACTCCTAAAAAAGGGAGAACTGCGGGCAGCAGTAAAAGAGGATGATTTCCAGGAGATGCAGGCTTCCGGGACGGCGCTGCTTTCGGCCTTTGTGGCCGGGCTCGAGCTCGCCGGGTGGTCGTTCATGGCCTACCGCAAAAGCCCATGGCTCAAACGAGCAGCGCACGGTGCCCGGGAGGCCATCGTCAGCCAGCTTGGGAAGCCCACTTCCCTCACGCGCTGGCTGCTACGAATCGGCCTTTCTTCAGCGGTCCTCTACCTGGCC
>DAOUEJ010000093.1:0-4059 GCA_034430615.1 Anaerolineales bacterium | reverse complement strand
AGAGAGTCATTGCGTACTATGACACATTGCGTGCCGCAGGGCATGAGTCTGACTCCGAACTCGTGGCCAACTGCTCTCCCCGGGTAGAGGGGGGGATGCAGGCAACACAAGAGCTGCTGGCGGCGCATCCAGAGATTACTGCCCTGTTTTGTTTCAACGACCTCGTTGCTGTCGGCGCCTTGAAAGCCTGCGCCGAGATGGGATTGTCGATTCCAGATGATATCGCCATTGTCGGTCACGATGACGTCTCGCTGGCACAACTGGTTACACCAACGCTGACAACCTGCCATGTCTCTGCATATGACATGGGTTGGCAGGCAGTCAAGATGCTTCTGGAACGGATCAGCGGCTGTGAGGATGAATGCAGGGAAATATGTTTTCCGCCCGAACTTGTCATTCGGGACAGCGCGCCCTAGAAAAAGATCACGGGTATTTTCACAGCTGGTTGGTTGATTTCGATCGGACAGACATCCGTTTCCGTTTACTGCAAGTACATCATGAATAGCGAGTATCCGCGCCCATTTCGGGCAGACTATATTCGGTAACGAAGGTGAGTGATGGCTTCCCGGAGTGGGGGGAAGGCCTTGAAAGGAGTACTGCAGCTAAAAATACACCATAAGGATAGAGTCAACGTTCGGTCAAGTTCTACTCATATTGCGAGGAGTAAGAAGATGAAAACGATATACCATGCAAGTAAACGCACGCTCTGGATAACCGTATTACTCACTCTACTTTTCTCTCTGGTATTCTCTGCTTGTGCCACCACCCCCCTCCCAGGGACGTCAGAAGCACCCCCCGAAGCGTCCCCAGAAGAGCCTGCAGCAGGAGAACCCGAAGAGGTTGTTCCTGCGGAACCGGCTGCTGCCTATAGCGAGGCGCCGATGCTGGCCGATATGGGGCTTCCTCCCGTCGAAGAGCGTCTGCCAGAGAATCCGCTCGTTGTTGAACCCGTCGAGTCGATCGGTGAGTACGGCGGCACCTGGGAACGCGCCTTCCTCGGCGTGAAGGACTTCCACGCACTCGGGCGCCTGATCTACGATGCCGTTCTGCGCTGGCCGCGCGACCCTGCCGACCCCATCCAACCCGGTATGGCGGAGAAGTGGGAGTGGTCAGCCGACGGCACGGAATTAACCTTGTACTTCCGCAAGGGCCTCAAGTGGTCGGATGGCGAGCCCTTTACCGTCGATGACGTCATCTTCTGGTGGGAAGACATCGAGAACGATCCGAACATCACGGCTGCCCCGCACACAGAGTGGGTAGTCAATGGCGAACCAATGGAGCTGGAGAAGATCGACGATGCCACGATTACCCTCAAGTTTGCCGCCCCCAACGGCCTGGCCGAGAGCGTAGGGTTAGCATTCCACGGCGGCCAGTGGCCGCTGGGTTTCGAGCGCTTTGGGTTCTTCGCCCCCAGGCACTACCTGGAGCAGTACCATCCCAAGTACAACCCGGAGGCGACCTACGAGGACTTCGAGAACAAGGCATTCAACTTCAACACCGAATTGCCCGTGATGTACGCCTGGAAGGTGAGCGAGTGGGAAGAGGGCGCGACCGAGATGACCGCGGAGCGCAACCCCTACTACTGGAAAGTCGACCCGGACGGCAAGCAGCTCCCATACATCGATCGCATTCACTACACGCTGGTTGAAGACAACGAGGCAATCAATGTGATGGCCATTGCAGGCAAGCTGAGCATGCAGCACCGCCGAATCGACTTCGCCAAGTACACCGTTTACCAGGATAACGCCGAGGCCGGTGGTTACCACACACTGCTGTGGAGCACGGCCGCTGCGTCCAACGTCACGATCTTTCCGAACCAGAGTTATGCGGACGAGAAGTACCGCGCCCTGATGCAGACCCTCGAGTTCCGACAGGCGCTGTCGCTGGCGATCGACCGCGAGATGATCAACAACGTCGCCTTCCTGGGACAGGGTATCCCGCGCACGATCACCGTCGTACGCGATTCACCGCTCTTCCAGCAGGACATCGAGAATTACTTTGCCGAGTATAATCTGGCGAAGGCCGAGGAACTCCTCGCCGCCGCCGGCCTGGTCAAGGGCGCCGACGGTTTCTACACCTTCGCAGACGGCACACCGGTTGAGTTAACTGTAGAAGCAACCGACGCTGTTTCCGGCGCCAGCATGGATACCCTGGAACTGATCGTTGACGGCTGGAATGACATCGGCCTCAAGACCGTCTTGGAGACCATGTCGCGCGACATCTACTGGCCGCGAGCCACCTCGAATGAAGTCATGATCGCTACCTGGGAGACCGACCGCGGACTGGTTCCAATGGTCGACCCAATCTACCTGTTCCCATTCGACGAACGTTCGTGGATGGGGCCGGCGTTTGGCGTGTGGTACAAGTCGGGCGGCGAGCAAGGTGAGGAACCACCCGCCACGCTGAAGGAAGTACAGGATCTGTATGATCAGTACAAAGCCAGTGTGGATCCCGCCGAGCAGCTTGAGATCGCCAAGTTGATCGTCAGGAAGTCTACCGAAGGGCTGTTTGCCATCGGCACAGTCGGCATGTCGCCCGGCCTGGTCGTTGTCAAGGACAACTTCCACAACGTCATGGAGAACCATACTTCGGACTGGCTGGTCTTCACACCCGGAACCCAGGATCCACCACAGTTCTGGATTGAGCAATAAGAAAGAAATCTGACAGGCAAGGAGGGGGCTGCGTAAGCAGCCCTCTCCCCTGCTCCTTTCACCTGGTAGCGAGGGTTTTTCATTTTCTTCTCCTTCGGCAATCGAGGAGGAGGATAAGCGGGAGAATAGCCTACCCTACCGGTAAAGTTGGGTGCAAATATAAACGGTGTCAAGAGATACCATTCTTGCCCAACTGCCTAAATACTACGTAACTCTCACTATGGGTTTTCTTATGCCACGAAACACTGATTACCGGAGCAGATCCTCGCCGACATCGGATGCTATAATGAATTCGGTTTTCCAAGCGCACGGAATGTTCATTGATCATCCCAGAGAGCAGAGCATTTGCCATACAATGATTGCTGGAGTACATCATCCTGGCATGTTGACTTTTAGGAAAGCTATCTGTAGGGGCATCTGCTTATGATTGCCTATATCGCAAGACGCATCGTGGGTATGATCCCCACAATCATTATCGTATCCATCCTCACGTTCATTATCATCCAATTACCCCCTGGAGATTTCTTTACCACCCTCCAAGCCGAGATCGCCGAGTCCGGCGGTGGGCAGGACAAAGAAACGGTCAAGGTGATGGAGGAACGCTATGGTCTGGATAAACCACTCACCGTCCAGTATTTCCGTTGGGTCTCCGGCTTCCCGCGCGGCGACTTCGGCTGGTCCCTGGAGTGGAATAGTCCGGTGCTTCCTATCGTGCTCCAACGCATTTCCTATACCGTCTTGGTAGGCGGTCTTTCGCTGATCTTTATGTTGATCGTCGCTGTGCCTATAGGCATCTATTCGGCCACACACCAGTACTCCGTCGGCGATCATGCGCTATCGCTCATCGGTTTCCTGGGGCTTTGTCTGCCTGGCTTCTTGCTGGGTCTCCTGTGGATGTATTTTGGAATTGTCGTGCTGCGTGTAGATGTTGGGGGGACGCTATCGCTGCAATACCAGCATGCTCCCTGGACTACCGCCAAGATACTCGATTACCTGAATCATCTCTGGCCCCCCGTGATCATCCTCGGATTGGCGAGCACCGCCCAGCTCCAGCGCATTATGCGCGGCAACCTGCTGGATGAGCTGAGGCAGCAATACATCGTTACCGCACGCGCCAAGGGACTCTCTGAACGGAAGGTTGTTAACAAATATGGCGTACGGGTCGCGGTCAACCCGCTGATCAGCGTTATGGCAATGGAGGTCCCCAAAATCATCTCGGAATCAACCATTGTCGGCATCGTGCTCTCGGTCCCGACAACCGGACCGCTGTTGCTGCGCGCACTGACCAGTCAGGATATGTACCTGGCCGGAACGTTTCTGCTCTTCATGAGCCTACTGCTCATGTTCTCCAACCTGCTGGCTGACATCGCCCTTGCCTGGATTGATCCAAGGATTGTGTACACGTGAA
>DAOUEJ010000092.1:0-3309 GCA_034430615.1 Anaerolineales bacterium | reverse complement strand
GTCGGTTCTCTTGTGAAGATCCAGAATGCGTCGAATGCTGCGCTCCTTCCATAATGCCTGCTTGGTTTCGGCATAATCGAAAAATGTCGGCACCGGAAAAAGATGGGCTCGCGCCCGGTAGTTCTCGGCAAAGCGCATGATGATCTCACTGGCATATTCGATCCCCATCGATTGCGTGTTTCCTGCACCGTTTAGTTGCACGATTTGTGAATTGTGGGTGGTCTTTTTCAATAAATGAGTTGAGATCGCACTCAAGGTTGTACCCCAGGCGATCCCCAGCACCATTCCAGACTCGAAGAGCGAGTTAAGATACTTTGCTGCATACTGTGCTGCCCGCTGCAACCACACACTCTCGCCAGCAATTTCCGGCGCGGGAACGACGTGGGCGCGCTCGAGTTTGAATCTCTCGAGGATTCGCTTCTCCATCCGCTGTGGTTCCTCAGTGGGATCTACGATCTGAATATTCACCAGCCCCTCGTTCTTTGCAAAGCTCAACATGCGCGAGACCGTCGAGCGGGAAACGTTCATTTCCTTCGCGATCAACTTGGTCTTCATATTCTGGTAGTAGTACATGCGGGCGGCCTGCACGGCATCGTGAATCTTATCTTGATCGCTCATGGGCTATCTCCAATTGAGTATGTGAAACTATGATAGTCCAAAGTGAACGTACGTGCAATAATATTTCTTGTGTATTGCCAGGGGAAACGTGGGATTAACAAGCATGGCGCACGTATGCCCATAATGATTGATCGGATGTGCGAAGTATTCTATGATGATTTCGTTGGTGGCGATTCGCGCTACTCTTTCCCCTTGGTAGTTGATTTGTTCCTTTCTGATGCCTTGTTTGTAATTAATTGATAATGAAGCTTGAGAAAGGAGTCATTTATAACAATTGGTTATATACCAGCACATCCCAGTCAAGGAGGTGAACTTCCGAATATACGTGATGTGGGCCCGAACGTCATCATACATTCGAGTAATACACATCCGAGGAGGATATTATGTTACCCGCAGCAAAGAGGAACATCTATTGGTTGATTGGACTACTGGCGATTGTGCTCGTATCGGCAGTGATGGCCTTTGAGGTCCGGAGTGATTTTGGCAATGTCGATGTTACCTTTGTGCGTATTCCCGCTCCGGACGGACACATCGTTACCGGGCGTCTATACCGGCCGGTCTGGGCCAGCGCCGGGAACAAGCTCCCAGCTGTCTTGGCTATGCATGGCGGCAACAACGACAAAGACACGCAGTCGCCCGTAGCTATAGAATTGGCTCGACGTGGTTTCGTGGTATTGGCGAGCGATGCTGATGGCCACGGCGATAATACCGGGGACTTCGAGATGTATGACATGTCGGGCGGAGCCCCGATCTCCGCCACGTTGCGGGGGGCGGATGTCGCCTATGAGTATCTCAGGACTCTGCCATTTGTTGATGCGACGCGCATTGGCGCGACGGGACACTCAATGGGTGGAGGGATGTCGACCAGCCTCGGTGTAGCGTACCCTGAGATTAAGGCAGTTGCCCCCCAGGACTCCTGTGGCCGAGCGGATCTGACAACGATCAGCAACTACCTGTGCGTATTGGCCGCGATGGAAACGCGGGAGGTGGATGGTGTGAGGATACGTTCCGATGAGCGCTTCTTCACACCCAGCTTCTACGAGGGCTATGGATTCACCGAACCAATCGAACCGAACAGGCTGTACGGCAGCTTCGCAGATGACTCTGCGTTCATGATTGCTGTAAACCCGAGCACACATCCTGGCACGCCGCCCAGCAATAGAATGGTATGGACTGTTACGGATTGGATGAGAAACGCCTTGAAAGGCGGTGTCGCGGATGTGCACTGGGTCCCCGCAAACCAACAAATCTACAAATGGTATGACATCTTCATGGGCGTGGCGCTATTGGCGGCCCTCGCAACGACCATTCCCCTTACCAGCCTGCTACTCGGAACCCGATTCTTCGGGCCCGTTGCCCAGCCGATGCCGAGCGGATATGTAGCGAAACCTAAAGCTTGGTGGCGAATGGCCTTGCTCAATGCCTTTATCGCGGGGATCACCTATCCAATTCTGACCCAAAATGGGCAGTTTGGGAAGATCAGCCAGTCGTTTCAAAGTGCGTTCCCCTTCTTGGACTTGGTTCATCCTAATGGCTTGATCGTGTGGATGATCGGGAACGTTATCATCTTCGCCATCCTGTTCTACTTCTGGTATCGGAAGGCGCGCAAAGAACAGAACGTCACAATGTACGACTTGGGGATGTCCTTCAACGAGAAGAAACTCGCGTTCGATTGGGGGATTATCGGCCGGACCGTGCTTCTGGCTCTGGTCCTTGTCGGATGGCTCTACTTGTTAGTGGGCATTTCGCAGGCCGCACTAGGCATCGAGTTCCGCGTCGAATACCCAGTTCTCAAGGTATTCACCACTTGGCACCGGTTCGGCCAGTTCCTTGTCTATCTGATTCCGGTGTTGTTCTTCATGCTCCTCAACAACGGTCTCTTCTTATTCGGTCAAGCTCGCCAGCCGGAGGCTGGAACCGCGACAAAGACGCAGGTCACGTGGTGGCTCAAGAACTGGGTAGCAACTTTGACCTTCCTAGCATTGATTCTAATCCTCCAGAACGTGCCCATCATGATATTCAATTCGTTTTATGGGTATGACTTGATCGGATTCACTAGTTGGAGCGCTTCCATCGGAGGCTCTGCGGAGTGGATGATGACGATCATTCTCTGGCTGCTGATCCCCTTCTTCACAGCTCTGCTGTTCCTGATGACCTGGTTTTTCCGGCGCACGGGACGGATCTACCTGGGATCGATCTTTGCTGCATTGATAGTGGCTTGGCTGTTTGCAGTGGGCAACAGAATCCTTGGTTAGCTGACGGGTTTTGATTACACGGGGCAACGTCCGCCTGCGTCGAAATAATACGGGTGTTGCCCCGGCCCTCCAGCCTCCTGCGAGCGAGTCTTGATCCCTCGTGCTCACTCGATCTTGGGAGTAGCTCGATCATCGCTAGCCAAGAACAGCAAGGTTCGAGATTAGGGGGGGCCATCACAAAGAAGCAACATGGTCGGAGACTTCGCGATGGGAAACGGTGAATCATCAGCAGGCAGCATTGCATCCCGTTGGACATGGGTGCTGCCCTCCTCACGACTGCCCGGCAGGCTCGGCATACCTGCCGGGCAGGATCCTCTCACGTAGTGTTCGGGCGCATACAATTTGTTGGAGAAGTATTCATAGATGTTTTAGTGGGTTATTTCGAGAACTTGGCTATTATTCATTGCCCAACACATATTACCAACAGAGCAGGACT
>DAOUEJ010000091.1:0-3030 GCA_034430615.1 Anaerolineales bacterium | reverse complement strand
TCACATTCGAATTCAGCACTCCAGCCGTCCTGCTGACACAACACTACCCCTCCGACGGTCCGCAACCCCTCAATCCGCTCATGTTCGCAGCCTTCAACCAGCACATCGACGCCCAGGCGGTGCTCAATACGATCGTCGTAACCGCTGGCAGCCGCCAGATCAACGTTAGGCTGGCTGACCCCGAAGCGGTCCAGGCGGATGAAACCATCAGCCGCATGGCTGCCAACGCCGGCGAGGGACGCTGGCTGGCTTTCAAGGCAGAGCAAGAACTGCCGGTGGACACAACTATCTCAATCCGCATCGGCCCGGGCACACCATCGGCAGAGGGGCCGCTGCTCAGTGAGACACAGCAGAGTTATAGTTTCTACACTTTCGCCCCACTGATCATCGAGGACCACGGTTGTTCGTGGTATGACGACTGCCGGCCGCTCACACCGCTCTACATCGAGTTCAACAATCCGCTCGATCTTGATGCTTATGATGAGAGCATGCTCAGCATCGACCCCGAACTCCCCGGAGCCTCGGTCACGATCTATGGGGATACGATCAGTATTCGCGGCGCAACTGCCGGCCGGACGACGTACCGCGTGACGGTATCGGAGGACGTAACCGATATCTTCGGACAGAAGCTCGGCCATAAAGAGGCACTCCGCTTCCGCATCGGTCCTGCTGAACCTCTTTTGATGGGTCCGGACAACCTTTTTGTTACGCTGGACCCTTCCGTGCGTGAACCTGCCCTTTCCCTCTACGCGATCAACTACGATCGGCTGGATGTCCGCATCTATGTTGTTCAGCCCTCCGATTGGCCAGCGTTCCTGGAATACATGTACGAATTTCAGCGGGGAGACACACCCCCGCCGCCACCTGGCCGGGTTGTCTTCGATCAAACCATGCAGCTGGATCTGCCCAACGACACCCTGAGTGAGGTCGCGATCGAACTGGGCAAGTACATGGATGGCGATTCGGGGCACTTCATCGTTATCGCCCGCCCACCGCGCGGTTTGTTCCAGGAGGACCGCTACTGGGAGACTGTCCAGACCTGGGTGCAGGTCACCCAGTTGGGCGTGGATGCCTTTGTCGACCACAGCGAGATGGTCGTCTGGGCCAGCGCACTGGCAGATGGAAGTCCTGTTTCAGACGCCCTCGTTGAAACCGGGCCAGGTCAAGTCCAACAACGTACTGGGAACGATGGTCTCGCTCGCTTCCCCATCCCGGCCGGGGGCGTATCCTATGTCGTGGTCCAGCACGGCGCGGATAAAGCGCTGCTCCCATCCTCGACGTACTACTGGGGCGATGACGGTTGGTCCCGCCGCTCGCTCTCGGATGATCTGCGCTGGTATGTGTTTGACGACCGCCAGATGTACCGCCCGGGCGAAGAGGTCCACCTGAAAGGCTGGCTGCGGAAGATCGGGGCCGGTCAACAAGGTGATGTTGGCCTCGTGGGTGGAGGCGTCACATCCGTCAATTACAGCCTTATAGGACCGCAGGGCAACGAAATCGCCAATGGTCAGGCTGACGTGAATGCGCTGGGTGGCTTCGATTTCAGCTTCGAGCTGCCCGAAAACGTCAACCTGGGTTACGCCCAGGTGCAGCTCTATGCGGCTGGCAGCCTGAGCGGCTTGAGCGGGAATACCTACTACCACAGCCTGCAGATCCAGGAGTTCCGCCGGCCGGAATATGAAGTCACCGCCCGGAACGAGACAACTGGACCGTATTACGCCGGTGGGCATGCCGTAGTGGCGGTGGAAGCCCAGTACTATGCGGGTGATCCACTCCCCGGCGCAGAAGTCACGTGGACCGTCACCTCCTCCCCTGGCAGCTACCAGCCACCGGGCTGGCCAGAATTCAGTTTTGGAACCTGGACGCCCTGGTGGTGGTGGATGGAAGGTATTTCTCCACCGGATGGCGGTGAAACGACAGTCGAGACCTTCCAGGGGTTGACCGACTCCTCTGGGGAACACTACCTGCGGATGGACTTCGAGGGCTCTACCTCCAATCGACCGGTGAGCATCCTGGCCGAGGCCACCGTCTTTGATGTCAACCGCCAGGCCTGGGCAAGCACGACCAGTTTGCTGGTCCACCCGGCCGAGCTGTATGTCGGGCTGCGCAGCGAGCGCTATTTCGTTGAGCGCGGCACCCCACTCGAGGTCGCTCTGATCGTAACCGACCTGGATGGGAACCCGGTCGGAGACCGGCCGATCCAGGTGACCGCTGCGCGGCTTGAGTGGAAATATACGGGCGGGAGCTGGCAGGAAGCCGAGGCTGATCGCCAGGAATGCACGGTCGGATCAGGTCCTGAACCGGTAACATGCACCTTCGCGACAACGGTCGGCGGCCGCTACCAGATCACGGCGACCGTGACGGACGCCATGGGGCGAACGAACCAGAGCAGCATCTCCCGCTGGGTTAGCGGCGGCCAGCAGCCTCCCGCGCGTGGCGTGGAACAGGAACAGGTCACGCTCATCCCGGATCAGGAGAGCTACCAACCGGGTGATATCGCCCGGATCCTGGTCCAATCACCGTTCACCCCCGCAGAAGGCATGCTCACGGTAGCACGGAGCGGTATCCTGAGCACGGAGCGCTTCCTGATCAAGGACGGCACGATCACGCTGGATGTGCCGATCGAGGAAGCCCACATCCCTAACCTGCAAATCCAGGTCGACCTGGTGGGATCAGCGTCACGCCTTGATGATGAGGGTGAGGCGGTTCCAGAAGCCCCGCCGCGTCCGGCCTATGCACGCGGACAGCTCACACTTAACATACCCCCGCTATCTCGGACGCTCGCTCTCGAACTCAAACCAGGAGCGACAGAACTCGAACCCGGTGGTCAAACGTCCGTCGAAATGCATCTGGTCGATGCACAGGGGCGACCCGTACCCGATGCTGAGCTGGCACTGGTCGTTGTCGATGAAGCCATCCTGGCCCTGACCAACTACCAGCTCACCGATCCAATATCCGTGTTTTACCAGATGCGATCAGCCGATCTCGACAGCCGCTACACCCGGGCCAGCATCATCCTCGTCGATCCGC
>DAOUEJ010000090.1:0-2229 GCA_034430615.1 Anaerolineales bacterium | reverse complement strand
GGGGAAGTCGTCGCTGCTGAGAGCGATCAACCCGGCCTTCGACCTGCGCACGGGTGAAGTCAACGACGAGAAAGGCCAGGGACGGCACACGACTACCCAATCGCTGATGCTCGCCCTGGATGGCGAAACGTATGTCATCGACACGCCCGGTATCCGCGAGTTCGGGCTGGCGGGGATGCATCGAAGCAACCTTGCCCGCTGCTACCCGGAGTTCGATGCGGCTGCGGCAGATTGTCGATTCGGCAACTGCGCCCATATCCACGAGCCGGACTGCGCGGTCAGGGCGGCGGTCGAGGCGGGGACGATCAACGCGCTGCGCTACCAGACCTATCTCAAGATACTCGACTCGCTGCCGGAATAGAATCGGGGCGGATGTGATATCCGCCCCGATTTTTCGATCCGCTAATCTGCCGATCATCACGACTCAAGTGAATTGCAAACCTCAAAATCCCTAACCACTACCAGAGGTAGTGGCTTCTCCGGGATTTTGTCCCTTCGGGAACCGGTTTGCTTAAACACTCCATCCGGGCTGCGCCCGGCGGAGCCTTCGGCTCCGGCCATTCCTCCCCCACCATAGGTGGGGGCTTCCTGGAAATGGAGTGAACAGCCACCAAACTCGACAACACAAACCATCTGTGCTATCTGTGGATCGATAATTTTCCCCCACCCGGCGTGCCGCGCACCGAACACATCCCGCCGCCGCCAGCCGACGGGTTCGCCCGCGCGCCCGCGGGCGAACAACTGCTTGAGAAGTCCCGTGTTTTGTGAGATAGTAGTTTGACAATGTCACATTACGAAAATGAGCGGTTTTGAGGTAGAACTAAGCGAATGAGCAAAAACAAATCACAACACTGGTGCGCTGGGGATTGCCAATTGAGGCCATTGAAGGATTGGGTGAACGTTTAGCGATATTTTGGGGCTATTACGGGCGGTACACGACGACCAGAACAAGAGACACGAGAGCGTATGGCTACCATTACATCAGTGGACTGCTGAGAATGGAGGCCGGGCGAAGCATGGCCAATATCGCACGTAAAGCAAAAGTGTCAGGCCAGAACATGCAGCATTACATGAGCCAGTCCCCCTGGGCAGGGATAGAGTTGATAAGGGGCATCCGGGAAACGGTCAGCCAGAGAGGGGAGTTCCAGGCAGAAAGTATCCTGGTGCTGGATGAAAGCGCGGAGGTCAAGGCGGGAAAAGACAGCGCCGGGGCAGGACGTCAGCATAACGGGCGGTTGGGGAAAGTGGAGATGAGCCAGGTGGGGGTATTTCTGTCGCTGGTCAATGGTGGCTATCACACCTGGATTGACGGTGAACTGTATCTGCCTGAACAGTGGTTTAGCAAGGATAATCAGGAGCGACGCCAACGAGCAGGGATTCCAGAAGACCGGCGCTTTCAGACCAAGCTGCAATTGGGCTTGCAGATGATTAAGCGCGTCCAGGCGGAAGGGGTTCCCTTTGCGGCGGTGGACTGCGACACACTCTATGGACGAAAAGGATGGCTGCGAGACGAACTTGACCGGAGCAAGCTCGAATACTATGCCGACACCCCGGTCAATACGAAGGTGTACTTGAGGGAACCGGTGATCTTTTGGCCTGAGACCCGCTCCGGTAGAAGAGCGAAGAACCATCGCGTTTCATCGCCGCGCTATCCTTATGAAGTGAAGGAGTTGTATGACGATCCTGATACGTTGTGGTCTACCATCACGCTGCGTCCCAACGAGAGAGGCTTTCTCAAAGCCGATTTCGCGCGCCGCCGGGTGTGGACAGTGCGGGAAGATGGGTCAGTGCGCGAAGAATGGCTGCTCATCCGCCGTGATGAAAAGCGGCTCACTTACTCCTTCAGCAATGCGCCGCTCGACACCCCTTTGCCGGTCATGGCGGCCCGCAAATCGCAGCGTTACTTCATTGAACGCAGCAATCAGGATGCCAAAAGTGAGTTGGGGTGGGACGAATTTCAGGCCATCAAGTATCGTGCCTGGGAACATCACCTGGCTTTGACCATCGCCGCCAGCTGGTTCATTACCGAAACTCGTCTGGATTGGGCACAGGAATTCGAGCGCGACCCTGACCTTCTGGCTCATTACGAAGTTGATGTGCTGCCTGCCTTGTCTATGGCCAATGTCAGGGAACTCTTACGCGCCGCCCTGCCCTTACCTCAATTATCGTCCCTGGAAGCGGCGGCTTTGGTGGTCGAACATCTCGATAATCGTACTCGTTCGCGCAAAT
>DAOUEJ010000089.1:0-8808 GCA_034430615.1 Anaerolineales bacterium | reverse complement strand
TCGATCGTGCGCCGTGCAAGGTGTTGCTGTAATGCTCTAAATGAGCCAGACGCCTACCACGTCTGAGCCTGACCAGGCAGGCGACGGATGCTATGCCCTCCGTGGTCTGAAGCCCTGGAAACAAGCGGGAAAAGGCGGTAATCCACCCCGCCCCCGACCGCAAGGCTGAGTATGAGTAAGGCAAGCGAAAGCGAACTCTTGGTTGAACCGCCTAGACACCTCGAACTTACCCCGAAAGGTGGAGATATGGGTAAGAGACAGCCTAACCCCGTCTTGGTCGAGACGAAGGTACAGCCCCTTTGGTCTAGGGGCACGGATTGTCAGGTAGGAAAGGGCAATCCGAGACTGTCGAGCCTTCAGGGAGAAGGCATAGGCGAATAGAGAGTGCCTACCCTCATACGCTGACAACAGCAACATCAACACGGGAAGGCCCATGAGCTGCCCGTAAGGGATCGGCAGGCATGAAGCCTAGATACTCATGGGCTGGCGGAGCCGCCGTAGTAGTCTGAGCCAGGGAAAGCCTGGCACATGGCGAAGGGCGGCAGGTTCTAAGGCTTCTTGAGAATAATAGGAGACTAACAGTATGGAACCAACAACTGAGAAGCCGGCGGAATCGTGCCGGATAAAAGTTTCCGAACTGCAAGAGAAGCTGGCTAAGAAAGCGACAGAATACCCTGAACATCGGTTTTGTAACCTGTATGACTTGCTCACCTGGGAGCCGCTGACGGCCTGGGCGTTTGACATGCTCATGACCAACAGGGGATCTCGCACGGCAGGCATAGATGGAATGGATAAAAGGACAGCCATCAGCAACCGAGAAATCATCCTCGCAGACCTGAGAGTTGCACTGAAATCCGGAACGCTCGAGCCTTCACCCGTGCGACGGGTTTACATCCCAAAGCCCAACGGGAAGCAACGCCCGCTCGGCATCCCAACCCTGACAGACCGACTGGTTCAAATGATGGTGAAAGCCATCTTGGAACCCATCTTTGAGAGTGACTTCTATCCCACCAGCCACGGCTTTAGACCCCAACGAAGCTGTCATACCGCAATGGCCTACCTCCATCAGCAAACTGCACCCAAGCAGAAGAAGATGAATTGGGTCATAGAGGGCGACATCGTTGGATGCTTCGACCACATCCAGCACAAAACCCTGATACGCTTGCTTAGAAGGCGTATACAGGATAAGAAGTTACTGGGATTGATCTGGCAAATGCTCAAAGCCGGGATGATGGAAGAAGTACTCTTCAAGAAGACGGCAGAAGGCACACCTCAGGGTGGCATCGTCTCGCCCCTACTTGCCAATATCTATCTACATGAATTGGACAAATGGATGGACGAGAAGTACACCGGCCTGAACTACAACGAAAAGAACCGGCGTAGACGGAGAAAAGAAGGTAACGCCTTCTATGTCCGCTATGCTGACGATTTCGTTATCGCCTGGAACGGCACAAAAGAAGGAGCAGAACGGCTGAAAGCCGAACTGGGAACCTTCCTGTGTGAACACCTGGGGCTGCAACTGTCAGATGAAAAGACCCACATCACGCATGTCACCGAAGGATACGACTTTCTCGGTTTCACTGTGAAGCGTCACATGGACGAGAAGCGGGGATACAACGAGCTAAGGATATACCCCTCTGAGAAAAGCGTGATGAAGCTAAAGGGCAAGATCAAGGATATGACAAAGCGTGGAACCACGCTGGCGAGTGTCAGAGACAAGATCACAGCCCTCAACTACTTGCTCCGAGGATGGGCGTATTACTACCGTTACTCGGCGGCCAGCAGCACATTCAGCTACGTTGGCTCATACGCCTTCAAGCGAATGGAACTCTGGATACGCAAGAAGACAAGGCTAAGGGTCAGAGCAACATACCGAAAGTACTACCGCAAGGACAGATGGCTCACCTGGGCGTCGGGTGGGGAATTTCTTTACCATCCTGCTCAAATGACTATCCGATACAAGCGGTATGCACACCGCCCCAATCCATATCTGGACCCATCCAAGCCGGTTGAACTGCCCTATCACCTCGACCCGTATCCCGGGAAAAGAGAATGGGATGGAACCAACAGCCGATATGGGGAAGAATGGACCAAAAAGCGGAAAGAAGTTTGCCGCCGGGACGGAAATCGATGCACCCTGTGTGGAAGTACGGATCGGGTGGAAGTCCACCATATCCGCAAACACAAAGGGAACCAGGGACATGATCTAGCCAAGATGATTGCGCTATGCGCAAGCTGTCATCGTAAAGCACGCAATCCTCGAAGCGAGACAAGTCGCAAGATTACCAGAAATTACCTTGGAACTGGAGAGCCGGATGAGGTGAAAGTCTCACGTCCGGTTCGGGAAGGGGAATAGAGAAACCTACCTGTGGAAACACGGACAAGGCGCTCTATTCCTACTTCACACCTTGTAATCGGTCAGGCACGCTTCGTATCCTTGAAAGCCCGTGGTCTGGGTTTCTAAGCGTTTGAGGGCGAATATTATATGGAATATCAGATAATCCTCCTCCCCCGCAAGGATTATTGGACTTGGGTGCGCGCCAGCCAGGAGTATGTATTGCAGTATGGCGCTAATCTGACCCAAGATCCAGGCACGGCCGGGCGGTACATGAACCCGGCCCAGGTCATAACTTTTCCGCTTGTCGAGGATGGCTATCCCAGCGAAGGTGAACTTGAGGCCTGGTTCCAGGCTCAGTATCCGGGCGTGCGATTGGACATCGTCGACGCGTCAAGCCCAGATAAGCTCGAACGCGAGTTTAAGAAGCGGATTGAAGATCATGATCGTTACGGTCAAAAGCGAAGACCGTTCTACTTGCTTTGGCCAACCGATTTTCCAGTCATCACCCAGGCATTTGGCGTAAACCCGCAAATTTACTGCAGGTTCGGCGTTCCCGCGCACGAGGGGTTGGATATCCGGGCGTTTTCAAAGTCTAAAATTTATGCGTGTGCACAGGGTGAAGTCTTCCTGGTACATCTGAACCCGCGCACGCATCCGTATGGGATTCATGTTCGCATCCGGCATAAGGATGGATATAAAACAATTTATGCGCATCTTGCAAAACCGACCGTAGTGGTTGGAGAGGCTGTCGAGGCAGGCCAGGTAATTGGCCTGGCTGATTCAACCGGAGCATCAACAGGATCACATTTGCACCTCACGCTCAAACGAGATGGCGCGACCGAGAGGGGAGAGACCAACTTCCCCAAGGATATCCTTGATCCGACGCCCTTCATGGTCTGGCCAGAGGGTAGCTACCGCAAATCGATCCAGTCAGTGGCGTGGGCACCAGCTCGCTGCCTGGTAGGCGCCCATGGCCGCATCGATGGTCCGCTAATGGAACAAGATCTTGAGTTGATCAGGGTGGCACGGCTCGAGGCAATTAAGCTGCACCTGGAGGATACAGAAAGCACGCTGGAAAGTCTACGGGCAATACATCCAGGGATATTCATCATGGTTAGGGTGACGGCTGATTTCACACAGGATGCAGTCAAACCGGACGAATTTATCAAGGTGGTGAAGAGCAATCTCGACCGGCACTATGAGATGGGTGTGAGGTATATCGAGCTGCATGCCAATCCAAATACACAATACGCAGGCTTAGGTCGCACATGGAAGGATGGAGTGGAGTTCGCCGATTGGTTTTACGAAGTGCTAATAAAGCTCCGACAACTTTATCCCGGGAGCAAGATTGGATTTCCAGGAGTCTCGCCTGGCCACGCCATCTCAGGCTGGCAAGCAGATGGGATGCAGTTCCTCGAGCAAGCCGAAGCCTCGGCCTATGAGGCGGATTGGATCGGTGTCCATTGTCAATGGCGCGACCATTTCGGAATGGATTCGATGGATGGTGGTCGTTTGTACGAATCCTACCAACACCGATTCCCGGGAAAGATGTTCTTTATTACCGAATTTTACAATCCCACCAGCGGTATTGGTGGCCAGGTCAAGAGTGAAGAGTATCTCACCTATTTCAGGCGACTGCGTGATGAACCGGGAATAGGTGCAGCGTTTTCATACGCATTGTCCGCGGCAGCCGGACACAATTCGATGGTGTGGCGTGCTGAAGACGAGGTTACATCCAAGATCGCCGCTATGATTGGTGGGCGTAACTTCTGACGCCCTCTCTACCAGTTAACAGCCACTCTGCGGATTCCCCCGCGCCGGTCGAAGTAGCACAGGTGGCCGTGCTCGCGTCCATGCTCCCACAAGCGATGTGTGACCCTGACATCTTGCTCGCAGTACCTGAGCACTTGATCTAACTCCCCCGCCTGGAACCATCGAACGGATTGCAATCCATCTGCGCTCTTGCCCTCGCCGAGGGTGGCTTCTGCGAGGCCAGCGAGGGGGAGTCGAAAGCCGAGATTTTGCTGAATTATTTGCAGCATATCTAGCGTCTTCGCTTGAAGCTTCAGGTCAATAAGCAGTCCATATGGTTTGAGTACTGTGTAGTCGAAGCGAAGGAGATTGAACCCGATCACCCGGTCGGCGGCTCCAAGAGCATCAAGAAGGGCAGGTACGTCAGGCTCGAGAAAGTGCCTTGTGGTGTCCGTCTCGTGCTCAAGAGCCACGCCCGCCGCGAAACCCATCCTTTCGATGTTCGACCATCCGCCGACATCCCGGGCCAATCGCTGTGTTTCCAGGTCAAAAAAGAGAGTAGAGGTCATTCTGACATCTCCTCGCCCGACGGCTTAGCTAAGGTGGATGAACCCCTGTGACGGCGGAGGTAAAAACCGAGTGCAACGAGAACAAGCAGGGCCAGTGCACCCGTCCATACCAGGTATGCCCGGGATGGTGGAGTTTCCATAGTTGCAGCTTGCCATTCGGATTGAAGCTGATCAAGCGAGCGCTGGAACACACGCTGAACACCACCGGTGCAGGAAGTTCCTTCCTGGTATGCGCCGAGCAACTGGTGGATCCCACCAACTCCGTAGACGTCGACAATGTAACGAAGAAACGACGCACTCTGGGCATAGGCAAGTTGGGCTTCTCCCGCGGAAATGGGGAAGGTTGTGCAAAGATCGACAAAGCGAAGCAGCTCACCTGAATGAAGCGCAGTATCGAGGCTAGTTCGATTTGCCGGAGAAGGGGCACCTTCAACCATGGTCGCCATGCCTTCCGATAACCACGCGGGATATTGCACAGAATCGGATGGGCTGCTTTGTTCCAGTAGAAGATGGACCAACTCATGTGGGATGAGTCGCTCTAATTCAACGAGCCCTTGCGCTCCCCCGGATACGGAGATCAGGATGATGCCCAGGTCTGGCTCGGCATGACCGGTGGTATGAGAGAGCCCAACGTTGCTTAGTGCCGATCGGAGTTCCTGAGTTGAGTTGTAGATGATGATGCGGAGTGGTGCCGTTTGCCCAAGCGCAAAAGCCTGCGCTATCTGACCAAGCGCGAACTGGGTTGTTTCGAGGATGGCTTGACCCTCGCTCAGGCTTCTATCGTGCCAGCGAACACTCACATCGCCGACTGAGCGTGATTGCCAGGAAAACCTATCATCCGCGTATTCCAGCTGCATGACATCTGTAGTGACTACCTCACCTGTATCGAAGTCGATCTGCCACCAGTAGAAGAGCGTTTCGAAGGCAAAAATTGAAAACTGCGCAGGATCGACCTCCACCTCTGCCAGCCCTGGATCTTGGGTAGCCAGAGTTGCCAGAATGACCCGGGATGTATCAGAGGATTCGGGGCGTAGAAAGACTGCTGCCCGGGTGATTGTTGGTGCCTGCTCAACTCGTACCGAAAGCCGGATTGATTCTCCGAAACGATACGCTACATCCGATTCGATGGAAATGCTCTGAGCGTGGGTGACTTGCTCGCCGCTTGTCCAGAACAGGGCCAGCAAAACAAAAACGATAGCTGCGCGGGGAGCTCTCATCCTAATCCTAGCAATATCAGGATCGGTGTGATGGTGAGGGGTGACAGTAATGTGGTAATGACCACGGCCGAAGTGACCACTTCAGGTTCTGCGTCAAATTCTATTGCCAGAATCATCGCCAGGACAGCAGTGGGCATGGCCGCTTCGAGCACGGCAACCTGCGAAGGCAGCGTGGTTAATCCAATACTCCTCGCTAGAAACCAGGCGATCGCCGGAGCAACGATCAACTGCAGGCCTGCTGCGACACCGAGGATGTCCCAGCGGCGAGGTACGCCAGCTCTGCCGATCTGCATCCCGAGGACGAGGAGCATAAGTGGTACGGTTGCCTTAGAAAGAAGCTCGACGGGCTGGAGCAGAAAGCCAGGAAGGCTTACCTGGAGCAGACGAATCAGGAAGGCTCCTAAGGCCGCATAGATTGCAGGAACCCGAAGCAAACCCACCAGCGCGGACTTCAGTGATCCAGCGCCGGATCGTGCGATGAACACGCCGAGCGAGTTGGTCCAAACCGCACTAATGATGAAGAAAATGCTCGCCCATGCAAGACCGGGTTGACCAAGTGCTATCTGATTAAGGGAAAGCCCGTAATTACCAGAGTTGATAAAGGAGGCGCTCAAAATTAACGCTGCGGTCATCCGTGGATCGAGCTTCAAAAGCCGGCTCATGCTCCAGCTCAGTAGAACCAGCGCGAAGATTACCAGGGTAGCAATTCCTGCTATCCGTAGCGCGCCGTCGACAGGGATCGAGCTGCTCAGCAATAGATCAAAGACCAGTGCCGGGGTTAGCACATTGAAGATGATGATGGAAAGCGGACGTGGATCAAGACCAAAGTGGCGCTGAGCAAGGAAACCTGCGGCCGCTACAAGAAGGATTGGGATGAGGTTGTCGGCAAAAACCTGGAGAATGTGGGCCAAGAGGGAAAGTCCTAGGTGTCCTCGTCGTCCAAGTCGAATAAGAGAAAGTCGGGCGTTCCCTGTAAAAAGGCGATGTGATCGAGCGCGTCCTCGATAGATTGGTACAGTGGTTCTTCGACGCTTGTTGCTTCAAGCAGGTCGGTGAGTGCTTCCAGTGCCGAGTCGCCGCCGATCTGGCCAAGCGACCAGACCGCATTTTTCAAGGCGAAATCGTGGACATCATCCAGCAGTTCTATCAATATTGGTCGTGCGGTACGGATCTCTAATTCACCAGCCGCCCGAGCAGCTTCCGCCCGCACATCTGGTGAGGAACTGGAGAGCTCCCTCAGGACAGCCTCAGTCCAGCGCTCATGATAGGATCGACCCATAGCGATCAGCGATGACATCTGCAAGCCTTCATCACCGCTCTGATAGGCACTCTCAATTGCATCATTCGCCTCGTCACGCGAGGAATATCCAATCGACTCGATGATCGATCCGCGCAAGTTCAAGTCGGGATCACAGGAGAGGAGGGCGAGTAGTTCATCCTCGATGCTCGCAAGTTGTACATCCGCTAGCTTCCCAAGTTGACCGAGTAAAACGTACCGCCCCAAGGCTTCAGCCGCAGCCGCCTGAACCATGGGGTGTGCGGAATCATGTAAGGCAGTGATAAAGGCAGGGATGAGAGCCGTATCCTCGCATTCCCATAGGTTGCTGATCGCAATCCGGCGAATATCAGGATCTGGGTCATCCAGCATGGCTTGGTTGATGACATCGAAATTCAGTTCAAACTTTTCGTCCGCTTGCTGTCCAAGCAGAGCCAGGAGCAAGTGGCGGCGATCGGGGGTGAGTGTGTCCCAGAGTGCCAGGAAACGCTCGAGATGCTCGGCATCAATGTCCGAAACGCTCTCGAGGTCATCAAGTGCAATGGGGAAGTCTTCATTGGCAAGCGCGTCGAGAAACGCATCGAAGTTTTCATTCATGTAGAATCAGCCTCCTAGGGAAGCTGGATCGGGTTGATGAAATCCTGTAGGTTAAAATACACCATCAGGATGATAAGCAGGGCGAATCCGACGGCGTGAGCGTACCCTTCCAAACGGGGTGATATCTTGCGGCCGATCAGCAGTTCAATAAAGACAAACAGCAACCGCCCTCCATCGAGAGCCGGGAAGGGCAGCATATTGGCGATAGCAAGGCCGACGCTGATTATACCGATCAGGTTCAATGTGATGAATGGACGTTCGGAGGATCTATCCACGGAGCTTGCCCAGGCAAGCATATCGTGAATCCCCTTTAATCCGCTGACACGGGCTTCTTCTGGTGCAGCATCTCCGCTGATCAGGCGTGCGGGGAGGCGAACGATGGCCATGACCTGGGATCCGATCGAGTCAACGCTAAAGCGGGCAGCTTCACTCCAGGACATCTGTGATACGGGGTAGCTCAGCGTTACGCCAATGGGACCCTGTCCTTCAGGGAAGTCTGCGCGCGGAACGAGCGTAATCTCGAGTTCTTCACCCGCACGGCTCACACGGATGGTCATCGGTTCTCCGAGATGTTCGCGGGTGGCGATCTGCATATCTTCGAAACTCGTGATCGGCACGCCTTCGATCGAGTTCACGATATCCCCGATCTCGAGCCCAGCAGTTTCCGCAGGCGTTCCGGGGGTGATCTGGCCAATGCGCACACGTCCGAAATCAGGTGCGGCGAATTTAAAGGCAAGCGAAAGCACAATGAAGGCGATGGCGATATTTGCGGCTGGACCTGCAATTAGCACCAGGGCTCTGGAAAGCTTGCTCGCGCTCGAGAGGCCATTGGGGATATCCGGATCATCTTCGCCAGCAAGTCGGACGAACCCACCGAATGGGATCCAGTTCAAGGTGTAACGGGTATCTCCGGCTACAAAGAGGGTTGCTAGCCGGGGTGGATACCCCAAGCCGAATTCCTCGACCTTGATCCCCCGCCAGCGTGCGGCAAGATAGTGGCCGAATTCATGGCCAAGGAGAAGGACACCCAGAACCCCAAGAAACAAAAGAATATCAGAC
>DAOUEJ010000088.1:0-1748 GCA_034430615.1 Anaerolineales bacterium | reverse complement strand
CAAATGCACTTTTCAGCAATACGTTCGAGAGCGGCCAGTTAAATCCGTGTTGATTGCAGCAGGTATCGGCTTGCTATTCGGTCGCTTTTGGATGCGTCACTGAGCAGGTTTACCCGATGGCAGGAGGTTGAACCAAATGGCTGAAATCGTAAGAGACAACATGGCGCCGATTGACCAATTCCCCAGGTCATCTTGGATTTCGACGCTGGCATCGACCGCCGTAGTTGTTGCCGCTCTTTACATGGCGAAGAGCCTGCTGGTGCCTCTGACGCTCGCCGTGCTGCTGAGCTTCTTGCTAATGCCGGTTTGTGACTGGCTTGAGCGCCACAGGTTAGGCCGCATCCCCGCTGTGTTGGTGACTGTCTCTCTGTGCTTCACGATGCTGGGGATCGTGGCCTGGATCGCAGTTGTCCAAATGACCCATTTGGCCCCTAAGATCCCCGAGTACCAGAACAATATCCAGGTGAAGCTCAGCTCGGTGAACGAATATGCAGCCGCCGCGCTGAGCAAGCTAACAAAAAACGTACCGGAAGTTGGCAAGGATCTCTTGCGTCCAGAGCAGACCGCCGAGCCAAAAGGGACCTCCGAATTGCCCTTTTCGGTCCGGGTACTTTCCTCGCCAATGAGCCCACTTCAAGTATTCGGTGGCATGTTTGGCACATTGCTCGAGACCTTGGGCACAATTGGCCTTGTCATCGTGCTCGTCGTGTTCTTCCTTATTCGAAGTGACGATTTGCGCGATCGATTCATCCACCTGGTAGGAAAGGGTCATGTGACCGTGACCACGCAAATGCTGGAAGACGCCAACGCGCGGGTCCGCCGCTATCTTTCCATGCTGTTTCTCGTCAACGTGACGTTTGGCATTTCCGACGGAATCGGGCTGTACCTGATCGGTATACCCAGTGCCCCACTATGGGGAATACTGGCCGCGGCACTCAGGTTTATTCCCTACGTTGGCCCGTGGATTGCCGCCGCTATGCCAATGGCCCTTTCCATGGCTATCTCGACCGGTTGGGTGTCGCCTCTGCTCACCGCCGGGCCGTTCGTCGCGCTGGAGCTGATCAACTACAACATCCTGGAACCATGGCTTTATGGAAAGCGCACTGGCGTCTCGGCGGTGGCGATCCTGGTGGCCGCTGTCTTTTGGCTGTGGTTGTGGGGACCTGTAGGGTTGCTGCTCGCGACGCCATTGACGGTGTGCCTGTTGGTGATCGGTAAGCACGTTCCGCAACTATCTTTCCTCAACGTGTTGTTGGGCAATGAGCCCGTTTTCGGGCCGAAGAAACGCATCTATCAGCGACTCGTGGCCGGAGATCAAGAGGAGGCAGACGAATTACTGGAGGATTTGCTGGAGCACAGCCCGCTGGTCGAAGTCTATGACACGGTGCTCATCCCCGCATTGGCCTTGGCCGAGACGCATTGGCATCGCGGCGAGTTCAACGATGGAAAGCACAAGTTCATCATGGAAAGCCTGAAGGAGATGATTCAAGACCGAATTGAGCGCGAACAGGAATTTCACGCACAAGAGATTTCGCCGGCCCTTCAAGAGGCAAACGCGGATTCCGGCCTGGTTGATGAGATCGGGTCGCCGAGATTTTGCATCTTCTCCCTGCCCGCTCGCAGCGAAGCAGATGAAATCGCTGCCATAATGCTCGCGCAAGTTTTGGAAACGAGGAACTGCATTGTGCAGGCAGTGTCGATTGCTTCACTGGCCTCCGACATGGTCGATCTTGTTGAGCAGCGCAAAG
>DAOUEJ010000087.1:0-13188 GCA_034430615.1 Anaerolineales bacterium | reverse complement strand
CCTCGCCAACATGCGGTATGTTGAAGGGGAATGGGATGATCCTGAGTTAACAGGACGAACCTGAGGTAGGCTTTCCTCGGATGGAGATGAAGTCATGACCGCTGCGCTAATCCTGGTCGTGGAAGATGATCTTGCGCTTTTGGCTGGTATCAGCGAATTGCTCGAATTGAGCGATTATCAAGTGCTGACTGCCTGCAATGGACGTGAGGGGCTCGAAGTACTGAAGACAGAAGTTCCCGACCTGATTGTTTCCGACATTATGATGCCCGAGATGAATGGCTACGATTTTCACGCGGCAGTGCGTGAGATCCCGCTCATGGCCTCGATCCCGTTCATTTTTCTCACCGCCCGGGGTGAGAAGAGCGACATCCGGCGCGGGAAATCGCTTGGGGCAGATGATTACATCACCAAGCCGTTTGATGACGAGGATTTACTGGTGGCGATCAGCGGGAAACTATCCCGCTTCGAGGCTGTGCGTGCACAGCAGACGGGCGAGCTGGCCGATTTCAAGCATAAGATCCTACTCACTCTCTCGCATGAGTTTCGGACACCACTGACCTATATCCTGAACTATTCTGACCTGCTCAACAGCGAGCGGGATCTTCTCTCCAGTGAAGATTTCGGTAACTTCATGGTCGGGATCAAGCGTGGAGCACACCGCTTGAACAAACTAGTCGAGGATTTCCTGATCCTGGTCGAGTTGCAGTCTGGTGAGGCGCTCAGCGCCTATCACTTCCGCCGTACGCCCCTTGAAGACACGGGTGCCTGGCTGCGTATCCTGGCCAGGGGTTTTCAACCGGAGGCGGAGGAGAAGGGCTTAAAGCTTGAGATCGACGTGCCTGACGATCTACCATCTGTAACAGTAGACGAAGCCTATCTATCGGATGCGATTGGACGCCTGCTCGATAATGCGATCAAATTTTCAGAAAAGACCAGCCAGCGGGTGACCTTTTCAGCTGCTGAGGAAGACGGGGAACTCCGGATCGAGGTGGCGGATGAAGGTCCGGGCATACCCCCAGCGGAAATCGACCGCCTCTACGATGTCTTCCACCAGATCGACCGTGCCAAACGGGAGCAGCAGGGTACCGGCTCGGGTCTGGCAATCTGTAAGGGGATCATCGAGATCCACGGCGGCCGGATCGAGGTCGAGAGCAAACCCAACCAGGGCACGATTTTCCGGGTATACATTCCACTAAAATTAGAAAGCTGACGAGCCAGGACGACGGATCTTGCCTCCGAGTGCCATGAGCCGATCATCTCGTGTCGCTCCCCTCGGCCACCTGCTGCCCGTACTTGAGCAGGTTTTCCAGCAAGCTCTCATCCCGAGCTTCAGCGTAGACGCGCAGCACAGGCTCAGTCCCGGAGGGTCTGATCAGCAGCCATGAGTCATCCTCCAGGATGTATTTTGCCCCATCCAGGGTAACCACCGACTTAACCGCTTCCCCCCCGATCTTGGCCGGCGCTTCCTGCGCCAGGTGCTCAACCATCTGTGATTTGGAAATCGGGCGTGCCATCCGCAGGTCCACGCGGCCGTAGTGCGCCGGCCCAGCGACGTCGAGCAGATTCCCGACAAGATCGTGTAGCGTGGATCCTGATGCGGCGACGATCTCGGTCAGGAGCAAGCCCATCAGCACGCCGTCCCCTTCCGGTATGTGCCCACGGAAGGCGATCCCGCCCGATTCCTCTCCACCGATGAGCACATCATCACTCATCATCCATTCGGCGATGTGGTTGAACCCGACCGGGGTCTCGATGACCTCCAGCCCATACTGATCTGCCAGGCGGTTCACCATCTGTGTGGTGGAGACGGTTTTTACAACTTTTCCTTCCCAGCCCCGGGTTTCAACCAGGTACTGAAGCGAGAGGGCCATGATGCGGTGCGGGTCGACGAACTGGCCGCGGCCATCCATGGCTCCGATGCGATCCGCATCGCCGTCGGTGGCCAGTCCCAGTTGCCCATGTCCCGCAGCGATGGCACCCGCCAATGCCCCAAGGTAAAGGGCGATCGGTTCGGGATGGATTCCGCCGAAACCTGGGTTCATCTCACCCCTGACTTCGAAAACCTCACAGCCAGTGCCCTGCAGGATGCCCTTTATCTGACCCCGTCCTGAGCCAAACATCGAATCAACAACGATGTGCTGCGGGTTCTCGGCGATGATGTCGAAATTGATCAACGTTCGCAGATGGTCGTAGTAGGCAGAGGTTGGGTTGAAGCGCTCGATCAACCCCGCCGCACGCGCCCGGTCATAGTCCATGAGGTTCGGGCCGCGTCCTCGTGATTCGTTATCGTTCATGTAAACCTCAACCCGCCGACATTGCTCTCCTGCAGCCGATCCGCCGAATGCCGCTTTTAGCTTCAAACCGTTATAACGGGGAGCGTTGTGTGAGGCGGTAATCATCACCCCCGCAATCGCCCCGAGGTTTCGGACAGCGTAGGAAATGGCCGGTGTTGGGGCATCGGCACTGGCCAGGAATACCTTGAAGCCATTTGCGGCCAGCACTCTGGCTGCCTCCACGGCATAGCGGTCGGAAAGGAAACGGGTATCGAAACCAACCACCATACGACGCGGGTCTGGGGCAGCCTCGAGCCGGGTGCCGTTCAGCCACTCTTCCGAAGCGACTGCGTCGGCGATGGCCTGGGTCACCTGTCGCAGGTTATGAAAGGTGAAGGTGTCTGAGATGACACCCCGCCAGCCATCGGTGCCGAAATGAACAGGCATGCATCCTCCTTCATAGGGTTGAGCGGCGGGATTGTATCAGTGAGGAGCGCAGCCGGTCAAACCTGGCCCGAGCCGTAGTCAAGCAGCACGACGACATCGTTTAGGTTTGTCCCGCTCGGCCCACTTCGGATCAGGGCCCCTGCAGGCTCAAGCGCGTGGTAGGAATCGTTGCGTGAGAGCATGGAGCGCGGGTCGATCCCGCAAGCACGCATCCGAGCACAGGTCTTCCCGTCGATGATGGCGCCGGCAGCGTCGGTGGGTCCGTCAACGCCGTCGCTGGCGAAGGCCATGAGGGTTATCCCGGATTGCCCGTCCAGCACGAGCGCCGCCGCCAATGCCAATTCCTGGTTTCGACCTCCGAGCCCGTCTCCGATTACCGTGACGGTCGTCTCGCCCCCGTAAATCCGGGCTGATGTGCCAGGTGCTTCGGTGGCATGTGCGCAGGCTCTGGCTGCGATCTGTTCACCGACAGCTCGGGCTTCCCCCTGGAGCGGTTCTTCGTTGACCTCAACAGAAAAGCCCAGGCCGCCGGCCGCCTCGCTCGCCGCCAGGAGCAGATCGCGGTTGGTGGCAATGATCACGTTCACCGGATCTGGATACCCTCCAACCAGAACAGGTTCTGAAGCCAGGCTGCGCTTGATCGCAGGCGCAGCAGCTTCCCACAAACCGAGCCGCTCAAGGACGGTGCGAGCTTCTGCCCGGCTCACGCTCTGGGGAACGCTTGGGCCTGAGCCGATGTCGGGCAGATGATCTCCGACGACGTCGGAAAGGATCAGCCCGGCGACTGTCGCAGGTGCTGCCAATGAGAGCAGGCCGCCACCTTTGATCAAGGAGAGCGCTTTACGGACGGTGTTGATGTCCTCGATCGGCGCACCACTTTTCAATAGCCGCTGCGTGAGTTCGATCAATTCGGCCAGCTCGATCCCGGGTGGAGCGTGCTCCACCATCGCGGACGCACCGCCCGAAATCAAGCACAGGACAAGATCGCGCGGTTCGGTTTCGCCAAGCATCGAAGCCACCGCTTTCCCGGCATCCAGGCTAATTTGATCCGGAAGCGGGTGGCCTGCGTAGAAGGACAGGAGATCTGCTCGAGGCGGTTGGTAGGCTCGTTCTCGGTGAACCACGATCCCCTTGAAGATTTGGTCAGGAAGGATTTCCAGAGCAGCCTCGGACATGCGAACAGCCGCCTTGCCGATAGCCAGCAGGTAAAGATGAGGCGTCGATTCGAGGTCGAATATTCTGTCCTGTATCGCGAGCTGTGACCCGGATCGGTGAAGATTGCGCCGTACGGCCGGACCCGGATCGGCAGCACGCCGGATCGCAGCTTGGATTACATCGAGGTGGTGTGCACGATCAACGAATGAAGGTCGATTCATCTGAGGCCTGGAAGCCGAGCGAGTCGTTAATTCAAGGTGACTGCAGGGCTTCGACTGCTGTCTGCGCAGCCCGGGTGGGGGCGGTGGCTTCCTCCAGAACCGCTTCAACTGCGTTCTCGATCAAGGGACCGGTCCGTGTGCGCAGGCTCTCCTCCGGAAGAGAGCGGGCGACGGTTACCAGGCTGCTGGCGAGCGAGGCTTCAGGGCCATCGGGCCAGGTGGCGAGTGCGGCGCTGGTTGTCGGTAGGATTCCGAGCGAATAGGTCCACTCCCCTAGGAAGGCAGGTTCGGACAACCAGGTCACCAGCTCCGTTGCGAGCTCCATCTGGAGCGGGTTTTTTTCTACGATCGACCAGGACCAAGTTGTTGCCAACGCAATGCCGCGTCCGTCCTGCGTAGGCTGAGGGATGGCATTCATGCGGTCCAAATCCGCTTCCTGGATGAAGGAGGCCAGTGGGGCTGCTGCGCTCGCGGCACGGTTAGCGAGCAGTTCCGCCCATGTGGCGGAGGAGCGTGTGAATTGACGCACATCGTCCTGGATAATCCCGGCTTCCTTAGCTTGTGAGTAGAAACTCAGCACCTCGCTCAATGCCAGCGCGTCCAGGGCAAGGTTGCCGTTCTGATCACGCAGACCCGCGCCCCGCCCCAGATAGTCTGCCAGTGCATAGCGGGCGCGCGTATCCCCGGCCGGAAAGAGCATCGTGTGTCCCGCTTCAAGAAGTAAATCCCAACTACGCGGGGGTTCGCTGTATAGGTCAACCCGGTACGCGAGCACATCGACCAGGCTCCCAGCCGGAGAAGCGAACAGCCGTCCATCCAGGCGAGCCACCTGCAGTGCGAATTCATACCATCCCTGATCATCGCTTTGCGTAATCCAGGGTTCGAGCGAGGCGAGGATCGCAGATGCGGAGGCGCTGCGCAGCGAGTCCTGGTCGAGCAACACCACATCCGGCAGCGCCGAGGGTGCGGCAGCCCTGGCTGAGATCAAACTATCGAGCAGACCACCCTCGCCCTGTTCGGCTTTTACCCGGATGTCCACCCTCACGCCCGGGTGTTGTTTCTCGAACCCGGCCAAGCGTTCTGTGAGCAGGTCACCTGGTTCTCCCTCCCCCGTGGGGACGAAGAAGGGGGCGACCCACACAGTAAGCTTCGATGGCGGCATAAACGTGGCCGTCGCCAGCGGTTCGGATGGCAGGCTCGTCTCCGTTGCCAAAGCCGGTCCAGGAGTACCAGGCGTTGCTGGTGATAGGGTTGGTTGGCAAGCGCTCGTGGCCAGCATCAGCCCCAGCAGCAGTGTGAATACGTTTCGCCGGGTCATAGCCCTGTGATTATACAGTTGTTTGGATCCGGGTGGGTCATCAATGGGCAAAACCTTGGCGGTGAAACATATTTGAAGGGACACCGTAAGCTAATGTGGAAATGGATATGCTAGAATCTGGGAAGCATGACGACCGATAAGTCCATCCAGCTTCTCCTCGAGGGGCTCCCTGCCAAACCCGGCTGCTACCTGATGATAGATCAGGAGGGCCGGGTTATTTACGTGGGCAAGGCGGTCAACCTTCGCAGCCGGGTCCGCTCCTACTTCCACGAATCTGTGGATCACAGCCGCAAGACGCAGGAGATGGTCAGCCATATCACCGATATCGAATGGATTGTGGTCGGGTCGGAATTGGAAGCTTTGATCCTGGAGATGAACCTGATCAAGCGTCATCGGCCAAAGTACAACGTGCGGTTGAAGGATGATAAGCGCTACCCGTATATAAAAGTCCATTGGGCTGATCCCTTTCCCAAGGTGACTGTGACCCGCAGGATCAAGGATGACGGCAGCCGGTATTTCGGACCCTACACCAGCGCCTGGGCAGTACATCAAACCCTCGACGCGTTACGCAAAATGTTCCCTTTCCTTACATGCGACAGGGTGATCACCGGTGCAGATAGGCGGGCGTGCCTCTACTTTGATATCAAGCTCTGCGTGGGGCCTTGTATCGGAAAGATTGATCAGATCGGTTACCGCACGATGATCGAGGATTTATGTCGCTTCCTGCAAGGCCAGACCGAACCGGTCATGCAGCGGTTGCAGGCAGCAATGTCACAAGCCTCGCAGGAATTGAAGTATGAGCGCGCAGCCGCCTTCCGCGATCAATTACAGGCGATCGAACGTGTGGTCGAAAGCCAGATCATCGTCAGTCAGGATCGCAAGGACTCGGATGTGATTGCGTTTGCGCGTGATGAGCGTGATGCATGCGTCCAGATTTTTTTCATCCGGAGTGGAAAGCTCATTGGGCGTGAGTACTTCGTACTGGACGGGACCCAGGAGGCAGAGGACGCCGAGCTGGTGGGAGCTTTCGTCAAGCAGTTCTACACCGAGGCGACACATATCCCCGACCGCATCCTGCTACCTACGGAGGTGGAAGAAGCGCGCATCATCGAATCGTGGTTGAAGAGCAAGCGCGGCGGTCCGAGTGTCAGACTTACAGTCCCCAGGCGGGGTATCAAGAGAGACCTTGTCCGCATGGCGACGGAGAACGCGGCAGAGACACTAGCATCACTGCGCGCCCGGTGGGAAGCCGACCGCAGCAAGCATGTCGAGGCGATCTCGGAACTACGTGAAGCCCTCGGGCTGCACGAGCCTCCGAACCGGATCGAGTGCTACGATATATCCAACCTGCAGGGCACGGCTGCTGCTGGCTCGATGGTCGTCTTCGAGCAGGGTGCGCCGAGCAAACGCCTGTATCGCAATTTCTCGATCCGTGATGTCCAGGGTCAGGATGATTTCGCCAGTATGGAGGAAGTGCTCGAAAGGCGGTTCCGACGCTGGCGGATCGCGAACGAGGAAGCTGGTAAACCGGGCGGAAAGCTCGATCAAGGGTTCGGCATCCTGCCAGACCTGCTGATTGTGGACGGTGGCAAAGGCCAGCTGAGTCGAGCCCGGGCTGTGATCGATCGCCACGACCTCTCAGTTCTAGTGCCGGTGGTCGCTCTGGCGAAAGAGAATGAAGAGCTTTACTTACCAGATCAGCTTGATCCTGTCATCCTACCGCGTCGCTCCCAGGGCCTGTACCTGGTCCAGCGCATACGTGACGAGGCACATCGCTTCGCGCTGCGCCAGCACCAGCGGCAAAGGCGTCGCGAAGGGCTTACGTCAAAGCTTGATGACATTGCCGGGATTGGCCCGGCTCGCAAGCGTGCGCTCCTGAAGATCTTTGGGGACCTTGATCGCTTGCGACAGGCAGACGTCGAAGAACTAGCAGCGGTGCCCGGCATCAGCATGGATCTCGCTGTACGGGTGAAGGACTCACTTGAGGTCATGGGAGGCTGAGTATGCCGGCCGTTTGGATTGTTGATGACGATGATGAGATGAGCCATGCCGTAAAGCTTATGCTCGAGCTCCTGGATTTCTCGGTCGTGACCCATGGTGATGCCCGCAGTGCTGCAGCCAGGCTCCTAGCCGGAGGCCGGCCCGATTTGATAGTCCTCGACATTAACATGCCGGAAGTCAGCGGGATCGATCTGCTTGAATTTCTGCGCCGGCAGCCTGAGCTGCGCGGGATTCCCGTCGTGATGCTTTCATCCGAGACGACGGATGTCCAGGTCGATCAGGCGATGGAGCTAGGCGCGGATGCGTTTGTCTTCAAACCCGTGACATTGGAAGAACTGGAGGGTGCGATCCAGCGGGCGCTGAAAGCCCACGCCTAGGTTAATTATCCCCCGTAGTACAGAGAGACATACGCACCCGGCTACCCTGAGTACAGATCTGGATCAGGCGATGAGATGAAGATGCCGGCTCGAGTCGCCGCCGCGAGCAGGTGCGGGAGATCGCCTTCTGCCACAACAACTGCCGTAGGACCAAGAAGCCCCTTCAGATAGCGTTTCGTCCCCCGGTTGGTACGCAGTTCCTGCATGAGGTCCTCGCTCTCCGTCCGCAGGACGAAAAGGTTTTCAACACGCGCTTCAAGACCTCGTTCCTCCCAACGATCGAGCGCCGCCAGCAGAGAGGGCGGGACGCCAGCCCCGCATTCCGTAAGGAGAACCTTCACCTGCCGCATCTGCAACCCCTGTTCGAAAGCAAGCTGGAGCGATTCGGGTGTGAGCGCGTAACGGTATTGATCCTTTTCTGACCCGATCCAATGCGCAAAACGGGCAATTTGGTAGCGGTGAGTGCGTGAGGCGCTGCGTGCGAATTGAAGGACCCCGCGCCCATCGATCTGAACTTTACCCTCCGTTTCCTGGATCTGGACTGAATCCACTTGGTCGAAAAGCATGCCTGCTGCCGGGCTGAGCCGGAATGCCTGAACGGGTCCGCCCGGCTCTGTCAGGCCGAGATCGATGACGCCCAGCCAGTGCAGCACATCCTGGGTGACATACCGCAGCAGTGCGCCCTCGACCTGGTCCCAATCTTCAAGCCCGTTCAGCATGTTGCCTTCGCTGTCGCGCAGATACCACGAATCAAAGCTGCCTGCTGGGCGTTGGAAACCAGGTGCAGTGCGGTGGATATCATCCAGGAAAGACTGCAGCCCCCACCATTTCCCGACGGGAATAGATGCCAGGAAGGCGAGGATGGCATTTCTCGATTGGAGTGGGTTGTTGGGCCAGCCGTCCTTGCTTGGGTGCAGGTGTTGGAGCGCGGCAAGATCATTCCAGGAACTGGAACTGCGCCATGTTCTGATCAACGTCCGGAGTGTCGTGGCGCGATCCAGTGCCAGGAAGCTGCGGGTGGCTTCCGGATCGATGCGTGAGGATCCACATTTGAGCAGAGCGAGATCGCGCAGCAAGTTCTCGAGCAATGGAACCGCAGGGAGGATCTGGATATGCCCTGGTGCGAGTGCACTGGCGTTCGGGCCGGATCGGCCGGGATCGGGTGGTAGCCGGCGATGGTAGGCGAGCAGCGTCGTGGCGTCATCGACGATGGCGCTGCTGGCGTTGATGACCACCTGCGGAGATCCAGCCTTTACGCCAAGTTCAGCGGTTTTCATCGCGCTGGGTGCGCCGAGCGCCTGGTACATCTCCTCGGGGATGTAAATATACTCCTGCGGTCCGTTGGCGGTGTCCAGGAAAGCGCGGCCGATCAAGGCGTGGTACCACAATGCCTCGGTGGCTGAAATCGGCTCTCGCCAGGGTTGCTCCCGGTCGCGGCGGGCAGGTCCCAGATCGCGGATTGTTCCAAATTCACGCGTGAAATCGGACATCGGCAGCCGGCCACCATGGCTTAGAAGGTTCTGCAATGCTGTATGGGCATCTGGTGATAGTGAGGCAAGGTTGTCTTCCAGCGTTTCCGGCTGGAGCAATGCGCCTTCCAGCCAGATGGCAACTTCCGAGCGGTTTCCCGGGGGTGGGTCAAGGCCGGCCGTTTCAGCGATGATGCGCAGAAACCCAAGATCATAATCTCGCAGGCAGCGGCTAAGTGAGGGCACAGTTCCTGGCCTTGAGCTTCCAGGGTGGAAGCGGGTTGTTCTGGAGAACGTTAAACGATGACTTTCAGAGCACCGGGCAGGATGCTGATCTTGACCCCGGTCACCTGCGAGGTGAAACCGGCGAAGATCTCACCATCGGTGTGGATCGTGACAGGTTCTTCCGAGGTAAGTTCCAACTCACGGAATGACCCGAGCCGAACTTGCTTAAAGCGCCCATGTGTGCCGTTCATGACCTCCGGGATCAAACGGAACATCATCGCCCGTGATACGTTTTCGATCAGCGCATAGTGGAACAGGCCATCGTCCAGCAGGGCATCCGGTGCCACGTGGAAGCCACCACCCTCGCGCGGGCCGTTGCAGGCTACAAACATGAGGACTTCCTGGTCGATCTCCTCGGTATCGGTGACGATCCGCATACGAGGCGCATCATGATTACGCACGATGGTCTGGATGACGGCCCACAGATACATCATGAACCCCTGCAGGCGTGTGATCTTGTAGGAATGGATTGTGACCGAGGCATCGAAGCCGATCCCGAGTGTGTTATCCCAGTACTCCGTCCGCCCATCCTGGTCGCGAATCAACCCCAGATCGATCGTGCGTGCCTCCCCGTGGAAGACACGCTCCATCGCCTTCTCTATGTCGGGATCGATGCCGATATTGTTGCAGAAGTCGTTTCCCGAGCCGATCGGAACGGCGGCCAGGCTCGGTCTCTGTGCTTCGGGGATGCGCATCAACCCGTTGACCACCTCGTGCACCGTTCCGTCACCCCCGACAGCGGCGATGACATCAAAACCCTCGTGGGCAGCGGCTTCTGCGAGGAGGGTGGCGTGCTCGGGATATTCGGTTGCAGACCAGGATGCTCCACCATGGGCTTCGATGATGGGGACGAGCGAGGAGGCCAGATTCCACGACCGGCCACGATCGGAATGCGGGTTGAAGATCAATTTAACTCGATGTGTCATGACATTTCACTCCATCCGCTAACTTCAACGCTAATGAAGATATCGGTCGCTGTGTTCAATTCGATGTAAGCAGCCGGGCTTCTCATCCAATCCTTGGCCGTGTTGGCTATGCTGCCCCTCAATAATCCGGGCGAATGAGTGTGGGGATTATAGCCCAATCATAAAATCAGGCGCGAGGCGTTGGGGTAGCGCTCAAGTTTTTAAGCCTAACGGAGATTGACTCTGGCCGAGTGGGTGCTTAAAGTGGATTCATAGAGCCTCAGGCCACCAAGCGGCTGCATATCACCGCAAGCTGCGGCAACCTCCGGCACATCTGACGATCCCTCGCAGGTTGAGGTGGTCATGAAGATAGCGCCGACCGACTGGAGGAACGCCCTTTCGCTGCAGCGCACGAGTGCGGGATCATCCGGTGAACGCGGCAATACCGGCCGCCGTGTGGATGGCAGGAGGCTCACCTCTTTTAACTGGCACCGCCACGCCATCGTAGAGCGAGGTATCCAGTCCCGGAAACATTCTTTCACCGGCGAATCTGCTCGCCCACCTCATCGCCCGAGGCACCGATCGAGCTCTTCGATCGCCTGTTCCGGATCTTGAAACCAGATCGTTTGCATTCCGATTTTACGCGCACCCTCGATATTGCGTTGAAAATCGTCGAGGAACACAACCTCCCCAGGTTCAAGCCCCAGCTTGTCAAGTGCAAGCTGGTAGATGCGCGGATCTGGTTTTGCAAGACCGACCTCGCATGAGAGCACGGTGATATCAAAGGCGTCCGCCAGCCCCCATGTTCCTTCCAGCATTATGCGCACATCCGGCCAGGCATTCGACAGCAGCCCAGTAAGGTAATCCGGCCGAAGTCCACGGATGACCGCGGCCAGGTGATCATCGATCCGATCACCTGACCAGAAGTCATCCTGTAGTCGTTCCAGGCGATCCTCGGGAAGCGATAATTGCTCCCCAATCGAGCGCCATATTTCATTGGCATTGCTGAGTCCCAACGCGGCTTGCCTGCCAAGTTCACCTTCGAACACAAACTTATGCAGCTCGCCGCTCTGCAGGCCAAGCTCGGCTTCCCAGCGCCTCCTTGGCTCCCAGTCTTCGGTTCGCAGGATTACTCCGCCCAGGTCCCAAAGGACTGCCTTAATAGGTGAAAGAGGGGTTTCCGACATCGCGCCTCACTTTCTCCGAGCAGGTGAGCCAGTCGCAGCTAATGTGGTCCTGACCTACCTGTAACAAGTCGAAACATGATCACTCCGTCTGGAGCTCCTCACCTGGGCGGAGCTCGAGCTCAAATAGCCTCTGCTCATGTGCGATATGCATGCCGGCTTTATGGTATAGATGCGTTGCCCCGGTCAGGTTTTCGCTGTCCACGCCCAAACCGACACGCATTTTACCGCGCGTTTGAAAGACGCAGAAAGCATACTGCAGGAGCGCCAGGCCAAGCCCGCGCCTGCGCCAGCCCGGCAGCACACCCAGTGAACCTATCCAGCCCATTTTGGGGTCGCGCGCGGCGTACGGTCGGCAGAGCGCGAAGCCGGCGATCTGTTCTCCATCCATCGCAAGGTACCAGAGCGAGGGGTCGAAAGGACGGAGCTCAAACTCATGATGCCGCCATCGATAGAATCCCAGGTCATCATCCGAGGGAACGAAGCCCCAGTGATCCTGGAAGACAGCCTGGTCGGCCTGGTAAACCCTGCGCGCGTCCTGCGGGAAGCGAAACTCGCGCAGCATAATGCCTGCCGGCCAGGCAGGTGCCGGTAGTTCCTGGTCCAGATCTAAAACCATATCCCAAGAGCTGCGCACGGCGTTCATCCCGAAGTTGGTCATCAGTTTGATGGCAGGCTCATATCCGGCGGGAACATCGCAGCGCATGCTGACACGTATATCTGCTGGCACCTTCTCCGCAGATGCGAGTGCGCGCTGGCGAGCCCAGTTCAGCAAAGCATGCCCGATTCCGTGTCCTTCCCAGCATGGGTCGACCCGACCCTGGACGCCGGGATGAACTGGCGGATCGGATAGGTTCCAGAACTCGATCAAACCGATAGGTTCACCTGCGCCTGTGAGCACCAGGCGAGTATCGGCTTCCAGATCGAAATCGGGCGCTCGCCATTTGGCGTGGTAGCGCGCGAGCTCGAACTCCCGGGCGCCAAACATCGCCTGTGAGCTGCGATTCAACATCGGGACAACATCCTGCAGATCCCGGAAGCGACCCGGACGGACACGTAAACCAAGCCCGGTCAGTGACTGCAGTGTCTCGGGTTCTCCTATTTTTTCCATGATGTCATAACTCCAACTATTCTTTACAACGCAGCTCGCTGTTCTCCTTCAAAGGTTACTTGGCAAGCACACTACCTGGCAAATCGATCAGACATATTTTCTGACCCAGCGCACAGGTCAGATGCCGCTGTGGCTGACTTGGGCGCCGGCCGGAGAGGTGCCCCGAACGGCTTCACAAGGAGCGCCTTTCACGATAGGTCCGCTCGCCACTTTAAGAAGATCCGCTGTTCTCATCACCACCTCCTCGAACGCAAAACGGCTCAGACCGTGCGCATCGCGGTCGAGCCGTGTTAAATGAAAACCGCGGGCGCTGGTGTGCGCCCGCGGTTGCTATTCCTGGTGGAGGCTAACGCTGAGCAGGCGCACTGCGCGTGGGTACGTCGGCACCGAATGCAACAGCGGTGGGGCGACCCGGGAGGATGTTCATGCTGATCTTCGACAT
>DAOUEJ010000086.1:0-43428 GCA_034430615.1 Anaerolineales bacterium | reverse complement strand
TTCCTCCTGTTGGGAAATGAAATCCTTTACGGTGGCTTGCCATATACAAAACCTCTCCTAGTGTGCTACAAGAGTGCCGATTACGGCAAGCGACATCCTTCACAATCTCGAACGCCAAGAATAACAAACTCGGTGGAATTAAACTGCAACAATCAGGATGGAATTCCCTAGTAATCGGTTTGTGAATTGTTATACAAATAGATATTGGACCAACTCCAGCCCTTCAAGGATTTGTCTCAGGTCCATGTCAAGGAAGCTCGCACATGCCATTGCTGGATAATCGCATCCCGTTCAGCTTCACTTTCCGTCTAACGTTGGCATTCGTATTCGCCATCCTCGCCACTACCCTAGCTGCCGGCGTACCTGCCTATCTCTTGGTCAGTTCGCGATTACAGTCTCAGGCATGGGATCGCCTCTCTTCAGGAGAGACAGTCTCGCGTGCCCTGATCCAGACAGACGCAGAGCAAATGATGTTACTCTCGAGACTCATCGCGCAGCGCCCGACACTCCTGAGGCTCATGCAGGAACGCGACAGGACTGCCTTGGGTGATTACCTGCTGACTGTGCAATCGAGTGTTCTGCTTGAGATGCTGGTGGTGCATGATCTACAAGGTCAGTCCCTGGCTGGTAGCGATACAATGGATTGGCCTTTAGATCTGCTCAAGACTGCACAACCTCGGGTGGTATCTCCGGGCAGCAACGAACCACCGACGTTGATCGTCACCCAGGGCATATTCAACCCGGATCATCAGGATGAATTGATGGGGTATGTCCGCCTTGGTCAAACCCTTGATTCGGCATATTGGCGCGAACTTGCGAACCTGACAGGTTTCGAACAAAGTCTAATATATGGAGGTCGGCGTTTGGCCTCGAGCCTTGTCCTTGAATCAATTGCCGAAGCCGAGAGTGAACATACGACATTATTGACCTTCACCCCGGGCACAAGCGACAGCGTGGGGATTGCCGGGAGAGAGTACTTCACCAAGTACATCACCCTCCCACTTAGCACAGACCAATCACTTGTGCTTGAGATCGCCCTTCCGGTGGATGCCATGCGCCAGGCGCAGTTTAGAGCCAGGCTCACGCTCATCCTCAGCACGGCGCTCGTTGCCGTTCTTGCCAGCGGCGTCGCCATCCGCTATGCGCACCAGATTACTTCGCCGCTACGCACATTAACCATGGCTGCGGAAAAGATCGGTCTTGGTGACCTATCCACGCCAGTTCCGGTACCTGCTGCGGGTGATGAGATTGCGATGCTTGCGATGGCACTTGAGGAAAGCCGGCTGAACACACGCCGTGTCATGGAGGAACTCTCACATGCAATGGCCTGGTCAGAAACGCTGATACAATCAATCAGCGAAGGTATCGTCACCGTGGATAAAAATGGCTTGATCACGTCTTATAACCAGGGAGCGGAGCGTATCCTGGGCTACGATCGAGAGCAAGTCATCAATCAACCGCTGGGACAGATCTTCCTTATGCAGGAAGGTGGTAACGTTAGCGAGATGCTTTCCGCTTCATCTGGAACCCGGCAAGTGACTATTACAACACGCACTGGGATCTCAGCCACGCTCAGCATCACCAGCACCCGCTTTGCAACCCCCGATCGTCGTGCCGATGAGACCGCACTGGTCTTGAGAGATATCACCGAACAGGAAGCGCTCCAGAATTTACGCAGTTACTTCCTGGCCAACATATCGCACGAATTCCGAACGCCGCTCTCGGCGCTGAACGCGTCGGTCGAGGTGATGCTTTCGGAATTGGACGACCTGTCGAATGAAGATGTTCGCCGTTTGTTGAGTGCCGTCCATATGAGCGTCACTGGGCTACAGACACTTATCGACAACCTGCTCGAAAGCGCCAGCATCGAAGCCGGGCGATTCACGATCCACCGCCAGGCAATCGATCTCGATCAGGTCATTGACGAAGCCATTCAAATGCTGCAGCCCTTATTGGACCGTCGGCAGCAGAATATTGCCATCCAAAAAAAGCATGATCCAGGTTTGATTTTTGCCGATCCGACCCGCATCACACAAGTTCTTGTAAATCTGATTTCGAATGCCAGCAAGTACGGACCCATCGACCAGCCGATCGAGATCTCGATTACAGAGAACGATGAACAGAGCATCAAAGTCAGCATCGCCGACCATGGTCCAGGGCTCGCTCCTTCTGAAAGGTCGACCCTGTTCAGGCGATTCGTGCGGCTAAGGAGCGATCCAAGCGCTCAATACGGTATCGGCCTGGGATTGCATGTAGTCAAAGCAATCGTAGAGGAACACGGCGGTGAAGTTGGCGTCGAGGGACGACCTGAGGGTGGTTCGGTATTCTGGTTCTCGTTACCCAGGGCTCGAGGGAAGGATCATGAGAGCACTCGTCGTTGATGATGATCTCGCGTTGGCAGACGTAGTCTCATTTACACTACGGCGGGCTGGCTATGAGGTTCTGGTCGCACACGATGGTGCGACGGCGTTGCAGATGTTCGAAGAGGAGCGGCCCGATATTCTGATCCTGGACATCAACCTGCCAAAAATGACGGGCTTACAGGTCTGTCAACGGGTTCGAGCGATGAGCGACACACCGATCATCTTCCTCTCAGTACTTGGCAGTGAGGATGATGTCGTCCAAGGGTTAAAGCTTGGCGGTGATGATTACATCGTCAAACCGTTCAGCCCACGTCAGCTAGTGGCACGGATGGAAGCTGTCTTGCGCCGCTCGACCGACCACGCTGATCAACTTGGTATCGTCAGCTCCGGCGATCTCGAACTTGATCTTTCGCGCAACCGGCTGAGCCTTGCAGGAGGCCAAGGGATTCAGCTCACCAGGTTGGAGTGCCGGCTGATGGAGATCCTACTGCTCAACCGCGGCCAGGTACTTACCTTTGACACTCTCATCAATGCCATCTGGGGCCCAGCCTCCGGTGATCGAACCGCTCTTAAACAACTCGTCTACCGATTACGTCGGAAAATCGAAATCGATGCCGGGAAACCAGAACTGCTTGTCTCAATCCCCTCAATCGGATATTCGCTATCGATTTGACCGCAGCACCTGGAAGACCCTGCTGCCTCTTGTTTTCCACGTATTACCTACGGTTCACATAGCAATTGTTACGCGCTTGTTACCTGCATGCGACCACTTGTGTTACTTACCCATCCTAGACTGATTTCGAAAGCATTGACAATGCTGCAATATTTGATTTGCATCGCTCCTTGGTGTGCCCTTGCTGGTTATCTGTTCAAGAGGAATGATATTGAACGCATAGGGCATACTAGGATCCGTTGACCGCCAAAGCAATCGACACTTCATCGTGTCAGGAAAATTGCTAGCAGCCAGGTGCAGAACTGGACCACAGCCGCCTTCAGCTGAATCCGGGAGAGGTGCGCATTCATGAGATCATCCTTATTGAGGTCAGTCATTCTTTGTATACTCCTGCCTGCGGTTATAAGTGGATGCGCCAGTACTTCTCCGCAGGAGGCGAGCGAGGATGAATTACGTGGGACGCTGACAGTATCAGGTGCTTGGGCTCTCTATCCTCTGATGATCCGCTGGGCACAAGAGTTTCAATCCGAGCATCCACTTGTCATGATCGATGTTTCTGCTGGCGGTGCAGGCAAAGGGATGGCGGATGCTCTCGCAGGCGCCGCAGATCTCGGCATGGTGTCGCGAGAGATTAACCCCGAAGAAATCAAGAAGGGGGCAAAGCCTTTCCCCGTCGCAAAAGATGCCGTTTTTGTCACTGTTAATCAGACAAACCCGGTGCTCCATGAACTGGAAAGAAAAGGTCTTACCCGGGAGATCCTAACCGGGATTTATATAACCGGTGAGATCACTACTTGGGGCCAGGTTGTGGGTGACCCAACCATACAAAATCCAGTCCATGTATACACCCGCTCTGACGCAGCAGGAGCACCGGCTACCTTCGCAGCTTACATTGGCTATGCGCAGGAAGACCTGCTTGGGATTGGTGTCTTTGGTGATCCAGGTCTTGTCGAGGCTGTTGCACAGGATCCACTAGCAATCGGATACAACAATCTCAACTATGCCTTCGACCCGGATACTGGTGACTTTGTCGCCGGTATCAGAGCTGTCTCGCTCGATGGAAATGGAAGTGGCTCCATCGAATTCGAAGAGCTATGTAATTCAAAGGCGGAAGCCGTCCAGGCTGTCGCCAATGGTTACTATCCAGCTCCCCCTGCACGGGATCTCTATCTCGTAGCGGGTAGTCAGCCAATTGGCCTGGTGCGAACCTTCCTGTTGTGGATCATGACGGATGGTCAAAAATATATCGATGAAGTTGGATATATTCCAGTGTCGACCGAAAAGCTGCAGCAAGCGATCCATTCGTTGGAGCCCTAACGATAGGGAGCCGACTCAGGAAGCAGGTGCAGGCACATCTTGAAAGCTTGTACTCTAGGCTGCGTGTTGTGCTGGAACAACCTCGGAGATCAAATTGAACCTTGTTCCGACCATCCACCTCGCACACAACCGGCGTCTGGCAGATCGGCTGGCCCGGCGTATGACGATGTGGATCAGCCTTGGAGCGACGCTCCTCCTACCGCTTATGGCATGGGTCCTTTACCTGAGGTCCCGACCGCTCCTTCAAACCCAGGATGTCGTCTTTCTGCTGACTTCTGCCAGCTGGCATCCGCTGCAAGGCAAATTCGGGTTCGCCCCATTCCTGATGGGAACATTGTGGGTCACAACAACCGGGATGGTGCTAGCAATACCACCTTCCATCTTAACGGCGGTCTACCTATCGGAATATGCCCCAGCCCGAGTTCGTTCTTTTAGCGCCCCTATGATCGATTTACTCGCCGGAATCCCATCCGTTGTATATGGAGTTTGGGGAGTGCTGGCCGTTGTCCCGTACATAGGACATACGGTCATGCCCTGGGCGCAAAAGTATCTCTACTTTATCCCGATCTTCCAGAGTGACAATCCGACCGGATTCGGGATTCTGGCCGGCGGTATCGTGCTGGCAGTCATGGTCTTCCCGATCATCATCGCTGTCGCTGAGAATGTGATCCATGCCGTACCCCAGGGTCTGCGCGAGGCTTCACTGGCCTTGGGTGCCACACGCTGGCAAACCACGAAACACATCGTCCTGCGCAGAGCACGCTCTGGTGTATTCGCAGCCGTCGTGCTGGGTTTCTCGCGGGCTTTCGGCGAGACAATGGCCGTCTTGATGGTCGTGGGAAATATCGTTCAGATGCCCGGCTCAGTCTTCGACGCAGCCTACCCCCTGACCGCCTTGATCGCCAACAACTATGGCGAGATGATGTCGATCCCACTCTATGATTCGGCACTGCTCGGTTCGGCACTGCTTCTGCTTCTGGTCGTGCTGGGTTTCAGCCTGCTCTCGCGGGTTGTGTTGATCCGCTTTGCTCAGAGCGCTGGTGAGCCGGTATGAGAAGCGCACAAATAGAAGAACGACTCTTTCAAGCCCTGATGCTGCTGTCTGTTTTCATCGTAGCAGGCAGCCTATTCCTGATTCTTCTCACCATAATATTGCGGGGGTTGCCGGCGCTGACAGTTGAGATGATCACACGCCCTCCAGAAGGTGGTTACTACCTGGGAAAAGAGGGCGGAATACTGAACGCGATCCTTGGCTCACTCTACCTGGCAAGCGGTGCGACGCTGCTCGCACTGCTGTTGGCGCTGCCAATTTCCATTTACCTAAGAATCTATGGTCAACGGTCGCGCTTGAGTGAGATTGTCCGACTGGCGATGGACGTTCTCTGGGGTATTCCAAGTATTGTCTACGGCGCCATAGCATTCACATTCATGCTATGGGTCGGCATGCGGGCCTCTCTCTTGGGCGGCATCCTGGCACTGGCCATGCTCGAGCTGCCGATACTGGTGCGCGGCATGGATGAGACGCTGGGATCCGTCCCCTCTGCTTTGAAGGAAGCTTCTTATTCGCTTGGAGCAACACGATTAGAAACGACCTTGAGGGTCGTTTTGCGCCAATCGGGTCCTGGCCTGGTCACTGCAGTCCTGCTGGCCTTCGGGCGCGGCATCGGCGATGCAGCTTCTGTCCTTTTCACAGCCGGCTACACCGATCACCTGCCGTATTCACTGCTCCGCCCGGTGGCTTCTCTGCCGCTGGCAGTTTTCTTCCAGCTTGCCACACCTTACCCAGCGGTCCAGGAACGTGCCTATACCTCCGCGCTCGTTTTGACCTTAATTGTGCTTGCCATCAGCCTCACCTCACGCTACTTGAGCAAGGGGCTGCTCAAGCATCAGATTCGATAGGAGACGGTTTTAATGCCCCGGCTGCATATGCGCATCTGCGAGTTCAATGCCTGGTATGGCGATCAAGCCATCCTGAAGAACATCACTGCGGATATCCCTGCGCAATGCATTACGGCGATTATCGGACCCTCAGGCAGCGGAAAAACGACCTTGCTGCGCAGCATGAACCGTCTCCTTGAGGAATCGGAGGGGGCCCGCACGCGGGGCAAAATCACACTCGACGGAGCTGATATCTACGCAGCAGGCACTGACGTAACCGAAATTCGTATGCGAATCGGTTTGTTGGCTCCCAAACCATTCCCTCTTCCGATGTCGATCTTCGAGAACATCGCATATGGTCCCCGTATCCATGGCCAGGGGACGAAGCGCAATCGGCGAGATCTCGAACAGATCGTGGAATCAAATCTGCAAGCAGCCGGCCTATGGGACGAGGTAAAAGACCGACTGCATACTCCTGCTTCACAGCTGTCAACCGGGCAACAACAGCGGCTTTGCCTGGCGCGCGCACTGGCTGTCGGACCGGAGGTACTACTCTGTGACGAACCAACCTCCGCTCTAGATCCGATCTCAGCCGAACGGATCGAAGGACAGTTGAAACTGCTTAAAGAAAAAATGACCATCGTCGTCGTGACCCACATGCTCAGGCAAACACGCCGCCTCGCAGATCACGTTCTTCTGTTGTGGATGGGTGAATTGATTGAGGGCGGCACCTCCCACAAGCTCTTTCACTCACCGCGTGATCCACGCACCCAGGCCTATATTAGTGGCGATATCGGCTGACCTTGACCGAGAACAGATTGTAATTGCGGCCTATCCTGCCCGTTAGAAAGAGCCCCTGATCACCCGACACAGACCGCCAGCACCGGAAAGCCCCTCAGCCCGGGTAAACCCGCCAGTCTTTGGCTTAGATTGTTACCCGGTTGTTACCGGGCCAATACCATATGTGTTACCCAAGGACTATAAGCTTTCAATCGACAGGGAAGCTGCAATCAAAGCCCATGAATAATTCAAAAGCTCGCCACCGCTCCCTTCAACGCTCGAGCAGCCCTCGTACAAGGTGGTTCAAACCGTGGAGCGAGCACAATTAATTCCCAGCCTGTGCCCTTATTGTGGTGTTGGTTGTGGCCTCTACCTCCAGGTGCAAGACGAGACCCTCCTTGGCCTTGAATACCAGAATGTACATCCGGTAAATCAAGGCTCACTATGCCCTAAAGGAAACGCCTGCATCGATCTCGTCTACCACCCCGAGCGACTCCTCTATCCGCAAAAGAAGGTTAATGGCCATTTCGAACGGATCGGCTGGGAGGAAGCCCGGTCACTGGTCGCGGTGAACCTGGCAAAGATCCAAGGTAAATACGGGGCAGACAGCGTAGGTTTTCTCGCTTCCGCAAAATGCAGTAATGAAGAGAATTATCTGCTCCAGAAGCTAGCTCGGCTCTTCGGTACGAATAATATCGACCACTGCGCGAGACTTTGACATTCCCCTACTGTGGCCGGTCTGGTCACAACGCTGGGATCAGGGGCAATGACCAATCCGATCACAGACCTCGCGTCTTCGGACTGCATCCTGGTGATCGGTTCAAACTTCGCAGCAAACCATCCCATCATCTCCCGCTATGTGCTCGATGCAAAATCAGCTGGTGCGACGCTGATCCTTGCCGACCCACGCTTCACACCTACTGCTTGGCATGCAGATCTGTTCCTCCAGCTTCTCCCCGGGACCGATATCGCTATGCTGAACGGTTTAATGCATGTGATCCTCTCCGAGAAGCTTTACAACCAGGAATTTATCGAGAGGCGTACAACAGGCTTTGATGCCTTGAAGAAGTCGCTTCAAGCTTATCCGCCCGAGCGTGTCGCGAATGAGACTGGTATACCAGCCAGCAAGTTGATTGCTGCTGCTCGGGCATATGCCAATGCCGAAGCCGCCTCCATCGTTTACTGCATGGGCATCACCCAACACACTTATGGGACGGATAACGTCATTGACTGTGCCAACCTGGCCTTGATGTGTGGGCAAATTGGACGGCCTGGTACGGGTGTCAATCCTCTCCGTGGTCAAGATAACGTGCAAGGGGCCTGCGATATGGGCGCCCTGGTGAATGTCTACCCTGGCTACCAGTCCGTCACGGATGAGACGGTCCGGATGTCTTTCGCACAAGCGTGGGGAACCGAGGCCGATCAACTTCCGGCAAAACCCGGAAAGACCGTCGTGGAAATGACCCACGCCGCCGAGCAAGGCGAGCTGAAAGCAATGCTGATCATGGGTGAAAATCCGGTCGTCGGAGATCCAAACAGCAGCCATGCTAGCCATGCACTCGAAGAATTAGAGTTTCTCGCAGTCATGGATCTATTCTTGACCGAAACCGCCAGCCTTGCTGATGTGGTCTTGCCGGTGGCAGGATTCGCTGAGAAGCGCGGCTCCAAGACAGCTACCGACCGGCGTGTGCAGTGGTTTGAACGAGCGATCCCACCAATCGGTGAATGTAAACCAGATTGGCGCATCATCTGCGAACTGGCCACTGATCTCGGGTTTGGTGATGCCTTCAATTACGAGAACGAGGAAGACATCCTGGCCGAAATCCAGTCTGTAACCCCAATTTACGCCGGGATATCGGCCGCACGGATTCAGAACATTCTCGGCGGTATCGCCTGGCCATGCCGCTCGATTGAAAGCCCGGGAACGCCCATCTTGTATACCGAGGCCTTCAGCAAACCAGATGGCCGGGCCGTATTCAAGCCGGTGGAGCATCAGGCGAGTGCTGAAGAGACAAGCCCGGAGTACCCGCTCCTGCTCACCACCGGGCGCGTTGTAATGCACTACAACACCGGATCGATGACCCGCCGCACTCGCTCTCTACTTAACCGGGAACCAGAAACGTTTGTACAAGTCCATCCACAAACCAGCGAAAGCTACGGCATCGGAGAGATGGATCGGGTCGAGGTGATCACGCGCAGAGGGCGCTTAGAGGCAGAGGCGAGGACCACCAAGAACATCCCTCCGGGGGTCGTCTTTATCCCCTTCCACTTCCCGGAAACCAACCTGCTAACGATCGACGCGCTCGATCCAGTTGCAAAGATTCCTGAATACAAGGTCGCGGCTTGCCGTATCGCCCGAGTTGGCCCTGCCAAGGAGGGAGCGTAAACAGAATGCCTCTCGTGCTCTATATGGATCTCAACCGCTGTATCGATTGCCGCGCATGTGAAGTCGCCTGCGAGCGTGAACATGCTGGAGGGGCAAATATTTTCGTCCAACGGCTTGAAGATCGCTTTGCGTTCCCACTCAATTGCCGGCATTGTGAGACCGGCTTCTGCATTGCGGTATGCCCAACCGGTGCGCTGAAACGCAGTGCACATGGCACTGTGGAATTGTCAGCGATGGAATGTATTGGTTGCGGGCAATGCATGCTTGTCTGCCCGTTCGGCGCGATCTGGTTCGACGCACACGATAAGATTGCACGCAAGTGTGATTTTTGCGCACACAGGTTGGAACTAAGTCTGGATCCAGCATGTGTAGCCACTTGCCCCGCGAAAGCGCTCGACTATGGCGAGCTCTCTGACTTGATATCGAGCGCAATCATCAAAAAAGGTCACACGATCATTCACCGTGCTGCTGGTACATCGGGGACTCTGATCACCTTACCCCACAGTCGGCAAACCGAAACCTTTCCGGCGGGAAGGGAGTCGTAAGGATTATGGCTGACACCATCTTGCGTTCGCTTACCGAACAGCTGGCAGGTAAGTACCGGTTGGAGAGTGAAAATGGGGCGACTCTCCAGATTGCAGTGGACAGCGCAGACTTACCGAAAGTAGTGGGAAGCCTGCGAGAAGAACTAGGCGCAAGGTTTATTGTTTCCATCGGGGCCGATCGCCGTCAACGTACAGGCAACTTTGAAGTTACGCAGGTGATGAGCATCGATCAGGAGCAGAGCTTCGTCCTCATCCGCACTGCCATAGACCCTGCGCAATTGGCCATCGATTCAATTACCGGTGTCATCCCAGGGGCGAATTGGTCCGAACGGGAAGTACAGGATCTGCTGGGTATCCAGGTGCTCGGACACCCAGATCCACGCCGCCTGATACTGCCGGATGACTGGCCTGATGGATCGTATCCACTACGCAAGGATTTTAAATTCAATGAACGGCCAGAAACGGACGGGGTTAATCGTGCTGGACCTTTGCCAGGACCGGATGGGAGCATGGTAGTTCCAATCGGCCCGTTTTTCCCTACATTAGAGGAACCCGCATACCTCCATCTCTACGTGGAGGGTGAGCGCATCCTCGGCCTTGATGTCCGCCTTTTCTACAGCCACCGCGGGATCGAGAAACTGGGTGATTCTGAATTAACCTATGCGCAAATCCCATTTATCGCTGAACGCATCTGCGGTATTTGCGGTTTCGTCCACAGTACCTGCTACTGCCAGGCGATCGAAGCTGCGTCAGGTATCGAAGTACCTCGCCGGGGGCAATTGATTCGAACCCTCTTGCTTGAACTTGAACGCCTTCACAGCCACTTACTGTGGCTGGGATTAGCCTGCCACTTCATAGGCTTCGATACGCTCTTCATGCAGTCCTGGCGAATTCGCGAGCCGGTGATGTGGCTGGCCGAGTATCTTACCGGTAATCGCAAGACGTATGGCATGAACAAGATCGGCGGCGTGTCACGCGACATCCCCCCGGACACTGCTGAACGTATGGCGACCATGCTGGCCAAAATCGAGACGGAAGTAACAGATGTTGTCGACGCCATCTTATATGACAGCAGCCTGCGTTTGAGACTGGAAAACAGTGGCATCCTTTCCCCAGAAGACGCACGGGCATATTGCGTTGTCGGTCCAACAGCACGGGGTTCGGGTCTGGCAATCGATGCGAGAATCGATCATCCCTACGCTGCCTATACCGAGCTGGACTTTGAGATCTGCGTCGAGCAGGGCTGCGATAGCTGGGCACGCACGATGGTGCGTATACGCGAAATCAAGGAAACCCTGAAAATCCTGCAACAGTGCGTGGCGATGCTGGAGCCTGGTCCATATTGCGTTGCTGTATCCTCGATCGACTCGGGAGTCGTAGGTTTGAGTGTTGTCGAAGCGCCACGCGGTGAGGTATTTCATTACATCCTGAGCGGCATGGGACAGCGGCCTGATCGCTGGCGTGTGCGCGCCCCGACCTATGCAAATCTCCAGAGCATCCCCGCTCTGCTGGTGGGAATGTCTATTGCCGATGTGCCGATTAGCGTCGGGAGCCTCGATCCTTGCTTCGCCTGCACGGAAAGAATGGAGGTCACCGATTGCAACAGCGGAAACATCACCATCTATCACCAGAAAGACCTTTTAAGAGACCTGCGTCAACAGGGTTGAGCAATCATGTTTAAGCATTTAATCAGCGAACTTAAAGAAGCGCTCGTTTGCCTGCAGCCAGGTCGCGTAACGCTTGGCTACCCCTTCTCACCGCACAACCCGGAAGGTGAGTTTCGGGGCCTGCCGCAGTTTGACTGTGAGCTCTGCATCGGCTGTGGCGCCTGCGCAAACGCCTGCCCCTCCAGGCTGATCACACTGCAGGATAGTGAAGATTATCGTCAAATCACAGTCTTATTGACCCGGTGTACTTACTGCGGTCGCTGCCGCGATGTCTGCTATATGGAAGCGATCGTAATGTCTCCGGCCTTCGAAACAGCTACCCCAGACCTCGATGATCTAAAGATCGAGATCTGGCTCAAGACTCTTCGCTGCCGTGAATGCGGTGACGTAATTGGAACGGAGCGAGGGATACAACGGGCGAGCGAAATATTGCGCGAAGAGGTCGGTATCAAAGCGGAGGATATGATCTGGTCCACGCTATGCTTCAGGTGCAGACGTCGAGCCTCTCTCCAGACACCGGCACTCATTGAGGAGCTTAAGTATGACTGGCTCAATGCTTGATTGGTGCTTCAAGAAGTCCATTTGGGTCTACCACGTTAATGCAGGCTCCTGCAACGGGTGTGATATCGAAGTGCTGGACGTCTTAACGCCATTCTATGATTGCGAAAGATTCGGTATCAAACTTGTCCACACTCCACGCCATGCGGATGCCTTACTTGTAGCAGGACCCGTTACGCGTAAAGTTCGCGAGCGCCTGATGCGAGTCTACGAGGCCGTTCCAGACCCGAAACTGGTCATTGGGATCGGGTCCTGCACCTCAGGAGGTGGGATCTGGCATGATTCCTATGCCACACTTGGAGGCCTGGCGAATGTGCTGCCCGTAAATATGTTCATCCCCGGCTGCCCTCCGCGTCCTGAGGCGATCCTGTATGGAGTCGCACAAGCTCTTGGAATGGTCCCGAAAACTGTCAAATCCCAAACCTACAAGGAAGTTTAAGGGGAAAGATCGGGGTAACGGCAACGCGTTGAGGATCCTTCGACCGAAGGAAAGGGTCTGACAAATGGATTTCCACTCAATCCTATCAGCGATATTTGCTTGCTTGATCTTCCCTGGCTTTCTATTCACAGCCATCGGCGGGCTTTTTCTAATCTGGGTCGATCGCAAGCTGACCGCACTCCTGCAAAGTCGCAAGGGTCCTCCCTGGTATCAACCGTTCGCCGACATCGGCAAGCTGCTTAGCAAGCGCATGTTAATCCCCGGCGGCAACCGCAATTTGACATTCATCATCGCCCCCATGATCGCACTTGCCGGCTCGATGCTGACCGCCACAATCATCTTCCGCACGATCATGAATCCGGAAGTCAGCTTTGTGGGTGATGTCCTGGTACTGATCTATCTGGCGAGCCTACCACCGATTGCCTTGATCCTCGGCGGCAGTGCCAGCCGCAGTCCTTTCGGTGCGATCGGAGCCGGACGTGAGATGAACATGATCCTGGCATACGAGATCGGCTTCCTACTTGCGATCTTCACCGTTCTGGCAAAGGTACATTCCATCCGACTCGGCGATGTACTGCTCTATCAATCGCTTCACGGGCCGGTTCTCTTCTCGATATCAGGCGTGCTTGCCTTCTCCGTCGCCTTGCTTTGTATACAAGCGAAGCTCGGCTTTATACCCTTCGATATCGGTGAAGCTGAAACCGAACTCATCGGTGGGCCACTCGCTGAATATTCGGGTGCTGGCCTGGCGCTTTACAAGATTTCGGGCGCGATGTCATTCTTTTCGTTACCTTCCCTCCTGATCCTTTTATTCATCGGCCCGATCGGACCGTCAGCATTGTCCTGGCTGGGATTCTTCATGAAACTAAGCCTTGTACTTGTCGTCATCGTCGTTATCAAATCCACCCACGCCCGTCTGCGCATCGATCAGGCATTGAAACTGTTTTGGACCCGGCTCGCGCTCATTGCAGCCCTGGGAGCAGGATTGGCACTCCTGGGCTGGTGAGGACAGGTAAACGGCATGTTAGCTTTGGCCACCTTCACCGTCCCGATCCTTGGATCCTTTTTGACGCTCATTGCTGACCGGTTTGCTGGTTGGCTTCGCAATCTGCTGGCCGTCCTGGTCGTGAGCGCGACCTTTGTGCTTTGCCTAAGCTTGATTCCCTTCGCGCCACGGGCACAGGCTACTATCCTTGGTCCGATGCTGATCCCTGGACTTGATTTAAGTCTTATTGTGGACGGACTGGGCGTCTTGGTTGCCACCATGGCTTCCTTCATCGGGTTGCTGATCGTGTTCTACTCGCTTGGCTACATGGGAGAGGATGTCCATCTTGGCGAGTACTACTTCCTGATCGTCCTCTTCCTCGGAGCCATGATGGGTTTGGTTTTATCAAACAACCTGCTAATGATGTATATCTTCTGGGAAACAACCGCCCTTTGTTCCTGGCGTTTGATCGGTTTTTTCCGCGTGCCTGAGCACCTCCGAAACGCCGATACCGCGTTGATGATGACGGTCTTCGGCTCCTTCTTCATGTTGATCGGAATGGAAATGATCTGGCATGACGCAGGCACGCTTACTCTGACCGCACTGAGAGGCAAGAGCGTCAGCGACCTTGCGCTCTTCTTCATCTTCCTCGGCATCCTGACAAAATCTGCCCAGGTTCCGCTGCAAGTATGGTTGCCTGCAGCGGGTGTCGCGCCTTCACCGGTGACTGCACTGCTGCATGCTGCGGTGTTGGTCATCATAGGCGTGTTTGCCTTTGCGCGAATTTTTGTAGGAACCTTCGGCCTGCCCCAGGGATGGCAATCGCCAACCTTTATCGTCGCCGTGACAACAATTATCGTTGCCGGTGGCGCGGCATTGGTTGAGAACAATGCCAAGCGTGTGCTCGCCTACTCAACCCTCGGGCAGCTGGCATATGTTTATCTGGGCTTAGCAACCGGCACCGTGATTGGAGTTGCGGGTGGATTGGCCTTCCTGCTAGCTCACAGCTTTGCAAAAGCTGGGCTTTTCCTCTGTGTGGGCATCGTCGAGAAATCAACTCATACTCGTGACTTGCGGAAAATGGGCGGCTTACTGAATAGAATGCCGCTCACTGCGATCGCATTCGCGCTTTGCGCTCTAACGATTGCAGGAATACCCCCTACTGCTGGATTTTTCGGTAAGCTCATGATCGTCGTGGGCGTGTTGCAGGCAGACGCCGCGCCTTACGCAGCTGTGGCGGTCTTTGGTGGATTCCTCACATTGGCTTATATGCTCCGTTTATTCAACGGAATGTTCCTGGGGGCTGAGCAAGTGCAAGATATCAAAGAAGGCACCCCAATCATGCTTGCGACAGTCCTCGTATTCGCCGTCCTTTCGATGGCAATTGGCGTGGCCATCCCCAGCGTGCTTAAGCCAGTCAATGTCGTTGTTGCTCAACTCTTGAGGTGATGCCAATGGAGTGGACTCTGCTCCTGCCGATTGTCGTTCCGGTCCTGGCTGCAGGTCTCTGTCAGTTGATCCCCAGAAAGACCGAGCAGCCGCGCGAATGGATCGCTCTCATTGCGGCGTTGCTACAATGTTTGGTCTCGTCCTACCTTTTCCTGCAGCCTCATTTACGCCTCGTCTTACCCTGGTTTACAGTGGGGAACGAGTTACACTTCGAGTTCGATCTCAACCTGACCCCGTTCGGCAAACTTACCCTTATCGCCGCTTCAGTCTTTGCGCTGCTGACCATCCTCTACTCCAAGAGGTACATAGAAGGGACCCAACGACATCGCCTTTATTACGTCAGCTTGATGAGTGCGCTGGGAATGACCTGTGGCGTGGCGCTCGCGAATCAATTCATCCTGCTGCTCCTGTTCTGGGAATTGCTCGGCCTATTCCTCTTTCTCCTTGTCCTGGTCGGCTCGGACCAGGCACTTCCCTCGGCAACGAAGACCCTGCTGATCATAGGTGGAGCGGATCTGGCAATGCTCTTCGGCTTTTCTCAGCTCTGGTATTTAACCGGTACGCTGACATTCACCGACCTTACCGCCCAGTCGCTTCAACTCGCATCTGGTCCGATCGTACTGTCTTTCTCACTGATCCTGGTCGGCGTTTTTGCCAAGGGTGGCGTGATCCCCTTCCATAGCTGGATTCCTGCTATCGCCACTGATGCGCCCATCCCGGTCATGGCCTATATGCCAGCCGCGATCGATAAGCTTGTCGCAATCTACCTCCTGGGGCAGATGGTAACCAGCTGGTTCATACTAACACCGATAGTGGAATCGATTTTGATGGGAATTGGGGCTGCGACGATCCTTTGTGGTGTGGCGATGGCGCTGATCCAGAGCGACTACCGCAAAATGCTCGCCTTCCATAACGTGTCCCAGGTCGGTTACATGGTCCTAGGAATTGGGACGGGCACGACTATCGGCATTGCTGGCGGCATCCTACACATGCTCAATCTGGTGATTCTCAAGGGCAGCCTTTTCTTTTGCGGAGGAGCGGTTGAACGTCAAACCCGCCAAACTCGATTCACCGAACTCGGCGGGTTGGCAGACGCTATGCCCTGGACCTTTGCGACAACCTTGATAGCCGCACTAGGCATCTCGGGTGTGCCACCCTTGAACGCGTTTGTCTCAAAATGGCTGATATACCAGGGGATCATCGATCGTGGTGGGCCGGGTTTTGTCGCCATCCTATTGACCGCCATGTTCGGTTCGGCGCTGACGCTGGCGTCCTTTATGAAACTCATGTATTCGATCTTCTGGGGTGAGCGCCCAGCAAAGCTGCAGCGGGTACGAGAAGCAGCTCCGTTCTTGATTATCCCATCGATAATCCTATCCATATTCATTATAGGTTTTGGTATTTTCTATCCCTGGATATTACGGACTCTAATTCAGCCCATCCTGAGCGAAAGCGGACGGGAGATTGTGATTCCCGGGATCTGGCAATCAGGTATGGCAGTGATCCTGCTCGTGCTGAGCCTGGCTGTAGGTATGGTCTTTTACTTGCTCAGCCGCGGTCAAAAAGCGGAAGCGGTCGATGTCTTTGTCGGAGGGGAAGATCCGAAGGACGGGTCATATCGTGTCTCCGGAGCCCAGTTCTATGGTCCAATCAAGACCATGCGTGGCCTTGGAACGATCTTGCATATGGCAGAACGAGGGGTTTTCGACCTTTACAATTACGTGCTCAATTTCATCACCTGGGGCTCGAATGTCATCTACAAATACATTGATCAAGGCCTGGCGGATCTTTATCAAGAGGTCGTACCGGGTTTTATCGCCGTCCTCGGAAAACTGATGCAGTTGTTCAATGCGCGCCTCATACCAACCTATCTCCTCTGGGCACTATACGCAATTAGCTTTACCGCATCCTTGCTCTTCCCTCAGTTTCCAAGCCTGATTCGGGGTACACAGATCATCGCCTGTGTGGGGATGGTAGGCTGGGGTATGCTGGCATGGGTGGAGACGGACCTGACAAGACTCTCGATCCTGGCAGCCACAAGCCAGATCGGATTCGTGGTTCTGGGCGCGACGCTATCGGCAGAAGCAGCCTTCTCTTATTTGCTAACCGGTGGAGCTGCGATCGCAGTTCTCTTGATTTGCGGCCGGTCGATCACACGCAAACTGAAAACAGGAAGCATCCGACAAATGAATGGCTTAGCCTCACGCATGCCGATTCGCTTCTCGATCTTTATGATTGCAGCTTTATGGCTTTCTGGCCTTCCACCATTTGGAAGTTTCTACAGCAAGTATTTGCTCGGTGTGGCCGCTGAACCCTATGGCCCCGTCTTGTCGATCATCATTGCTGGAACGGCCTTCCTCACCTTGGGTTACTTCCTGCGGCCGATTCGGAGATTCCTGCGTACGGTAAGTTAGCGGTTCGATGATTCTTCTTGAGAAGCCGGTATTGATTGACACGCTGAGCTCGAAAATGGAGGGCCGAAGAGTCTGCCTGTTGGCGGTCGGCAATCCGCTTCGTGCCGATGATGGCGTTGGTCCTGCAATAGTCAGAGCTCTTTCAAAGTACACACCTCCGGTATTCTTGATCGACGCAACGACAACTCCCGAAAATGTCTTCAGCGAAATAAAAGCCGCCCACCCGGATCTGATGCTGATCGTCGATGCCGTCAATTTTCAGGGTCAGCCAGGTGATGTCGCTTTGCTTACTCCAGACCAATTCCAGGCCAGCAATCTATATACACATCGCAGTTCGCTCTCAACTTTCACGATCGCCCTAGCCGAACTTGCCGGAGTGAGTGAGGTGCTCATTCTCGCGATTCAACCCGCAAGGCTTGATTTCGGGTTGCCGATCTCTGCGCAAGTCATGGCTACACTTAACACGCTGGTAGAACTGATGCAGATCATCCTGCCGAAAACCCGTAACGTACTTGATCTGGCCGAAAGTCCTGTTCAGGACCTGACAACACCTGGAGGCTTCCAAGAAACTACAAACGTGGGGGGAAACTGGGAGACGGAGCGATGACATGAAAGCCTATGTGCTCATCAAGATCTCGCCCGGTGAAATTCTGCCGGCTCTCAAGCTATTGCGCAGGCTGGATGATATCGAGGATGCGACCATGACCTTCGGCCCTTACGACGCCGTGGCAGTCGTCGAGGGCTGCAATATAAAACAGATTTCACATCAAGTGTCGTGCGACATTCAATCAATTCCCGGCGTACTCGAAACATGTACCTGCCTTGCGGTAGACCAAAGTTGATCGGCGTAGGAAGCAAAACCACGTGTTGTTTGGGCAGGTGATTCCTGTACCTATAGGCACCCAACTGAACTCCAACCCCCGCCTCGAATAAGCCTGCCTGTGTCTTCGATTGTTACTTAATTGAGACCACCTCGTAACCAGACCTGTTACTCAGCTTGATTATTGTAGCCTCAGAGATCAACGATATGTTCATTGCCCAGCCACTCCATTCCAACGGAGGCGCTGTATTTAGAAAAGGAGGCTTCGATGGCAACGTTGATGGATCTCATTAGAAAGCTCCGCAGTCCTGACAATAAATGTGTTTTGCAAGCAATTGAAGAACTGCGGGCGCGAGGCTGGCTGGAAGATGGCTCACTGCAAGGGCTCCCATTCTGCCATGCACATATGCAGGGTGCGGATCTCTTCAAGGCCGACCTTTCAGGTGTTGACCTGCATCAAGCTCATCTCGAATCGGCCGATCTCTCTATGACTAACCTCACAGGTACTCGCCTGACCCGGACCGATCTACGATCGGCGGACCTGAACAAGGCGGACCTGGAGGGAGTGGACCTATTCAAAGCTAACTTACATGAAGTTCGGAATCTCACCCCGAAGCAGCTAGCACGGGCGAAACGGCTCTGGGGAGCGATTATGCCAGATGGGAGCAGCTACGACGGACGGTATAACCTGCCTGGGGATCTTGAATTTGCTAAATGGGGTGGCGTCGATCCAGACAATTCAGTTGCAATGGCTGAATTCTTTGGCGTTGAACTTTCTATCTATATCAAAGGCCAGGAAGAAATCAAACAGTTTGCGGTCAGTTAAACTCAGCTGAGCAGCATTGGCGTTTCGAAATACGACGCTCAGCCAAACGCATCAAGAAAGGATCCAATCCCATGGCAACAATTCTGATCATTGATGATGATTCCGATATCGTAACCGCTATCCGCATGACACTTGAACATGCCGGACATTCGGTAAAAGACGCCCCGAATGGGAAAGCCGGAATCAAAGCCTTGAAGGCGACGCCCATAGACCTGATCATTCTGGACGTCATGATGGATACGCCAACCGAAGGCTTCGAACTCGCGAAAGAACTCCATAACCCGGATCCGGCCTCGAAGTACGCTCAATTCAATAAAATACCGATATTGATGCTGACGGCGGTCCAAAGCAAGACGCCCTTGTTGGGTGAGATTGACATGGATTACCTGCCAGTCGAGTTGTATGTCGATAAGCCGATCGACCCGGATGACTTACTCACAAAAGTTGAGTGGATGCTGAGCCGCGAAACAGTCTGATCTTTCGAATGCTCAAAACTGGGATCGTCCGGTCAAGATCGATAACCGCTTGTAATTCACGGGTATGACATGCGGTTTGGGGTTTTGAAGACGATCCCGATCTTTTTAGTGGGCGTAACGCAGTGGGAGTGCTAATGGCGGCTCATCATTCGGAGCGAAGGCGCAAGCGATGAACAAACTAGTCCATCTTCTGGGCGGACGATTGCAGCGGCTTCAAATCATGTCTTTCTCGCTCATCGCTGCATTGACCTTGGGCCTAAATACGCTCGTGGTTGCGCGCATCCTGCGTGATTACCTGGCTCGGGCAGAGGATGAAAGAGTCTCCCGTGATATGGACCTCGCCCAGGAGTTCTACCACTTGAAACTAGAGGAAATAGCCGGCATCAGCCACCGTTTGAGCCTCGATTCACGGGTGATCCAGTCCCTACCGGGAGCGATAGAAACCGACCCCGCCGCAATCACGCAAATCGACGAACAAATCACGAACAAGATCACAGTCCTTGCTCTCGGCGGTACACATCTCATCGCAGTTCTAAGCCCAGAAGGTGACATCGTCACCGCGCGCGTCCTTAATCCGGATGGCACGATATCCGAGGTGATTCGGGGGGGTAATTTCGAAACTTTGCCTATCCTTGCCTACGCCCAGGAAGCTGGGAGTGAGATCGCCGCAACGGAAATCCTCCCGGCAGAGCTGCTTTCTCAAGTCGGCCTTGCAGGGCAAGCCGCGATCGCATTGCTTGATACGCCTCAAGCCCATCCAGAACCATTCGACAGGCGTGAGGGAACTGCCGGCCTAGCCCTGGTCGGCATCTCTCCCATTCGAACATCTTCCGGACCACAAATCGGCAGCGTGCTTTCGGCTTATCTCTTCAATAATGATTTCACGCTCGTCGATCGCATACGTGCAGTCGCCGGCATTGATACTGTGACGATCTTCTTCGGGGATCTGCGCGTCTCAACCAACGTGCCGAATGAACAAGGGCAGCGTGCGGTAGGTACACGTGTCTCGCGGGCAGTACGCGAGCAGGTACTCGATCGCGGAGAAGATTATATCGGCCGGGCCTTTGTTGTCAATGAATGGTACATCACACGCTATGTCCCACTATCCGATCACCTCGGTCAGGTTGTCGGCAGCCTATATGTCGGAGCGCGTGTGTCGGCCTTTGAGAACCTGGTGCATACTTTCAACAGCCGGGTGATTCTGACGGCACTGATCTGCATTTTCTTAGCTGGTGTGATCGCCATCCCCACAGCGCGCTTCATCACCCGCCCAATCACAGCCCTGGTAGCTGCCAATCAGCGCCTTGCCGATGGTGATATGTCAGTTCGTATCGAACCGGCCGGCTCTGGTGAATTGGCCATGCTGGGACGCTCCTTTAACCGGATGATCGAAACACTACAAGAAACGCAGGATTCGTTGCTTCATAAGGAACGGCTGGCTTCGATGGGACAATTAGCGGCCGGAGTTGCGCATGAGATCAATAACCCGCTCGGCACCATTCTGCTCTTCGCGACGGCGATGCAACGGGAAGCCATTGACCCGACTCAGCAGCAGGATTTGAACACCATTATTCAGGAGGCCACTCGCTGCAAAATCATTGTGAGCGATCTTCTAAACTTCGCTCGCCAACAGGAAGTCTTAACTCAACCGACTGACGTCAATACGCTTCTCGAACAAGTGGCTGCGAGCATTAGTCATCTAACATCGTTTCAACATGTTTCGATTAAAGGAGAATATGCTCCCGACCTGCCTTTGATCGAGGCCGATCCCAGCCAGCTGCAGCAAGTCTTCATCAACCTGCTGAACAATGCGGCCGAAGCGATCTCAGGTCTCGGCACAATCAGCTTGTGCACGTCTACGCACGCCTCGGGCGAAATCGAGATTCAAATTTCAGATACGGGCTGCGGTATCCCGGAAGATCATCTGAATAAGCTCTTCACCCCATTCTTCACAACCAAAGCCTTCGGTAGAGGTACCGGATTGGGTCTATCGATTGTTTACGGCATCATCAAGATGCACCGGGGGCAGATCTGGGTCAACAGCAAGGTTGGTGAGGGAACTACGTTCCACATCACTCTACCAATCCGGCACAATCCTCAAATCGACCGGCTCCATGCAGAGGGCGGCGAAAGCGAGATCTAAATGATAGATGATGTCCGCAGCGTGCTTGTGGTCGATGATGAGCCCGGGATCCGCCAGGGCTGCCGCAAGGTGCTGGAACCGCTCGGATATCAAGTTGAATCAGCAGAAACGATCAAGGCGGCTCTCACCCAGATCGAACAAACAGACTTCGACCTTGTCTTGATTGATGTGATGATGCCGGACGGGCGCGGGATCGATCTACTTGAACCGATCCTGGCGCGTGATGCGGATACTGTCTGTGTGATCATCACCGGCTATGCAACTGTGGAATTAGCGGTTCAAGCGATCAAGCAGGGTGCCTACGATTTTCTCGCAAAACCCTTTGACGCAGACGTACTGGAGCTTACGGTCCGCCAGGGCATTGAGAGGCGCAGATTGGCGCTGGAAGCCAAACGCGCTCGGGCACTCGAAACGCAGCTGGATGATCTTCAACACGAAAAGGCTGAACTGGCCCGGCTGGATAAATTCAAAACGAACTTCATGTGGATGATGGCGCACGAGCTGCGCTCCCCATTAGGCGCGTCCCAGAGCCTGCTGCGCACAATCTTGAAGGGGATGGCCGGGGCGCTGTCGGAGGATCAACATGAGCTACTCAGCCGCGTTGAATTGCGTTTGAGCGGCCTTCAGACGCTCGTGAACGACCTGTTAGGACTGGCGGCGAGCAAGAATCCCGAACTCGAGCTACAGATCGAGCAGCTTAATTTAGTGGCACTGCTCATGGATGTAACACAGGAACTCGCCCCTAAAGCGGAGGAGAAAGGCGTTCATCTGCGCTACAAACCACAATCCACCCCGCTCTTCATCCACTCGAGCAGCGACGGACTCAAGACGATTCTATCGAACCTATTGGATAACGCCATCAAGTACACACCAGAGGGCGGGAGCGTAACGCTAAATGTCTATGCGCAAGATAACGACGTCGAAATCCAGGTGACCGACACCGGAATCGGGATCCCGGTAGAAGGGTTGGAACACCTGGGCGAGGAATTCTTTCGTGCGCCGAACGCCCGTCATACAGGGCTGCCCGGGACCGGTCTTGGCTTGAGTATCGTGAAGCAGGTCCTCGATCGTCTCGGCGGTCACCTGGAGGTGCGCAGCGTTCAAGATCAAGGAACGACTTTTACAGTCTGCTTACCCAAATTGAAGGAGGCTGTAGGCGTCGACTAGCTTCTACTGATCGGTATACCCCCACATATCCCATCCTTGCCGCTTGAACATCCTCTGATGCTTTTTTTAGAAGATTTCCTTGCCGGAATCCCCCAATTATTCTCCACTTAGATTGTAAAGCAATTTATGAATTACTTTCATCTACTTCATTGGGGCAGACTGTCACTACGATAATTGTGACAGAATTCACATAATCATGTAGACCTTGTCCGTTTACGGTGCCTTGCTTGGCCAGGGTATCAGGAACATTAGCCCCTTAGTCCATAGTGTTCCGCGGATCTCTAGCCAAGCGCAATCAAACACGAGCTGGTGTATGACAGGAGTTATTGCGTACGGCTCTTTCATCGCTGAGGTTAATCGCTGCATGGGGAACAAGAAACTACACACAACCCCCTTGCAGCGCGGCCTGCATTCTTCTTTCCCAGCCTCTGCTCAAAGTACTCTTCCGGGATCCTGTAATCATATTGCATTGCCCCCACTTAAAATTACCGGATCCACCCCGCTACCAGTTGAAATCATGCCGTCCGCCAGAAAAAACGAGGGATAGCCTATGGAAACCAAGACAATCGACAGCTCAACCCAATTCCTGCATCAATTATTTGAAGTTGTCCCCGATGGTGAACGGATCAATCTCTGCCTGCAGTGCGGGGCGTGCAGCGGGGCTTGCCCCTTCGGCTATATCATGGTTTATCCCCCTCACCTCATGATCACCGCAATACGGGCCGGGATGATCGATGATGTCCTCGCTTGCGACACTGCCTGGATGTGCGTCTCATGCTACGCCTGCACCCAGGCTTGCCCAGCCAAGATCCCCGTGACAGCTGGGTTGACGACACATGTCAAGGAAGAAATGCTGCTGGCTGGCAATGTTCCGACAGAACTTCAGGATGCATTGGAGAAGGCCCAGCGCTACTTCAACCCGCTTGGTGAGTCACCCCGCAGACGGGCAGAGTGGACTGCTGATCTCGGTTTCGAGGTTCCGCTCATGGCCAAGCTCCAACGGCCGGTTGACGTACTCTGGTTCGTTGGTGACTATGGCTCGTACCATCCGAGCTCCCGGCATGCCACCCGTTCGCTCGCCAGGGTGTTACACGCACTGGGTATCGACTTTGCCATCCTCGGTCCGGAGGAGGTCAGCGACGGTGATTCGCTGCGCCTGGCTGGTGAGATCGGGCTTTTCGAGATGCTTGCAGAGAAGAATGCGGCCGCTTTCTCGAAGTATGAATTCGGCCAGATCATAACCGGTGATCCGCATGCCTTCAACGCCATCAAGAACGAGTACCCCCGGCTAGATATTACCTACCCCATCCACCACTACACCCAATTCCTGCTCGATTACCTGGAACCGTTGGAGCAGCTGCTCAAGACGGAGCTTCATGCTCAGGTCGTCTACCACGATCCTTGCTACCTCGGACGGGCAAACGGCATCTACGACGCCCCCCGCCAGCTGCTGGACCTGATCCCAGGCCTCGAACGGCAGGAGATGACACATGCCTTTGAGAACAGCTTGTGCTGTGGTGGAGGCGGCGGTGGGATGTGGTTGGATGGTTTCAGATGGGAAAAATCGAAAGCGCGCATTTCTGAATGGCGTGTACGCGAAGCCGTTTCGGCCCTTGGCCAGGAAACTGCAGAGGAACTCGGATCGGAAAACGGCCATAGGCGGGTTCTGGTTGTAGCTTGCCCGTACGAGCCATCACGGTTTGAAGATGCGGCGAAGGCGATTCCGGGTGCGAGTGGTCTGGAAATCAAGGAGATCGCCGAGCTCCTTGCCGCAGCCATGGGAATCGAGGAGTAGACGATGAACATCGTAGTCCTGGTCAAACTTGTCCCTGATCTGGTGGAAGAGCTTGAAATTGATGCGGGAGGCAAGTCTCTCGACATGACCTTCATGCGCCAGATCATCAATGAACATGATGAGCACGCCCTGGAACAAGCGCTGTTGTTGAAAGAAAGAAAAGGAGCCGAGGTAACGGTGATCGGGCTCGGGACCGAAGGCATGGATGATATCCTCTTCACAGCTGCTGCCAAGGGCGCTGATCACCAGATCCGCCTTACTGGTGTAGGCGACGGCCCTGTCAACAACCACGCGCTGGCCCGCGCCTATGCAAGTGTCCTAGGTGGATTAAACCCCAACCTGATCCTGACCGGTGTTCAGGCCAATAACGATCTTGATGGCGCGCTTGGCCCGATCTTGGCTGGACTCATGCAATGGCCCTATGTCGGGTACATCTCGGGTGTTTCAGTCGGGGACGGGCGCTGCACCGTGCGCAAAGAATTCACCGGTGGGTTGATTGGCGAGATGGAAGTTGAGCTTCCTGCTGTCCTCGGAATCCAGGCCGCCGAATCCCCCCCGCGCTATGTAGCCGTTAGCAAGGTCCGTCAGGCGATGAAAACCATGTCGCTTGATGAACTACCGGCTCCGGCGCTGGACACGCAGGGTGGCGTGGATGTTGAGCGCATGATTCTTCCAGAAGGGGGAGAACATGCAGAAATGATTGAGGGAGACATCGAGGCGATCGCAGATCGTTTAGTTACTCTTCTACGTGAACACGGTGCGCTCTGATCGACCAAGGAGGGGCTGATGTCCGCTGATATTTTCGTACTTATCGAGCACCTGAAGGGTCAGGTGAGCGATCTATCCTACATGATGCTTGCCGCCGGTCGAGTGCTGGCCCTGGCAAGCGGGGGAAGACTTCAGGGCCTGCTCCTGGGTCATGAAGCGCAGGGTTTGTCAGCAGATCTCGCTGCCGACAACGTCATGTACATCGACCATGCAGCACTTGCCGACTTTACGCCAGAAGCATACTGTCGGACGCTGGCCAGCGTCATCGAACGCGAATCTCCGCGCGCAGTACTGATGGGAGAGACCTCGATTGGCGCCGATGTTGCCGGTGCGCTTTCCGCTCAACTCAATCTACCACTGGTCAGCCTTTGCCGTTCGTTATCCGGCGAAGCCGGCAAGCTACACTACCAGAGTCAGATTTGTGGCGGAAAGATATTTGCCGAAGGCAGCCTCCCCGATAGCACCACGCTGATAACGATGGTTCCAGGGGTGTATAAACCGGAAGATGGGAAAAGTTCAAGCAAACCTGAGATCACACCGGTTGAAGCTCCGGATCTGACCTCTCTACGGGTCAGTCTTAAAGGGTATATCGCACCCGAAGCAGGCGATGTCGATATCACACGCGAGCCGATCCTGGTTGCAGTCGGTCGGGGGATACAGCAAGAGATGAACCTTGAGATCCCCGAGGAATTGGCGGAGGCGTTAGGTGGGGTCATGTGTGCTTCACGGCCAGTTGTCGATCAGGGCTGGCTTCCGACTTCACGCTTGGTTGGGAAGTCTGGGAAGCATGTTAAGCCTAAGCTCTACTTTGCCGTGGGCATCAGCGGAGCACCCGAGCACATGGAAGGAGCGGCTGATTCGGATTTGATCATAGCCGTGAACACTGATGCGGCCGCACCAATCTTCGAGTATGCAAATTTCGGGGTCCAGGTTGACGCGCTCGACCTGATGCCGGTTCTAACGGAGAAGATCAAAGCCGCGAAGGGCGGGTGATCTAATGGACTACGAAGTCATCAAATCCATCGTTGCCCTGGCAGCGATTCTGATAGCCGGCGGATTCTTCCTGCTGCGCGTATACCAGATGCTATGGGATAATATGCGTCGCGGCCGCCCGAGTCCGATGGAGGCCCGCGTCATCGACCGGTTTAAATCGCTGCTGGTGTACGTTGGCGGCCAGCTGAAGCTCTTCCGGGTATTCGTGCCCGGAACGGCTCATTTCTTCATCTTCTGGGGTTTTATCCTGCTTTCGTTGACAATCCTTCAGGCTATGCTCGAAGGAATGCTTGCTTTTCGGGACTCGACATTCGTTCTGCCATTCATAGGCACCTTCGGGCCGCTGGCGCTGCTCCAGGACCTGTTCGCGGTTTTTGTCTCGGCTGCAGTGCTGGTCGGGCTATACACCCGCATCATCATCAATCCGGAGCGCTACCGCGGCAGCCATAAAAGCCAGGGCGTAGTCGTACTGCTTTTCATCATGACGATCATGCTCAGCCTGCTAGTCATGAACGGCATCCATATCAATCTGGGCGAAGACGCACTTGCTGCCTGGCGTCCGATTTCAGGACTGGCCGGGGGACTTTTCGCCAGCCTGCCAGGAGCGAGTCAGTTCATCGTCGGGGAGATCGCATACTGGATCCACCTGGGTGTTGTGCTTATTTTTCTGACAGAGCTGCCGGGCGGAAAGCATTTCCATGTGGTCACATCGCTGCCAGCTGTCTATCTACGCAACCTGGAACCACCAGGAAGGCTGCAGCCGGCTCCGGAGTTCGGCAATGATGTCGGTGTGAGCATGATCGAGCAGTTCTCATGGCGCCAAATGCTTGATTTCTACACCTGTACGGAATGCGGTCGTTGTCAGGATGTGTGCCCAGCGTACGCCAGTGGGCTCGAGTTGAGCCCTAAGCTGCTGATCATGCGTTTGCGCGATGAGTTGATCAGGGATGGTGTTGCCCGTCGGACGCACGGAAGCAACGGGAACGGCTACGAAGGCCGCGAGCTGGGCGACGGGGTCCTTAGCGATGCCTTCCTTTGGGCATGCACCACCTGCCTGGCATGTGATCAGGAGTGTCCGCTGTTCATCGAACATGTCGCACCGCTCGTCGATCTGCGCCGCCACCTTGTGATCGAGGGACGAGTAGATGGCATGCTGCAGGATGCGCTGGCGAACCTGGGGCGCTATGGCAATTCCTTCGGTCAGGCCGAACGTGCCCGGGCGAAGTGGGCGCGCGATCTGGAGCCTCCGCTGGTTGATGCGCGCCGGAATCCGGTTCGCTACCTATGGTATGTAGGCGACTATGCCTCCTTCCACAGCAGCCTGACGGAAATCACACGCAAGACAGCCCACGTCCTGCAAGCAGCCGGTGTGGATTTTGGGATTCTCTACGACGGAGAAAAGAATTCTGGCAATGATATCCGTCGGGTAGGTGAGGAAGGCCTCTTTGAAATGCTGGTCGAAGACAACCTGGCCACGCTCGAGAAGTGTTCATACGAGGCAATCGTCACCACGGATCCCCATACCTACAACGCTTTGAAGAATGAGTATCCACCCGAGGTCAATGGCGGACGCCCCATCCTGCACTACGCAGAATTGCTCGATCAACTGCTCAGCAGCGGTCAACTCCAACTCAAGAAACAGCTCGGCCTGAAGGTTACCTATCACGACCCGTGCTACCTCGGTCGATATAACGGCATATACGAGGCACCCCGGCGTGTTATCGAAGCAACTGGCTGCCAGTTGGTCGAGATGCCCCGCAATCGGGATCGGGGATTCTGCTGTGGCGCAGGCGGGGGCCGTATCTGGATGGGTGAGACAGAGGTGAAGGAAAGGCCAAGCGAGGCCAGGATCACAGAAGCCTGCGCGCTCGAGGATGTTCAGCTCTTCATCGTCGCCTGCCCCAAGGATTACACGATGTATGCCGACGCGGTGAAAACGACCGGCCACGAGAGCGATTTGGTGGTCCGAGATCTGATCGATCTGGTCTACGAGGCACTATGAGCGAGAGGGGATGAGAGGGATGGCATCTGAAATTGTCCTGCAGGCGCTCGAATCAATTGAATTCTCGCGTGCACTGGAGAAAGACCAGCGTGAAAAGATCGCCAATATCTCCACCTACGTCACCTTCTCGGAAGGCGCTACCATCTTCCGGGAAGGTGACGCCAGCGAGCTCGTTTATTTGATCATGGAGGGCGAGGTGTTATTGACAACGCAAGTGCCAGGCCACGGCCAGGTAATAATCCTGACACTTGGCCCAGGTCAGCTCTTGGGTTGGTCATCATTATTCCTGCCCCAGAAGAAGACTGCAGGTGCTCGGACTACACAAGCAACAAAGGCTGTCGCCATCAACGCAACACAGCTCCTGGAGCTCTGCCAGGCCAACTCTCAGTTAGGGTACGTCATCATGTGGCGTGTAGCAGAAATCATCTCCAATCGTCTGCGAGCCGCTCGAAACCAGCTCCTGGATATGTTTGAACCTGTATCGGAGTCGGACTAAGTGAAATTAGAGGGATGGGTTGCCACAGCAAGTTGGGCCGAAACCGTATGGAGTGACTGTGGGTGATGAGAAAGCGTCTCTCCAGATTGAGTTTGCCATGGCGCGGGAAGATCAAGATCCCGATCTCGACCAATTTAATCTTGAGTTTCCTGCTGATCATTACGGTCATCAGCATAACCTTCATGATCGTCGGCATCCAGCTAATCGGCAACCGCATCGTCGCCGAAGCTCAGGAGAAAGTCCGGAACGACCTGAACGCTGCCCGCGAGATTTATCTCGGAGAGCTGCGCCACATCGACGATGTCGTTCACATGACAGCGAATCGGTTCTTCCTGCGCAACACCGTCCTCTCAGGAGACTACGACCTCATGTTTAATGAACTGGCCGAGGTCCAGGCCCGAGAACAGCTCGACATCTTGTTCGTCACCGATGCGTCGGGACGCGTCGTGCTGCGCGTCAACAACCGCGATTCCTACGGGGATGATATGAGTGGGGACAACCTGATTGAGGTGGTGCTCATCCGGCGAGAGCATTACGCGGCCACACACGTCATGCCAGCACAGGAACTTCGTCTCGAAAGCCCCGAGCTTGCCGAGCAGGCTAATATCCCGATTCTTGAGACCCCACTTGCTCGTGCGCGCGAGGAGACCATCCTGGAAGACGGCATGATGTTGAATGCCGCCGCACCCATCCTCGACTATGACGACAACCTGATCGGGGTGCTGTACGGGGGTGTGCTTCTCGATCGAAATTACGAAATCGTCGACACCATCAAAGAGACGGTCTATGAAGGTTTAATCTACGATGGCAAGGAGATCGGAACCGCCACCATATTCCAGGATGATGTACGTATCGCCACTAATGTGAAAAATGAGGATGGCACCCGGGCGATCGGTACGCGGGTTTCGGAAGATATGTACAACCGCGTTGTTCGGGAAGGCAAGCGCTGGGTAGGAAGAGCCTACGTCGTCAACGATTGGTACATCACAGCCTATGAGCCGATCAGAGATATCTACAATAAGATCATCGGCATCCTGTACGTCGGCGTGCTGGAACAGCGATACGTCGATGTTCGCCAGCAAACCGTTGTTGCATTCACCGCAATCACCTGGCTGGGCACATTCGCCGCAATGATCCTCGCATTCTTGATCGCAAAACGGATTTCTGTACCGATCGAGAGACTTGCCATGGCCTCAAAGGAAATTGCAAGAGGCAATCTGGACGTCCGGGTCGATCGGACCTCCCAGGACGAACTGGGTGATCTTGCCGAGAGCTTCAACGCGATGGCTTCATCCCTGCAGGATCGGGACGCACAGCTAGCTGAGTTCACCAAGAGTAAGATCATGGAGTCAGAACGCCTCGCACTGATTGGACAGCTGGCGGCCAACGTTGCCCATGAACTGAACAACCCGCTCCAGGGGATCGTAACCTACGCCCACTTGATGCTGGAAAAACTACCTGCGAATGGCGGTTCCGCAGTCGCTTCGCTTGAACGAATCGTGACCCAGGCGAATCGCTGTCGCGACATCATACGCGGGCTGCTCGATTTTTCCCGCCAGCGAAAACCCGACAAGACAATTTGTGATCTTAATACGGTTGTCCAGGAATGCTTGACGCTCGTGGAAAATCAAGCCACCTTCCATAACATCGAGATCATCCACGATTTTGACCCCAAACTTCCGAAGGTATTGCTCGATCCGTCGCAGATCCAGCAGGTCATCCTTAATATGATCATCAATGCCGCTGAAGCGATGCATGAAGGAGACTGTTGCCTGAGCGTTTCTACTCGCGTCGCACCTGATCAAAAAGCGGTCGAAATCCTGGTCTCCGATACCGGAGAAGGGATCCACCCAGAAGATATGGAGAAGCTTTTCGATCCTTTCTTCACCACCAAAGAAGTAGGGCACGGAACAGGCCTGGGATTAGCGATCAGCTACGGCATTGTCAAAGAACATGGCGGCGTGATCCATGTGGATAGCGTGCTCAATAGTGGGACAACTTTCACGATCAGATTACCCATCCGCGTGGAAGAGGAATGATGGTAGAGCAAGTATCTTCAAAAGTATTAATTATTGACGATGAGGAAGTCGTCCTGGATTCATGCCTGCAGATCCTGGAAGGTGGGCCATACCATGTTGCCACGGCGATGGACGGGACCTTCGGGCTTGAGATGGTGCGCGAATTCAAGCCCGATATCATCTATGTTGACCTGAAGATGCCGGGAATTTCCGGGTTCGACGTTCTGGAAAAAATCCACCTCTACGATCCGACGATTGTGTCCATCGTCATAACGGGTTACGCCACCGTCGACTCAGCCGTTGAGGCGATCAAGAAGGGCGCCTACGATTTCCTGCCTAAGCCTTTTACGCCCGATGAGTTCCGGGTGATCACCCGCCGTGGGCTGGAACGTAGGCGGCTGGTGCTGGAGACAGCTGCGTTGCGACGAGAACGTGAGATGCTGCGCGACCACTTCGCTGCCATCGTCTCTCACGAACTCAAATCTCCCCTGGGTGCGGTACAGCAAAACCTATTCGCGCTCGAGAATGAACTTAAGGATCAGCTCAGCGAAGCCCAATCGAAGAAGCTCGGTCGAATGAAAACCTCCATTGATAATCTGATGAAGCTCATCCACATCTGGCTTCGTGTCATCGGCTCGGATATCGACAACATCAAGGAGAATTTTCAGCCGACCTCGCTCATCGAAGTGATCGGGCAATCCGTGGAAAGCGTCGAACCCCATGCCATGCGGAAGGAGATCGAAATCCGCACACAGTTGGATAAAGACCTTCCCCTCATTAATGGAGACGAAATCACATTGCGTGAGGCGGTCGTTAATCTGCTAACCAATGCGATCAAGTACTCGCGCATTGGAACTCAAATCCGGATTAAAGCCGAAATCGTCGGGGATGAAATCGAGCTCTCAATCTCTGATCGCGGCGTGGGGATCGCTGAAGAAGATTTACCATTCATCTTCGGTGATTTCTACGTTGGCAAGTCAGCGCCGGTTGCAGAACGAGGGAGCGGACTGGGGCTGGCGATCACACGGCGCATCGTCGATGCACATGGTGGTTCGATCCGTGTTGAGAGTGCTCTTGATAAAGGTAGCACTTTCTTTATCCGTTTACCCATCCTTCCGGCCCAACCGGAAAAAGTCCAAACATCAGATACCGAACGCTTGGCGAGCACTCAATAAGTGCATAAAGGAGAAATCCCGTGGCAAATCCAAAGAAATTCCTGATCATCGATGATGACCCAGACTTTGTAGAAGGGATCATCTCTATCCTGGAAGGCGCAGGGTACGAGATTGATGCCCGCTACAACCCCAAGGAGGGCTTCAAAGCCCTGGAGAAGGGCAACTACGATCTGCTCCTCCTCGACATCATGATGGGGCGCGGCGCGGAAGGGGTCATGGTAGCCCGAAAGATGAGGAAGGACCCTAAGCTTCGCGATATTCCAGTCCTGATCATCACCGGAATTCGCGAGCAAATCGCCTACCTCTTCCCGGGCTCAGCCGTATCGCCGCACTTCGTCGAAGTGGATGAGCTGGTTGAAAAGCCCATCGAACCGGCTCTTTTGCTCGATCGCGTACATGCATTATTGGAAAGAGCCGAGGCGCGGAAGACAAAGACCGGTTGAGATTCATCCTGCCGGGATCGGATGTCAAGTGATGCAAACCACCAAAACCAAGACACTGCACATCACCATCACAGGAGAAAACCCATATGGCTAAACCTTCTTTCAGTCAGGAAGTTGCCAACCTGCTTTATGCTGCAAAAGGAAATCCGCTTAACACCTGCATCCAATGCGGAACCTGCTCAGGCTCCTGTCCATCGGTTGAGTTCATGGACCACACACCGCGCAGGTTGATCGGCCTGGTCCTGGCGGACATGAAAGACGAGGTTATGAACAGCAATACCTACTGGTACTGCGCCTCCTGTTTTCAATGCACGGTCCGCTGCCCGAGTGATATCGATATCGCCGAAACGATGTATGCGTTGAAGCGTTATTCGATCTGGAAGCACATCCACCAGGAGGGCCTGGTTGGTCCCACCTTTTCGGAGACATTCGTCAAGGTCATCTTCAGGAGCGGTCGCTCGTTCGAGCCCGTGATGGCGACTTCCTACCTGTTCAGTTCGGGTCTCAAGGAGTGGATCCAGGAGGCCGCGATGGCTACAGGCCTCATGCTCAAAGGCCGGCTGCCTGTCCTGCCTCCCCGCATCAAGCGCCTCGATAACTTCAAACGCATGATCGGCAAGGTCATCCCGCTGGGAGGTGAGTCATGAAGCAATTTGCTTATTTTCCCGGCTGCTCTCTGGAGAAGATCGCTCTCAGCTACAACCAATCTACCGTTGAGACAACGAAAGTCGTGGGGATTGAACTCAAGGAATTGGAAGACTGGAACTGCTGCGGAGCAACAGCCTACTTCCATGTCGATGAACTGCTCGCGTACACCCTTTGTGCCCGCAACCTCGCGATGGCAGAAAAGGAAAATCTCGATCTGGTCGCGCCGTGCAGCGCATGCTTCAAGAATAGCTACTTTACAAACCAGGCTTTAAAGAAGGATCCGGACCTGGCCGAACATATCAACGTTGCCTTGCAGGAAGACGACTTGCACTTTTCAGGCAGCATTGAGGTGAAACATTTGCTGGAAGTATTTGTCAAGGATGTGGGTTTTGAGGAGGTTAAGGCACAAGTCACCCACCCGCTTGAAGGCTTGCGTGTGGCTGCCTATTACGGGTGCCAGATCATGCGTCCGAGGAAGGATCACGAGGATGTCGAGCAGCCCGTATTCTTTGAGGGTTTGATGGCTGCAATTGGCGCTGAACCTGTTCCCTTCCCCTTGAGGCTGACCTGCTGCGGAGGATCGCTCCTGATTTCGAGCCGAGAGGCCGCCTTAAGCATGATCCATAATCTGTTGAAAAACGCGGATGATAACGGTGCGGCGGTGATTGCAACTGCCTGCCCACTATGCCAGATCAACCTTGAGTGCTACCAACCACAAGTCAATCAGGAATATGGAACGAACTATCACATCCCGGTTGTTTACTTCACACAGTTGGTGGGACTGGCCTTCGGCCTCCCGGATAAGGCCATCGGCCTGGGCTCCGAGCTGATCTCGGCCACGCCGCTGGCACAGTATGCAGCGTGAGAGAGGTTTTACCCATGCGGAGCCTATACCTGTATCCACCTGAACGTTCTCGATCACGAAAGGACGTGCATCTATGAGCGAAAAAGTAGGAGTTTATATCTGCCACTGCGGATCGAACATCGCCGGAGTGGTCGACGTTGAAGAGGTCGCCAAGTGGGCTGGTGAGAACATCGAGAACGTCACCGTCTCGCGCGACTACAAGTTCATGTGTTCCTCCTTGGGTCAAGCGCTTATTGAAGACGACATCAAGAATGAAGGCTTAACAAGGGTCGTCGTCGGAGCCTGCTCACCCCATCTGCACGAGAAGACATTCAGGCGGGCATGTTCCAATGCCGGCCTGAATCCCTACCTGTGTCAGATGGCGAGCCTGCGCGAACAGGTCTCCTGGGTGGTCGAGGACAAGCAGGCCGCCACCGCCAAGGCCAAGGCTATGATTTCCGGGGCCGTCCGGCGCGTCCAACTGCAGGAAGAGCTAGAACCGACCGAGGTTCCAGTCAATCCCGCCACGCTAATCGTTGGCGCGGGCATCGCTGGGATCCAGGCTGCTCTCGAACTGGCCGATGGAGGCTATCCGGTTTATCTCGTCGAACGCGAACCTTCCATCGGCGGCCATATGGCCCAGTTCGATAAGACCTTCCCCACCCTGGACTGTGCCGCCTGCATCCTTACCCCGAGGATGTCGGAAGTCGGCGCTCACACGAACATCACCTTGTTGACCTACAGCGAGGTGGAAGAGCTAACTGGGTTTGTGGGCAGCTTCCATGCCCGGATCAAGAAGAAGGCTCGTTTCGTGAATGAGGAGGCCTGTACTGGCTGTGGGATCTGCATTGAAAAATGCCCAAAGAAGGTCATCGACGATGTCTTTGAGGTCGGGATGGGAATGCGAAAATCCATCTACCGGTCATTCCCCCAGGCCGTGCCCAACACCCCTGTGATCGATACCGAATCATGCATCTACTTTGAGCGCGGCAAGTGCAAGGCCTGCGAGCTGTTCTGCCCGACGAATGCAATCGACTTCGAGCAGAAGGACACGTACCTCGACCTGGATGTAGGAAACGTGATCCTGGCAACCGGATATGACCTCTTTGACGTCAAGAAGATGCCCCAGTACGGGTATGGCCGGCTGGCGAATGTCTTTACGAGCCTCGAGTTCGAGCGAATGTGCAACGCCTCCGGACCGACTGATGGCAAGATCGTCCTGCGGGATGGAGTTACCGAGCCCGAATCGGTGGCGATCGTGCACTGCGTCGGAAGCCGGGATGAGAACCACAACAAGTACTGCTCGAGCATCTGCTGCATGAGCGCGCTCAAGTTCGGTCATCTTGTAATGGAAAAGACCGGCGCCGAAGTCCACTCCTGCTACATCGACATGCGTACGAACCAGAAAGGCTACGAGGAGTTTTACCAGCGGCTTCTGGGGGAGGGCATGCACTTCATACGCGGCAAGGTTGCCGATGTGACCGATGCCGCCCGGATCAAGGAAGAAGAAGGCAAGCTGATCGTCCAGGTCGAAGACACACTGCTCGGAAAACAGCGTCGGATCCCGGTGGACATGGTGATCCTGATGGCCGCGCTTGAACCGAGGTATGACGCACGTGACGTCGGCCTGAAGTTCGGGATCTCGTGCAGCATGGAAGGCTGGTTCACCGAACGGCATCCCAAGCTGGATCCCGTCGCAACGATGACGGATGGCATCTTCATCGCGGGCGCTGCACAAGGGCCCAAGGATATCCCGGCCACCGTTGTGCAAGGTGCAGCCGCCTCCGCCCGAGTCCAGGGCATGATCTCGAGTGGGATGGTCAAGATCGAGCCCGTGGTGGCTACCATCGACGAAGAGCGCTGCTCAGGCTGCCGGATCTGCAACAACCTGTGCCCCTTCAACGCCATCGAGTTCCTGACCGAGAAGGAAGTCAGCTTCATCAATACGGTTTTATGCAAGGGCTGCGGCACGTGTGTCGCCGCCTGCCCGGCGCAGGCCATCTCCGGAGCACACTACAGCAATGCGCAGATCTTCGCCGAAATCGAAGGCCTGCTGTACGACGTGTACTCCAGCAACGGTCACAAGACAGCTCAGCCAGAAATCGAATCGGTTCCTGCCTGATAGAGGGAGTTACCTATGACTGAAGAACAATTTGAACCCAAGATCGTGGCCTTCCTTTGCAACTGGTGCTCGTACCGAGCTGCCGATCTGGCAGGAACAGCCCGCATCAAGTATCAACCCAATGTGCGGATGATCCGTGTCATGTGCAGTGGTCGTGTTGATCCCGCCTTCGTTCTCAAGGCACTTGCCCTGGGCGCAGACGGTGTCATGATCGCCGGATGCCACCCCGGTGAATGTCACTACATGGTGCAGAACTACAAGGCCATGCGCCGCTTCGCCATGCTCAAGCATACCTTGGACAAGTTTGGGGTGGAGAATGATCGTGTACGGCTCCAATGGGCGTCGGCCGCAGAAGGTTTACAGCTGGCTACAGCGATCAACGAGATGATCGACCAGGTGCGAGAGCTCGGACCGTTGAATTGGTCTGCCAGGTGGTCTGAAAACGGTCAGATTGAAGCAGCGATCCAGAGCCTCATCGTGGAACATGCGGAAGCAATGGAGGTGCCGGCATGAGCGCCAAGAAAGCATCGAACACTGCAGAAAAGGCCAAGCTGGCACTTTACTGGGCAGCCTCCTGTGGAGGCTGCGAGATTGCAGTGCTTGGTATTGATGACAAGATCCTGCAAGTCGCTGAAGCCTTCGACATCGTCCTCTGGCCGGTAGCGATTGACGCAAAGGTGCACAGCATCGAGGTGATGGAAGATCAGAGCATTGACCTGTGTCTTTTCAACGGCGCCATTCGGACAAGCGAGCAGGAATATATGGCACGCCTGCTGCGCCAGAAATCGAAGGTGCTTGTGGCATTCGGATCCTGTGCGCACGAGGGATGCATCCCGGGCTTGGGGAACGTCACCAACCGGGAGGAGATCTTCCAGACCGCTTACCACGACACCCCCAGCACAGTGAACCCGGACGGCATACGGCCCCAGTTGGAAACCGAAGTGCCGGAGGGCAAACTCTACCTTCCGCTCTTCTACAACACGGTAAAAACACTCGATCAAACTGTTGCTGTGGACTACTACCTGCCGGGCTGCCCGCCTGAGCCGGAACGGATCTGGGACGCACTGGTCGCGATCCTCGAGAACAAGCTCCCGGCTCCGGGTTCGGTTATCGGGGCGGAGACGACCGTCTGCGATACCTGCCCCCGCACCCGCGAAGAAAAGAAGATCACGTCTTTCAAACGCACCTGGGAGATCATCCCCGATCCGGATATCTGTCTGTTGGAACAGGGGCTGGTCTGCTGTGGACTCGCCACGCGAGCCGGATGCGGTGCGCTTTGCCCGACCGTGGGCTCTCCCTGCATCGGGTGCTATGGTCCCAATGAGGGTGTCGAAGACTTTGGCGCACGCATGATGAGCGCCCTGGCCTCGGTCATCGATTCGGACGATCCAGACGAGATCGAGCGCATTATCAGCGAGGGCATCCCTGATCCGATCGGTACGTTCTATCGCTTCAGCCTTGCCCATGGATCTTTGCGCAGGGTCTCCATCAACGGCAACGGTCAGGTTAAAGACCTGGCCGTCGAGAAAGCCTGAGCGTGAGGTGAACCCATGAGACGAATTTCTATCGACCCGATCACCCGCCTCGAAGGCCACGGCAAGATCGACATCTTCCTCGACGACCAGGGTGAGGTGGCGAATGCCTATCTGCAGGTACCTGAACTGCGCGGCTTCGAGCGTTTCTGTGTGGGCCGTCCGGCTGAGGACATGCCCAACATCACCGACCGCATCTGCGGCGTTTGCCCCGAGGCGCACCACATGGCCTCTACAAAGGCCCTGGACGCGCTTTTCCACGTTGATCCACCCCCAACGGCCAAGAAGCTGCGTGAGCTCTTCTACAGCATCTTCTTCGCCACGGACCATACGACCCACTTCTACGCACTTGGTGGACCCGACTTTGTGATGGGACCGGATGCGCCAGTCGCCGAGCGTAACATCCTCGGCGTCATCGCCAAGGTCGGTATGGATGTGGCGGGGAAGGTGCTCAAGATGCGCCATGACGGCCACCATCTGATCAAGATGATGGGCGGCCGTCCGGTTCACCCCAACTGGGGTCTGCCGGGTGGTGTCAGCCGGGGCATTATCGAAGAGCAGCGGGATGAGATCGAAGCCCGTGGGCGCGAAGCAATCGAGTTCGCCAAGTTCTCGCTCCAGCTCTTCAACGACATCGTTCTTGGGAACGCGGACTATGTCAACCTGATCACCAACGACGCCTACATCAGCCACACCTATAACATGGGCACCGTCGACGAGAACAATCTTGTCAACTTCTACGACGGGATGATCCGGGTTGTCGGTCCGGACGGCAAGGAACTCGCCAAGTATCACGCCAAGGATTACCGGGAGCATGTCGCGGAAAGAGTCGAACCCTGGTCATACCTGAAGTTCCCATACCTGAAGCAAGTTGGTTGGACCGGGTTCGAGGATGGCATCAAGTCGGGCGTCTACAAAGCCACTCCACTCTCGCGCCTGAACGCGGCAGATGGCATGGCCACACCCCTCGCCCAGGCTGAATACGAGCGTATGTACGAGACCCTGGGTGGGAAGCCGGTTGACCACACCCTCGCTACGCACTGGGCTCGGTTAATCGAACTGCTCTATGCCACCGAACGCTGGGTTGAACTGGCAACCGATGCAGAGATCACCGGGGAAAACTTCCGCACGCTCCCCACGGAAACTCCCGATGAAGGTGTAGGCTCTGTCGAAGCACCACGTGGCACGCTCACCCACCACTACTGGACCGATGAACGCGGCATCCTGACGCAAGTCAATCTCATCGTTGGAACGACAAACAACAACGCTGCGATCAATATGTCGGTCAAGAAGGCAGCCCAGGGCTTGATCCACAAGGGTGTCGAGATCAAGGAAGGCCTGTTGAACACGATCGAGATGGCCTACCGGGCGTATGATCCATGCATGGCCTGCGCCACCCACACACTGCCCGGGCAGATGCCACTGGAGGTTATCATCCGCTCTCCAGATGGTGAGGTGCTTGAACAACTAACGAAGAATCTATAGGTAACCTGCTGGCGGATAGCGTTCGGTATCTTGTGCATATGTGTAGCAAGGGGCACCGAACGCTATCCGCAAAGGCAGGAGACCAGGTGTTATGAAAACCTTGATCCTCGGGTTGGGAAACCCGATCCTGCGCGATGACAGCATTGGCCTACGCGTCGTAGAAGAGATTCGTCGGCGAGATCTGGGTGATCCCGGGATTGAGCTTGACCAGGATTACTGGGGCGGTCTTCGGCTGATGGAGCGCATGATAGGCTACGATCGCGTGATCATCATCGACGCCATCCTGACGGGTGCTGAACCAGGTACGATCCATTTTCTATCGCCGGGGGACATCCCCACCCAACGCAGCGCCTCCGCACATGATGTTAATTTGCCTACCGCCCTCGAGCTGGGTCGGCAAGCCAAAGCGCCACTTCCGGCAAGCGAGGACATCTTGCTCATTGGCGTGGAAGCGGAGGATGTTCAAACCTTTGATGAAAGTTTAAGCCCGAAGCTGGAGCTCGCCCTCCCGCGCGTCGTGGCGGCTGTCGAGGACGCGCTCAAACCAGAAAGAGGTTCTCTATGATCTCACCCGAAGTACTCCGTCGATACCCGCATTTTGCCGGAATCGCTGACGCTTGTCTGGGAGAAGTAGCCAAGATCAGCGAAGAGTTGGAATTCCACGCTGGCGAAAAGCTCTTTGAGGAGAGCTGTGAATTTGTCGCCACGGCCCGAATCTATGAAAAAGGTGAGGAAGCCACACATTTAATGGTGCTGACCAAGGGCAAGGTAGACATCACACTGACCCTGGGTTCGGGTGCAACTGCAATTGTCGGATCACTTGCTGCGGGAGATTTGATGGCTCTTTCGGCGCTGATCCCCCCCTATCACCTGACTGCCGCTGGGATTGCTAAAAGTGACGGAAAATATATCCGCATTAAGGCGCCAGAGCTTCGAAAGCTATGCGACGAAAACCCGGAACTCGGATACAAGCTGCTGCAAGGGGTTACGGTCGGCTTGATGACCCGGTTGCAGGCTACGCGGGTCGAGCTCGCCGGAGAAAGCTACTCAACCTGACCTACAAGCAATTTCATTTCAGCCAGGATGGGCCTTGTACCGATTCTAGGCCCATCCTTTGTTATTAACTATTCGCGCTGTCCAGCGAAAGTATCCTCCCCCGCTTGCCCATTGGTAGCATTTAATTATGTCTATGCGCAATCCTCAAGCGTGGCTTATGTTGCGGATAGCGGACCAGCCAGCGTAAACTTACGAGGTATATGGAAGAGAAAAGGATGACAGGTCCAAACATGATCGATTGGATCGCTTTTGACGCGGATGACACCCTATGGGAAAACGAGGTCCATTACCGCCGGGGACGTGAACTCTTTGACCAGCTCATGGATTCGTACCCTCCTCACGACAAACTCGAGCAGACCGTGCACGAGATCGAGATCTCCAACCTTGGCTACTACGGCTACGGTGCACCGGGCTTCATCCTCTCACTGGTCGAAGCCGCAATCAAGCTCACCGACGGCCAGTTTTCCACACAGGATATCCAGACCTTGATCGACTACCTTAAGGAGATGGTCTCGAGCAAGGTCCAGCTCCTTGAAGGTGCCCGTGATGTACTCGAGCTGCTCTCCTCCACCTACCCATTGGCCTTGATCACGAAAGGGGATCTTCGTCATCAGCAGGTAAAAATCGAACGCTCTGGCCTTGCCCAGCATTTCACTGCGATTGAGGTCGTAAGCGATAAACAGCCCGAAACCTATCTGCAGATCCTGGCCAAAATGGGGATCTCCCCTACCACCTTCGTCATGGTCGGAAACTCTGTCCCCTCCGATGTGCTCCCGGTTCTTGAGATCGGAGCCTGGGCGATCTATGTGCCTAATGAGCTCACCTGGAGCCACGAACAACGAGACAGCAGCTCGATCGAGCATGAGAGGTTTCTAAAGGTGGCGCAGCTGAGGGATGTCCCGGATGCGATCAAGCGCATCAACGATGGAGAAGTACGACCAGCCTGAATGAAGAATACCACGATCCTGCGACCCATCTGATTCTTAAGCTATAATGCTCTCGCCTGCCCTCGTAGCTCAATGGATAGAGCGCCTGACTTCGAATCAGAAGGTTGCGCGTTCGAGTCGCGCCGAGGGCGCCTGAGATGTAGGGAATTCCATCCGTGGATTCCCTACATTTTTATTATCACCCAGCTGGATCCATTATCAAGCAGACTGACACATCGCTCTCATGCAGCTCATATCTGGGATAGCAACTCACCCATCTGCTCCATTTCCTGTGTGATAGTGTGGATCCGGCTGCAGGAGGTGTAAGCGAGGAAATCCAAGTTAACGACGTACAAAAAAACAACGGGAGGTCTGTTTCCTTTGCGAGGGCGATCGAGCGAGCGATGGTGGGTTTGCTGGCCGGACCCCCGCGAATAGCGCACACGATCCCTGGCATTAATACCCTCCAGTACACATAACGTGCAAAGTCACAGGAGCGATCTTCGGTTCTGATACGGAGATGATCGAACGCTATTATAGGTTGCCTAAGCTCCCGGCGCATGACCGGCTCGGTCTACACAATGGCTGCCCTAACCAGCATTTCACAGGAGGAATCACCATACCTACGATGCGGCTACCTTTTTTAGATTGGTGATCGCGGTCGCCTCCACTTTTCTTGAATTGTCCTTGGTGCACCAGACACTTCTATCAATGGCCATGCCAAAGATTTGAGTTAGGCTTTTCGGTCGGCATTCCTCGCGGTTTTATCAGCGCATGCGGCCAAGTGTAGCGCCGCATCGCTCGCTCGCTCTGATAGGGTCAATCGAGCTAATCTGTAGATCAGGGTGCAGATGTAGGTACCGTCGGCGTAGGTGTCGAAGTCTGGGTCGGCGTGGAAGTTAAAGTGGGCGTCGGGTTGGGGCCCATCGGGGTGGAGGTAGGTGTCGCGGTAGCAATCGCAGTTGGGGTCGGTGTATCCACGATGATACCGGTCGCGGTTATGGTTGGTGTCTCAGTTATCGTCGGGGTTGGGGTCGGTGCGGTCGCGGTCGCGCAACGCATCGCTACGTGGGTGGCCGTGGGTTCGGATGTATCCACCCCTGCATAATCATACCCGATTGTAAAATAATTTTGCGCCGCGCAGGGGTCATCGCCCTCAGCAAGCAGCCCAGCATATTCGCGTGCGGCTTGCCCGTACTTGAAACACGCACCCCAGATGTTTGAAACACAGATCTGGCCAAAATACTCGCTTGCCAGGGCTGGATCCAGACCGAAATAGCTGTTCGCAAAGATGAAGAATTCAGCCGACCTTCTCCAGCTGGCAGCCTGAGCATCGAGCGGGCCAAAGCGCTCGGCCAGCGTCAGGTCGTAGATGCCCTGTTCGAGGTCACCGGCAAAGAGTTCATCCATCCCCCGGTTCCGCAATGCAGCCGCCATCAGCTGATTGACTTCCACCAGGCGAAAATCGGGGTCGCTCCCACGCAGACGAAGCAAGATATCAAGAGCTGTCGTCCAATCACTGCGCCCAAACGCGCTCTGAGCACTGGTGAAGGTCGTCTCAAAAGAGCTGAAGTCGGGCGTTTCGGTCGGCGTTGCGGAAGCCTGCGGGCTGGGGGTGATGGTTGGCTGGTTTAAACCGGCGAGGACCTCCTCTAAGAATTCGGTCGCACCCGGGAACTGCGGGTCGAGTGAAAGCACGTACTCAAAGCGCTGGCGGGCGAGATCGAGGTTTCCAGCGAGCAATTCCTCGACACCGCGATCGAACTGCTGCTGCGCGATCTGTGCTGCTTCCTCGACCAGTATCTGGCTGCGTCGAGTCAGACCGCTCGAGTAGCCCGTGGCTACGGCCAGCGACATGATCACGATCACGCTCAATATCATGACTACCCACCAGCGGCGGTTGAACCAACCCTTGCGACTATGCCCCTGAGCTGGCCTTATAGGTTGGGTTTCTTCAACCGTAGCTGGCTGTGTCACGGCTTGTGTTTTCGGCGTCGAATCGTTGCTGTCCATCACATCCTCGGCCCAGGTTACGGCCGGTATCCCTCACTGGGTGGTGGCGCGATCTCTGGCCCAAACGCGCTCGTCTCGACAAAGATCTGGTCACGCAGGATCCGGATCTGGTCCGGCACGAACCGCAGAACTTGAGCCCCATCGGGGCGCGTGTAGAAACCGACCATGGTGGGAGGTTCGATCACCCCGGACAGGATATTAGACTTGGGTACTTTGGTTGACGTCC
>DAOUEJ010000085.1:0-3486 GCA_034430615.1 Anaerolineales bacterium | reverse complement strand
TGCGCGCCGCCTGGTCATGGTAAAAGAGAACTTGAATGTGCCAGACCTGGAGCAGATCATCCCATACCCAAAGGCGCGCTCCTTGATCCTTGAAAATCCAGATCACATTGCTGTGCTGGATTGCCCCTGCCGGAGTGCGCGAGAGGAACCCTGTCTCCCACTCGATGTATGTCTGATTATCGGGGAGCCGTTTGCCGGTTTCGTGATCGAACACCACCCTGAAAAAGCGCGCTGGATCAGCGCAGAAGAGGCAAGCAAAATCCTGACCGCCGAACATGATCGCGGGCATGTCCATCATGCATTCTTTAAGGATGCAATGCTGAACAGGTTCTACGCGATCTGCAATTGCTGCGAATGCTGCTGTGGCGCGATGCAAGCGCAGCGGACGGGGTCACCGATGCTTGCATCATCAGGATATGTCGCCTCCGTCAATACTGAGCTTTGCATCGATTGTGGTGATTGCGAGAGTCAGTGTCCCTTCCATGCGGTTGTGATGGGGGACTGTGGCTATCAGATCGATCGAAGTGCCTGTATGGGTTGTGGGATATGTGTCGATGTCTGCAGCCAGGAGGCACTCCAACTCATCCTCGCTCCCGATCGAGGAATTCCGCTAGTGATCGAGGCTCTGCTCAATCGGCAATAAAGCGCAATCTGTGCCATATTCCAATCTCACCAAGGCTATAATAGTCGAGCGTTACGATTCACCTGCATTTACCACAGTTCACGGGTAGAACCGGATCGGGAGGTTGTGAATGACAGTAAGTCGATTAGCTCGCACCATTCGAGAGTCCGCCACACTTCGCTTGAATGAAGAAGCTCGAATTCTGCGGGAAAAAGGTGAGCCGGTCATCCATCTGGGCATCGGTGAGCCGAAGAACAAGGCACCCATCAACGCATTGCTTGTATCTGCAGCTCGATTGAGCTCAGGTGATGTAAAGTACACACCGACAGATGGAACACCATCATTGAAAAAAGCGATTATCCGCTATATGGAGGAGCAATACGATCGGCTGCCCGCGCCCGAGAACATTATCGTCTCAACCGGGGCAAAGCAATCTCTCTACAACATCCTCTTCACCCTGATCGATCCGCAAGATGAAGTGATTCTGTTGGCGCCTTATTGGGTAAGCTATCCGGAGATGGTGAAGATGGTCTACGGGATCCCGGTCATTGTTGTCCCGGAAGATGGAACCTTCCATCCCCGTATGGAGGAGATAGAGCGGGCGGTAAGCTCTTATACAAAAGCGATTATCGTCAACAGTCCTAATAATCCCTCCGGCATCCTGTTCAATGAGGCCTTCATCTCAGAAATCGTTGAGTTCTGTGAATCGAAAGGGATCTACCTGATCCTGGATGACATCTACCAGAAACTCGTATTCGATGGCCTACGCGCCGTGCCTGCGTATCGCTATACCCAGAAGGACATCGATTCATCCCATCTGATCGTGGTAAATGGCGTCTCAAAACTCTATGGTATGACGGGCTTCCGGATCGGGTGGGTGACGGGCCCGCGTAAGCTGGTCGAGGTGATGACCAACATCCAGGCGCAAACGACCTCCAATCCCTCGGTCATCTCACAGGCTGCTGCAGAGGGAGCGCTGATGGGTGTCCAGAGTGTAGTAGAAAGCCTACGGCTGACAATTCAGAACAATCGAGACGTAATTATGCAGGAACTGCAATCATTCAACGGGGTGTATACCGTTAAACCCCAGGGGACTTTCTACTGTCTACCGGATTTTAGGGCTTATGAGCAAGATTCGGAAAAATTATCGCAATTTCTGCTCAGAAAAGCGCTCGTCGTAACCGTTCCAGGTGCAGAGTTTGGCATGCAGGGATACCTTCGCTTGAGTTATGCGGGGGCGGTAAAGGACTTCACAGAAGGTCTGGAGCGCATGAAGTGGGCTCTTGATCCTGAAGCTCCGAATGAGATCTACATTGGAGATCGCAAATTGGTCAGGGATTGGCTATGACGAACAATCTACTTAACATTCGAACGCCTGCACAGGCTGAAGCTAAAGCGCTTAAGAGCGATTACGGTCTGAGAAATCATGGGCTGACCAACTTGAATTGTGTCTACTGGAATCTTCCAGCCGAAGCCTTATACGAGGAGGCAGTCTTCCGGAATGAGGGTCGGATCAGCCGTGCCGGCCCGCTGGTCGTAGCGACTGGAGTTCACACTGCGCGAGCTGCGAACGATAAGTACATCGTACGCGAACACTCATCTGAGGAGCACGTTTGGTGGGGTGAATACAACCGGCCCTACAGTCCGGAGAAGTTTAACGATCTGTTCTCACGGTTGCAAGGCTTTGCGCAGGGTCGCGATCTATTTGTCCAGGATTGTTATGCCGGTGCTGATCCTGCATATCGATTGCCCGTCCGCATCATCACCGAATACGCCTGGCACAGCCTCTTTGCCAGGAACATGTTCATCGTGCCCGAGTCGACGGAGGCTTATCGCCAGTATATCCCAGAATTTACCCTGCTCTGCCTGCCTTCTTTTAGGGCAATGGAATCGATCGATACGACCCGTTCGGATACATTCATTGTCCTTAATCTTGAACAACGTATAGGCTTGATCGGGAAGGCCGAATACGCTGGCGAGATCAAGAAGACGATCTTCACCGTTCTCAATTACATCCTGCCACTGGAGGGGGTGATGCCGATGCATTGTTCGGCCAACCTGGGGCGGGAGGGGGATGCAGCGCTCTTTTTTGGGTTGTCCGGTACGGGCAAAACAACGCTTTCCGCCGATCCGGACCGCAGGTTGATCGGGGACGACGAGCACGGGTGGAGTGACCAGGGGATCTTCAATTTCGAGGCAGGCTCCTACGCCAAGGTCATCCAGCTTTCCTCCAGTGCTGAGCCCCAGATATTCGCCGCCACCCGACGTTTCGGAACCGTACTCGAGAACGTCGTGTTCGACCCCGTAACACGTATCATTGATCTGGACGATGATGAATTGACGGAGAACACGCGTGCCTCCTACCCTCTGGAGTATATTGAGAACGCCCTGCCGGAGAAGATGGGTGGCCACCCAAAGAACATTATCCTGCTGACCTGCGATGCGTCGGGTGTGATGCCTCCCATCGCGCGCCTGACCACGCCCCAGGCACTCTACCAATTCATATCCGGCTACACAGCCAAAGTGGGCGGCACCGAGATTGGGCTGGGGGAAGAGCCAGAAATCACATTCAGCGCCTGCTTTGGAGCGCCCTTCATGGTCCACCGCCCTTCAGCCTATGCCGATTTGCTGCGGCGGAAGATCGACCACTATCAGGTGCAAACCTGGCTGCTCAACACGGGCTGGGTCGGAGGCGCGTACGGCGTAGGCAAGCGCATCAGCATCCGCTATACACGAGCGTTGTTGAACGCCGCGCTGTCCGGAGCACTCAATCAATCGGAGTATGTGAAGGATCCGATTTTCGGTTTTGAAGTCCCGCAATCTTGTGAAGGCGTCCCTTCGGACGTGCTCAATCCAGCGTCATC
>DAOUEJ010000084.1:0-2599 GCA_034430615.1 Anaerolineales bacterium | reverse complement strand
ATACGACCAAACCCGAGGGGGAGGGAACAGGACTTGGCCTCTCTGTTAGCTACGGCATCATCACTGAGCATCGTGGAAGTATCACCGTTGAGAGTGAATTAGGTGTTGGGACCACTTTCCGTATCACCCTTCCGGTGCGTGAAGAAGAACGTGTAAACCAAGAGCCGGTAGGGAAGAAAAAGAAATATGCCGCGCATTCTGGTCGCTGACGACGAAGAGGCCTATCGCAGCCTGCTTTCCGGTCACCTGGAACGGAAGGGCTTTGATGTCGCCTGTGCTACGAACGGGCGTGAAGCGCTCGAGCATGTCCGTTCGGACGAGACCTTCGACGTATTAGTAACCGACCTGATGATGCCCGAGATGAGCGGATTGGAGCTGCTGCGCAGCGCAAGAGAGCACGATCCATGGTTGGAAGTAATCGTGATCACAGCTTCAGACGACGTTGACAACGCCATCTCCGCTATGCGGGAGGATGGGGCATACGATTACATTCTGAAACCGCTCGAAACGATCGGCCTGCTGTCGCTGGCGGTTAGCAGGGCGGTCCAGCACCGGGCACTGCGTATGGATCGTGAGACACTGAACGAGCGCCTCTCGGAAGATGCCTCACGCTTGAATGCATTGATTTCCGGTACAGGTGATGCCATGCTGGCCGTGAATGGCGCCGGCCTGATCAGCGTCGCCAATCCAGCAGCGAAGAGCCTGCTTGGGTTGGAAGAACTCGAAGGTCAGCAAGCGATAGAGGTGCTCCCTGCGGCACTGGAGAGCCTGGTTGACAACTGGATTGATCTTGGTGATCGGATACCAACCGTAGTCGAGATTGTGTGGCCGGCTGATGCTGTCCAATTAGTGAGCCTGACACCGATCCGCCAGGAAGGGGAAGGGTGGGTGATGGTCTGTCGCGATATTACCCACCTACGCAACCTGGATGAGCTCAAGATGCGGACACTGACGGAAGCAGCTGGGCGGATCCGCCTTCCTCTGGCACAGGCTGTGGCAAAACTGGCGGAGATGGGTGAAGGTGCTGCGCAATCCAAGGGTGACATCTCCGCGACTGTCTACCAATTGGCGAAGCTCCTCGGACGGATCCAGACCTGGATGGATGAATTGCTGGCGTTGGTCCGTGTCGATGCCGGCATCGGGTATTCGAGCGAGCGGATCACGCTTGGTGATGTGATCAACGATCAAATGCAGTCAACCTTCGAGAGCGCCCATCAAGATCGAGATCTGCATCTTGAATTCGAGATTGAGGGCGATCTGCCGGTTCTAAATGTCGATCCCTCATTGCTGATAAAAATGGTTCAGGGTTTGATCCAGCGGGCAGCCGTGAGAAGTACACGAGGTGGAAAGATCAAATTAGGTGTTCGCCGCCACCAGCACCAACTCTGGCTGGAAGTCACCGATCAGGGCCTGGCGAACCATCGTTCGACCGAGGATACCAACGGTGGTTCAAGCACAGTCAGCCTAGATGGGATGGACGGTGAAGGATTTGGACTTGAGTTAGTGAAGGCGATTGTGAGCCGCATGGGTGGACAATTGTGGGTCCGTGGGCATGGGTTGGTTGGGAGCACGATTGCCATCTCGCTTCCGATCGAAGAGAGCGTGGCTGAGGTGGTGAATTGATGCGATCGAGCAAACCAACCGCTGCGCATAGATATATATGGGTGGTTCCTAGCCGGGGTGAAGCTTATGGGTGAGCCTGTTGTTCTTGTTGCTGATGATGATCCCGAGATGCTGCAGCTGATGGTGCGGCGATTGTCGAAGCAGGGATTCGAGATCGACCAGGCCGTAGATGGACGCAGCGCCCTCGAGAAGCTATCGGGACGCGCCTATGATCTTGTGGTGACCGACATCTACATGCCCGGCGTCACCGGCCTTGAGCTACTCCAACAAGCGAAGGAAGCCGACCAACACACACAGGTCGTTGTCGTTACTGCCGGAGCGACGATGGAAAACGCGATTGAAGCCCTTAACAACGGCGCATTCGCATACCTGCTAAAACCTTTCGACCACTTTAGTGTATTCGATACAACCGTCTCACGAGCGATGCAGTTCCGCCGCGCACTGCTCGATAACGAGCGATTGGGCGAGATCCAACGCCGGCGCGGCGATATGCTCGAGGAAGAGGTAACCGAGCGTGTGCAGCAGCTTCAGCGCAGGCGCAAGGAACTTATGGAGCTCCTGGCCAGCCTGCCCGACGGTGTGATGGTGGTCGAAGGTACCGGCCGGATCATGATGACCAATCCGATTGCAGATACTTGGATGGCGCATGATCGCCAAGATCCCGGGCGCCCGATCCAGACCTACCTTGAGACGCTGCACGAGGACTGGGCTGCGGAGGAATGGGAGGTCGAGCTGGTTGGCGAAAAGCTTAGCCTGGTCACATCGACGCTGGCTGGCTCAGATGGTCTGCGCAAGGTGGTCGTCATCCGTAGTCGGCCTGTAGCTCGAGAGGCGATTGGGCCAGAGGAAGCCATCAAATTGCTCGAGGAAGCCTCGCACTGGCTGCAAGTACATCCACTGCAGCGCGCGATGCAATCCAGCTTGAAGCAGCTTGATGAATTGATCTCAGACCTGCGGGGCAAGATTCAGGAACGTC
>DAOUEJ010000083.1:0-9031 GCA_034430615.1 Anaerolineales bacterium | reverse complement strand
CGGCTACACGGTTGATCGTGATGTGAACGCCGCGCTGAACATACTAAGTCGGGCAGGACGTGCCCGTCAGGCGCTAACGTGGCCCGTTGGGGCGAGCGTAGCCTGAGAAGCTCCCTCCTTTAGGGGGGAGAGCCGTCACTAAGTTCTAGCATAATGTCTCCATCGTCTAAAACCACCGGAGCGGTGATATCTCATTGACCGAAAAATTCAAGCAGGACCGGATTTATGCGCTCCCAATCAGGGGCGAGCACTTGTGCCCCAGCTGAGGTGGTGAAACCGGTCGCCATCGAACGGTCGATGGTGCGAGTATCCAATCCAAGCGGCCCCACACGCAGGATGGCAAAGGCCAGCCGGGGAATTTGCCAGAGAGGGAGGTTTGTGTCTACGGCTGTTATAAAGGTCGCCATAGCAGCCGGAATCCTGGGCCATGCGCTGGGCTGAGCAAGACGCTGCAGGGTTGCCCGGATGAAGTGCTGCCCACGCAGGAGCCGTGTGAAATCATCTGCCGCAGACCGATCACGCACAAAAGCGAGCGCCATCTCCCCATCCAACGTATACGAACCTGCTCTCAGCTTGCCCACTGGTTCATCCAGCGTAATGGGAACGCCACCCAGGCTATCCACAAATTTTACAAGACCTTCGAACTGAATTCGGACGTAATAGTCCATGTCGACGCCGAAATTCTGCTCGATCGTGGCCATAGCCAGGTCAGGCCCGCTCCCCGGTTCTTGCCCCTCACCGTAGAAGTGGGCTGCGTTGATCCGGTTCTCGCCGAAGCCGGGGATGCTGACCCAGAGATCGCGCGGGACCGAGAGCAGGGCAACGCGCGGCAGGGCAGGAAGAATGCTTGCCATGATGATCGTATCGCTGCGTCCCACCGCCGTACCGGGCGGAGTCCGGTCGATGCCCAGCACAAGGAGGTTGATGCGGCCCGGCCAGGCAAGCATGACGAAAACAGCCACACCGAGGAGTGCCCCCCGGCTGGCCGCTATTCGCCGCCAGCCTGTGCGTGCCCTACGGCTGGAGGAAGCACGGAGGGGTTGGGTTTCTTCAAGCGGCGAAGCAGTAGTGCCGTTTCGCAGGAGGTTTGGATCGCTCTCAGCAGACATGGTCGGCAATTCTACCATCACAGGGTTGAGGATCATGCATAAGCAGATGACCTTACAGGTAACTTACGAAGCAAGCTGCATGGAAATGATTCGGGATATTCTAGAACGGCAAACGCGTATCAAACCTACTCAAAACTTGCCAAACGCCATCATAGATTCCTGGGCAATATTGGGACTGAACCATCTGACAATCGGTGTACATACGCTGGCAGGCCTATTAATGGCACTGCAGCAGGAAGCATGATGCGCCAACTGAATTCCACATTGTTGAAAGCTCGTGATGCAGCCAGTTACATCGGTGTGAGCCTGAATACACTCTACCGGATGGAGCAGAATGGTTACCTGGCCCCATTTCGCACCCCGGGTGGGCATCGCCGTTATTCCGTTGAGATGCTTGATCGGTACCTGGAACAGAGCCGGAAGCCAAGGTCCCAGCAGGGAAAGCTTGCATCATGAGAGCCGTCAGCCTGCACAATTACTTGAAGGGGATGCACTTCCCGAGCTCGGGCAAGCGGCCGGGAACGGGAATTACTGAATTTGTGCGTACGAGACCTTCCACCAATAAACACGTTCCCATGATGGTATGCCAATGATGGATGACTGGATATCGATACAGCTTCGTGAGCTTGGTTTGAGCCGCGATCAACCACCTGATGATGCCCTATGGCAGCGCTTTCTCGATCACCTGAAAGCGGTTGGAGAAGCCGCTTCACTCGTTCCTTCGGTACCGGGCATCGGCGAGTCGGCTGATACCCAGCTTGATTTGCTTTCCGAATCCTCGGAAGCCCACTATCGAGCAATCCTTGAGGACCAGACGGAGTATATCAACCGCTGCACTCCCGAAGGGATCATTACCTTCGTCAACGAGGCCTACGCCAGGCTCCACAATGCAAAGCGCTCCGATCTGATTGGCAAGAAGCATAAGGACTTCATGCAGGAGACTGACCTGGCCTACCTGCAGCAAACAAGGGAGCAGCTCACTCCGCAGAACCCGTTCACCACCACCGAACATCCACTTACCAGGCAAGATGGGGAGGAGATCTGGCTCCAGTGGCGGGATCGCCTCATTGCCGATCAATCCGGTACGATCATCGGCTACCAGGGTGTCGGGCGTGATATCACCGATCGCAAACGGATGGAACAGGCACTGCGTGAGTCAGAGGATCAATTCCGGACCCTGGCTGATAAATCACCGAACATGATCTTCATCAACCAGGGCGGCCGGATCACCTATGTGAACGAAGCCTCTGAAGAAATGATGGGCTATACACGCGACGAGTACTATTCGACAGACTTCGACTTCATGGATCTCATCGCTCCTGATTACAGGTCGTTTATTCGCGAACGGTTTGGTCAGCACATGCAGGAGATCGAGGTTCCACCCTACGAGTCGGAACTCATCACGAAGGACGGCCGCAAGCTGAATACGATCCATACTACCCGGCTGATTAATTTTGCGGGCAGTACAGCCATCCTTGGCATTGTGACCGATTTAACAGGACAAAAACATTCGGAGGAAGAACAAGCACGCCGTGTAGCCGAGCTGCGACTACTGAATGAGATAGGCCAGAAGATTACTTCAGTCCTGGACATGAACAACGTGCTAACCCGGACGGTCGAGCTTGTTCAAGCGAGCTTCAACTATCCGCATGTTGGGATTTTCATTATCGATCAAGTGCACGGCGATCTGGTGATGCGCGCCCGGGCCGGGAAGTACTCCGAACATTTCCCACCAAATCACCGGCTTGACATCGGTCAGGGGATCGTTGGAACCTCCGCCGAACAGGGCGAGATCCTGCTCATAGGAAACGTCAACGAGGACCCACGCTATATCAACCGCTACCCAGACAACATCCACAGCCAATCAGAGTTGGCAATTCCGATCCGCGTGGGTGGACGCATTCTGGGTGTGCTCGATATCCAGTCGGATAGCCTGGATGCATTCGACGAGCACGACTCAATCGTCATGGAAACTCTGGTTGATCAGATCGGCGCGGCCATCGAGCATGCTGGCTTGTACGGTGAAGTTCAACGCGAGCTTGAAGAACGGCGAAAAGCCGAGGGTCGCATCTCACTACTCGTGACAGCCCTCGAATCGGCGGCGAATGCTGTCGTGATCACCGATCGTGATGGCAAGATCGAATGGGTCAACCAGGCGTTCATCGAGTTGAGTGGTTATCAACAGGAAGAGGTTATCGACGTTAAGCTAAATATCCTTAAATCGGGGGAGCACTCGAAGGAGTTCTACGCCGAGATGTGGAACACGATCCTCGCTGGATCGGTCTGGCAGGGTGAACTGGTCAATGTCCGCCGCGATGGGACGCGCTATTTCGAAGAACAAACCATCACCCCGGTCAAGGATCAGCGGGGCGAGATCACTCACTTCATCGCCATAAAGCAGGATATCACCGATCGCCGAATTTCAGAGAAAAGGATCAAACAGCAGGCGGAGGATCTGAAGCTGCTTAACGATCTGAACCATGCGATCAACCGCGGATCGAGTTTACAGGACATCCTCGATCTACTGTCGGAGTCGAGCAAGGAACTGTTCGGGTCGCTAGGGACAACGACCTACTTGCTCAGCGAAGATGGGCAGCATCTCATCGCCAAAAATATCGGCATACCACAGCGCCTCGTGCAAGCCCTCGACAAGATCACGGAATCAAGTATACGTGGGCACCGTATGAGGGTCGAGCCAGGCTCGATCCTGGCCGAGGTTCTGACCTCGCAAGAGCCGCTCGTGTTCAACGATCCAGAAGATTGCGTGCAGCTTGTGCGAAAGCTGATCGAGATGGCTGACATCAAAAGCGACCTGCGTACAAAGCTGCTTGAGAAAGCAGCACAATATGTTGTGAACCTGATCCCTCTTCAATCGATTTCCCTCGTGCCTCTCCTGGCTGAAGGTCACGCCATCGGTATGATCATCATGGGCCGTAACGAGCCTTTCAACGAGGCTGACTTGACGCGGCTGAAGTCAATTGCAGGCTCACTTACTTCCACAATCAGTCGAAGAACCCAGGCGGAAGCTTTGAAGCGATCTGAAGTCAATTACCGCAGCATCTTTGAGGGCGTCCAGGACGCCATCCTGGTTGTAGGTCGGGAGCAAAGGATCGTAGACGCAAACTCCCGGGCGTGTGAACTCTACGCCTACTCTCGAGAGGACCTGCTCCAGCTTTCATTTTCGGATCTCGAAGAGACAAAGAACGCCTCTATCCTGCTACAGGAGGTGCGGGCATCTGGCACAGGAGAGATCGTCCTGGAGAGCACGCACGTCCGGTCCGATGGAAGCACCGTACCGGTTGAGATATCTTCCCGCACCTGTCTGCTGGGCGATGAGACCGTGATGCTGGCTGTCATCCGAGATGTAACCGAAGCCCGATTGGCGCAGGAACGGGCTCAGCTGCAATCACGCCTGGCCGCCGTTGGCCAGTTGGCGGCCGGGATCGCTCACGATTTCAACAACATTCTGGGCACCATTCTGCTCTATGCAGAGCTTATGCTCAATAACTCGGAGGTGCACGAGAAGGACAGGGAACGCTTAAATACAATCTTCAGTCAGGCGCAGCGCGGTGCAAACCTGACGGCACAGGTGCTCGATTTCAGCCGGCGATCGGTGATGGAGCGGCATGTAATCAACCTCGTGCCTTTCTTTGAAGAAATCGAAAGCTTACTGTCGCGCACCCTGCCTGAAACGGTGCAGGTTATATTCGAACACGAAACGGCGAAATCCTACTTCGTCCAGGCTGACCCTTCTCGCATGCAGCAGGTGATCTTGAACCTGGCACTGAACTCAAAGGATGCCTTGCCCAAGGGCGGTCAGCTCCGCTTTGGGCTGGAGCACGTGGAAATCGATCCCGCTACGGCTCCGTTCCCGGGCATGGGGACGGACCCATGGGTTCGGATCCATGTTACAGACACTGGCGAAGGGATCCCACCTGATATTATGCCGCATATTTTCGAGCCGTTCTTCACAACCAAACCTCAGGGTCAAGGCACCGGTTTAGGCCTGGCCCAGGTCTACGGCATCATCAAGCAGCATGAAGGTTATATTGACGCGGTAAGTACACCGGGCGAGGGGACACGTTTCGATATCTACCTCCCACTGGCGACTAAGGCCGAGCTGGACCATTCTTCCGTCACAGCCCAGGTGAGCGGGAATGGAACAGGCGAGACGATCCTCGTGGTCGAAGATGACGACGCTACCCGGGCAGCCGTCTCTGAAATCCTGGAGTCGTATGGTTATAGCGTGCTCTCCGTTCCCGATGGCCAGTGTGCCCTCGACCTTATCACCAGCGGTAAGGAGCACATTGATCTCGTCCTGAGCGATCTCGTTATGCCCAACATGGGTGGACGTGATCTTTTCTACGCAGTTCAAGAAGATTACCCCGACCTGAAAATGATTATGATGACTGGATACCCACTGGGCGGGCATACACGCGAATTTCTGGATCGAGAACGGGTTACCTGGCTGCAGAAACCGCTGACTTCAGAAATTCTCACTGTGGCGGTGCGCAAGATGCTTGAGGCGGCTCACACTCCGCACTCGATCCATTAACCTGCGGCGCAACCTTCCAGCGATTGACCTTGTATCACTAATGAGATGGCTTGCATGATTTGCAGCCGATGCGATACATAGACAAGATCAATGGATGACGTATGCGATCACGATCATGGCTCTGGCTTCCCCCACTCGCCCTTTGCGCCGCGCTGCTCGCCTGCGGTCGGGCTTCTTCTGGATTGAATTCGGGGACTACTGATCCAGCCTCTCCACCCGCGACCTATACCAGCTTCCCCACCCCGCTGCCCGTAGTCAGTACACCGAATGCGCTGCCCGGCGACAGCAGCCTGCGGGACTTGATTACCTACGCCAACTTGATGGGGCCGTTGATGACCGACGCGGGGATCCTGCTGCAGCGTGATGGCGCCATCCTGGAGGCCTCAAAGGCTGGCAACGATACCGTCCTTTGCGACGGCCGCCTGGTGGCCGATAACGCGCTCATGAAGCAGATCACGGCCCAGGTCAGCACGATCCAGCCCCCCGAATCTGCGAGCAGGATCCATGAACTTGTCCTCCAGAGTGCTGATTCGTGGACCAGTGCGTTGGACGAAGTCCAGAAATTCTGCAGCACTGGGAATGGCCTGTACAAGATATCGGCTGTGGCGAAATTCTGGCAGGCGGCACTGACCTTTCAGGATGCGGGCAACCGGCTGTGGATGTTGATCACCTCCGAAGGCATCGAAGCCTGGGTCCAGCGCTAATCCAGATAAAAGCCAGACGGTCACACCACAGAGATCTTTCCAATTCCCTATCCTGCATAGATCCCCCCGGCTGCCACCGTGACCCCTGTTGAACAATAACGACCTCACAGGCGTAGTAAGGGTAACTGTTCGAATATACCTTCGAGGAGGCCGCCCGATGATCCCCCGTTGGACAGTCCACAGCATTGTTTTAGTCCTGGTCATGAGCTTCACCCAGGCATGCGCTTCAGGTGCCGTATCCAATGGCACGAGTGTGGATCCCAGCGAAGTTGAAAGCATATCAAACCCGCTCGAGGCTGCATGGGGTGAGCCTGCTCCCTATGCGGCGGGGCTAACGGCTGAAGCCGCGCCTGCGCTCTCGCTGCTGGAGGATGCAACGGAATACCATATCGATCTGATCCTTGACGATGATCTCAAGGGTCTATCGGGACAGCTGTCTATCAGGTTTGCCAACCCGCTGGCCGAGCCGCTTTCCACGCTCTACCTGCGCCTCTACCCGAACATCTCCGGTGGGAGGTTAGACCTCACCGATCTAAAGGTGGATTCGGCTGTTGTCGTGGGCAGCCTGGAATCCGGGGATTCGGTTTACAAGATTCCTCTCCCACACCCACTGCCATCCGCTGAGAGCGTGATCCTCGAGGCCAGCTTCCGGCTCTCGCTGCCGCTCGAAATGGCCGGCAACTACGGCCTCTTTGGATACCATGGCGGCATCCTTCTCCTGCAGGAATTCTTTCCATTGCTGCCTGTGGTAGATGAGGACGGCTGGGCGCTCGAAACCCCGCCTTCCCACGGCGATCTGACGCATCTTGAGGCAGGTTTTTTCCTCGTCCGGATCCAGGCTCCACAGGATTTGGTCATCGTCAGCTCAGGTACTGCCTTACAGCACGCCGTCAGCGGCGATAGCCAGATCCTGCTCCAGGCTGCCGGACCGGCGCGTGATTTCTACCTGGCTGCCAGCACGGATTTCACCCGCTACTCGCTCGAAAAAGAGGGAGTCTCGATCACAAACTATGCGTCCGAAGCAGATCCTGAGACGGCGCAGGAGATGCTCGAGATCGCCTCCTCTGCCTTATCGATCTTTGACGACCACTTCGGATCGTACCCCTACATCGAATTCGACATGATAGGTACACCGATGCAAGCGCTGGGCATGGAATACCCGGGGATCATCGCACTGGCGAGCGGGCTTTACGATCCTCAGGCGACCATTTCGGATTTGCCCTCCACGGTATTCATGGAAGGTACCGTAGTGCATGAAGTTGCCCACCAGTGGTTCTACAACATCATCGGTAATGACCAGGTTTTGTATCCCTGGTTGGATGAAGCCATGGCGCAGTATGCCACCGGCCTCTATTTTCGTGAGCGCTATGGCGAGAGCGCATACCAGCAAGTCCGGGATTCATGGCTCTCGCGCTGGGATCGGGTGGAGAAGTTGGAGATCCCGATTGGCCTGGCGACCAGTGCTTACGACGGCCGCGAGTATGGGGCGATCGTGTACGGCCGAGGCCCGTTGTTCATCGAGCAACTCGAGTTGTCGATGGGAGAAGAACGTTTCTCGGATTTTCTCAGCGAGTACGGCAAGCAGCTGCGCTGGGGTATCGTCACCCCGGGGGTCTTCCAGGAACTCGCCGAAACCACTTGTGCTTGCGATTTACAGGGTATATTCGACGAGTGGGTTGTGGAAAACTGATCCTGATACGGAGGAAGCAGCGCTTCACGCTGGGCCTCCCGACAGAATTCAACTACCTGACGACTGACCGTCAATCGCCTGGAGCACAAGAGCCCCTCCTGGTTCCGGGAGAGGCTCGATAAATAGAACAAGGAACCGAAATGATCCTGGATCTAATTCGGCAGCGGCGCCTGCGCGACCTCCAGCACCTCGTCCACAAAGCGGCGTAAGTAGGGCTCGGGAAGCGCGCCAACCTGTTCGCGGATTAATTGGCCCGAATCAAAGGCGAGCAGCGTCGGGATCCCCTGGACACCGAACTGCATGGCCCATTCCGGGTTTTCATCGGTGTTCACCTTGACGATCACGAGCTTCCCAGCGAACTCCTGCGCTAGTTTATCCAGCATCGGAGCGACCATCCGGCATGGGCCGCACCACGGGGCCCAGAAGTCCACCAATACCGGGAGGGACGATCCGAGAACCTTATCCTCAAACTCTGTGTCTGAAATATGGGTAGGTTGGTTGATCACAAGCACCTCTCCTTTATTAGTAAATCCTACAACGTCAACTTGTTCCGTGCTGATGGTAAGACCTCACGGGACCACTTCCTCTAAAGACCGGATCTGTGGTTCAACTTCTACCCTCTATTGGATGCAGGTGCTTACGAAAAGGAACACTGAAATTGGGAAGATCGCCTGATAATGTCAAAGCCCTGGAATATCCAGGGCATCGAGAGGAGGAGAGAAGAAGAGAGGAGATGTTCTTCCATAGAGTTTGCGTCAAGGGTACTCCCCACTTCAGTGGGGATGGGGAATTGACGCCCTCCTTTGCTGTAGTCCCCAACGGCTTGATATATAATTTCCTTGCACTTTACCAACCGAATAGGTAGCTGGTTGTTGCAACGAATCTCTTGCAACGTAAAACCTTGCGAGTAACGAAGTGCTGACTGTTGCCGCACGTGGACTAAAGGCCCGGCGGTAAACGGGTCAAGCCGATA
>DAOUEJ010000082.1:0-4432 GCA_034430615.1 Anaerolineales bacterium | reverse complement strand
CAATGATCTGCAATTTGGACACAAGCAATGCCGATCGGTAGGAACCTGCCGACAATCTGTAATTCAATCGTAACAGCCCTATGACTAATTTATCAAGAAGAGTATGTTTTACCTTACGCATTTTCGAGCCCTTCCCATGTGAGCCAACCCAGGGACCTGAACAGAGGCGTCAAAATCGAGGGGCTTTCTCCGCTTCCCAGAGTGAACCGAGCACACAAGGTCGCAAGAACTCCACCCTGGCTTGGTTATAGGGCGTGCCCACCCGGGCAGGAAGGATCCCATTGCCTTCATGTGCAGCCTACCTTAGCAGAAGCAACAGCGCCACACGCTCCTCTTGAAACTATTCCCCTTATGGATTTGACTTTAGAATTATCTAAACTATAGTCCATAAGGCAATGAGGCTAAATCCAGCCCAAACGCGCGAGTTCTTCCACCTTATTTTTCTCCAGGCTTTAGTCCGGACGGTACCCCCCGCTTCCTTTTCATTGAAAGACGGGGCGAACCTGCGTTTCTTCTTCGGGAGCATCCGCTACTCCGAGGACATGGACATCGACATCTCCGGAGTAGCGGTCTACACCCTGAAGGAGAAAGTGATGAACATCCTTGGTTCATCCGGGGTACGGGATACGCTCAGTACAGTTGGCTTCGAGAGCTTGCGGCTTCCGGACATGACCCGCGCCAAGCAAACGGAAACGGTGCAACGCTTCAAGATCGGCCTGCTGACAACCGCTGGGGAGGATCTCGCCACGAAGGTTGAATTTTCCCGCCGCGGCCTGGACGAAGGCATCCGCGCCGAACCCATCTCGTCCGAGGTTCTGGCGAGCTATCGACTGCCCCCTGTTATCGCCCCGCATTACGTTGCACACACCGCCGCCCTGCAGAAGGTCCGTGCGATATCCTCCCGAGCTCGACCACAGGCGCGGGACATCTTCGACCTCTATCTGCTGAGCTCGCAACCCGAGGTCCAGCAAACGAGTCTCAAGCAAGGACTGACCTCAAATGATCTCCAGCGAGCTCGCGACACAATCTATTCGTTGACGTATGAGCAATACCGGGACACAGTGGTCAATTTCCTCGGCGCTGAGGACAGGGCGGCATACGACACCCGGCAGATCTGGGATGAAATCAGGCTTCGTGCGTTGGCGATGGTTGAAGAGAGCGGCCCGAATGGGCAGTAGGTTGGACGTTGACCAGGCGGTTCGTTCCATCGGCAGCGCAGTCTTCACGACCCGTCAGATCGCCGCACTGCGCGGCAGTTCCCTCTCTGCCGCAAGCCAGGGGCTCTCACGAATGGAAGAGCGAGGGCTTGTCAAGAAGGTCACCCGCGGGATCTGGTGCGTCCCTGATGACCCGAGATTCACTCCCTTTGCGCTTGTACCGTACCTGGCGGGAGGGCATCGAGCCTACGTCTCGTTGATCTCGGCCCTGCACCTCCACGGCTTGATCGAGCAGATCCCCGAGATCATCTATGCCGTCACAACGGGGCACACGCGTGTCCGCGAGACACCGGTCGGGACGTACTCCTACCACCGGGTCCGCCCGCGCTTCTTTACGGGGTTCGATTGGTATGGGAATAGACAGGACTTTCTCATCGCTACGCCCGAGAAGGCGCTCGTCGATTCGCTATACCTTTCAAGCAGGAAAGGTAAGCGTTTCGAACTCTTCCCAGAAATCGACCTGGAAGCAGACTTCGACTTCAAACGCGCTTATGAATGGGCTAGCCTGATCGAAGATGATCCGTGGACTCGAGCGTATATCCTGCGCAAACTAAAGGACTTGCAGGATGGGGAAATATCCACGAGCTAGTGCACGCATATGGGTTACTCGATCCTCCATCCTTCACGAAGATCCTTCAACGAAAAGATCAGCCGTAGAGCTCAAGGTCATTCCGGCTAAGGACGGGGCGGCAAGCCATCTGTTTCCCGGATGGAATCCCGGTCAATGCACTTCGATATCGATGTCCCTTCAAGCATCGGTGCGCCTAAGACACTTGCCTATCTTTTGCATGTTGGAAATTATCTATTCCTCAAATACATAACCGATAGCTCGATACCCACGGCAGCGTCGTTCGAACATCTTGACCAGCATCGGAACTTCCAGATCGGCGTAGTCGTAAATCATCACCTCCCGTTTCATATCATGCAGGCGGTGCAGTCTTCCGGCGTACTGGATCAAAGTTCCCCGCCACGAGACAGGAAGGGACAGAAAGAGAGTATCCAATCGGGCATCGTCAAATCCCTCCCCCAAATACCGTCCAGTAGCCAAGATAACCCGTTCTTCCTCATCAGGAATAGAAGCAATCCTCTCCACTAAGCGCTGCCTTTGCTTCTTCCCCATACCCCCCTTCATCACGATCAGATTCCGGATCAAGGGGCTGAGAAGATCTTGAAGTATCGTCAGGTGCTCTCTCCGTTCCGTCAGCAGTACAGGAGATCGATTAGCCCGAACGGCTGCGAGCATGTCCTTTACGATTAGGTTGTTGCGATTTTCATCCGAGATTAATGCGGCATAGAGTTCATGGATGGACGGAGCAGGTTCATCCATGAGCCTCTCGGGGAGCTTAAATCTTGTTTCCCGCACGATCACCTTATGGCTGAAGGGTCTCTTTTCAGCTTGCTTGCGCTCATCCAACCGATAACGCACCGGGCCGCATTGCATGAATATGATCGGGTGGTGGCCATCCCTTCGAGTTACGGTGGCCGACAGCCCGGTTACGAATTTCGCCTTACTCTGCCTCGCTACGATCTCAAAACTTCGAGCAGATATGTGATGGCACTCATCGGCAACCAGATGCCCATATTGACCGACGAGATCGTCGACCTCACCGTGCTTGCTCAGGCTCTGGATCATCGCCACGTCGATGAGCCCCGTTGGTTTGCGCTTCCCCCCGCCAATTTGACCGATTTCTTTGGGATCAAGCCCCAGGAAATTGCCCAGGTGGGCGATCCATTGATCGAGCAGTTGCCTGCGGTGAACCAACACGATAGTGTTCACGCCCCGTTCGGCGATCAAGTACGCGGCGATCACCGTCTTGCCAAACGCAGTCGTCGCCGAAAGCACGCCTGTGTCATAGCGCAGCAATGCATCGGCAGCCTTTTGTTGATCAGGCCTGAGTTTGCCCTGGAATTGAAGATCGACCGGTCTGCCAGAGAATCTCTCGTCAATGAGTTCCGGCTTAATCTCCAGAGATTGAAGCAGCCTTATCACCTCATCCTGGCAACCTCGCGGGATTCCAATGTGATCAGGAAAATCCTCACTGCAGTTGATCATGCGGGGTTTGTCGTATGTCGAAAATCGCATGGCCTGAGCCTTATAGAACTCCGGATTCTGAAATGCCGCCAAACGGATCAGGCGATTTTGCAGGGAAGGCGAAAGGTCGGCTTTCGCGAGATAGATCTGGTTGCCCAGAATAATCCGCATCTGTCCTGGTAATGGACCTGTAATGGGAGGCGGTTCCCTCCGGCGTGAAGGGGGCGCAAGCCATGGTTCCAGATCATCGTCCTCGGTGACGGCCATCGTCACCCCATAGATATCCATACGGCGCTCGGCCTCTTGAACGATCTCTTCCACCTGAGCGCGGTTCATACGTTGGATTGATGAAAGGTACGCCCATTGATCTGGATAGGGAACGAAGCTTGCGTCCAGAAACACCGTGTTTCCGTTCTCTCTTGGACTTTTTTGAAGGGGAAGCGCGATGAGATTGCCAAAGCCTCCCTTTGGCATCGTGTCCTGACTGGGAAAGAAACGGTCGTAGGAATCAAGGCCGATCTCGGGTCTTCGCTCCATGGTTTCCGTCAGGATGAGCGACCCGAGTTGTCTCCCAAGTCTGGCTGGAATCGGTTCAGAGAAGAAAATCCATACATGACCGCCCTCACCGGAGCGGGAGCGTTCAAGCGAGGCAGGAACGCTGTAGACTCGACAGGTTTCGAGGAAGGCTGATGCATCATCAACCCATGTGCCTTTGTCAAAATCAACAGCGAGGAACCAGCAGGTTTCATCGAGCAGCAGCGGATAGACGCCAATGGCGAACTCCTGCGGAGAACGGCTCTTCGGATCCTTCCCCAGGAGGTGATTTCGAATGACAGCGTCGGTAAGCGGGAGGAAATCACGCTTATTAAGCTCGCCGCTTCCAGCATTGATTCTCCCGCCAAATGCTCTCCCTTCTTTCGTCTGACTGGCTGGGAAGTATCCTGTCTTTCCCGTTCTCACATTTTCATAGCGCCTCGCATACACATCTTCCCTGCCTCGAAAAAGTGTTCGGAAAAGCAAAATCTTCTCATTCTCGGAAGAGTGGTTGGTGACCGCAGGTTCCCCAAGGTCCTCCAGGGTATTCGCGGATCCCTCAATCAGGAGCGCTCGCTGGCGTTCTAAGTTATCGATCTGGTCAAGGATCGCTTCACGTCGGGTATCCAGCCCAGAGAGTTCCTGTCGG
>DAOUEJ010000081.1:0-38732 GCA_034430615.1 Anaerolineales bacterium | reverse complement strand
GTACTCAGTGTGACCTTCGTTTCGACGCAGGTCATAGTCCCCGGCAGTTCCGGGGATAGTAGGCTCCCTTTGTGATTTAGCGATTGCTCAGGTGAGCCTACTTCTTTTTCCTCCTATCGGCAATTACGGGACACATCCTACGACCCCTTGCTCACTTGCCGGGCTATGTATATTGGTTTAGACTTAGACTCTGTACCGCTATTACAAATCAGGACTTAATCTATAATTGGATCGATAGCCTAGAGATGGTGCGGACACTCTCTGACCAACCTAGATGCCCTGACTCGCCGACTTCGTGTGAGTGGAGGCGCCGAATTCATGCCAACCTACATAGTTGAAAATCCGCAAACCGTCATTCCATTGGGAGTCGGCACCCCTTATTATTCCGGTACATGTTGACATCTCTTGAAGCGGATCGTATGCCACGGTCCGTTTTTACTTGGTGCCTTTTTACTTGGTGCCTATGAAATATAACCTGCTATTGGAGCAGAGGAGGTGATTGGCCAGGAAACAAGTCGAGATACAGATCGGTCTGAACCAAGATCTCGCGTTATGTGAGAGGAGAGAAGCGAACAATGGCTAAGAAAGTATTTGCACTGTTGATCTTCGCCGCCATGGTGCTCAGTGCCTGCGGTGGTGCTGCAACCCCGACAATAAAAATCGGGATCAACGCGCCTATCACGGGAGATATCCCCAAGGTAGGCGAAGGCACGAAGTTCGCAGCCGAGATGTGGCTGGCTGACATCGGCAGCCAGATCGAGGTCGGCGGCAAGAACTACCCTGTGGAGCTTGTGATCGAGGACAACGAAGCCAAGGGCGAGTCAGCTGCCGCCGTTACGACCAAGTTGATCACGCAGGATGAGGTGCTCGTGATGGTCGGCCCTCAGGCCTCCAAGCAGGCGGTTCCCGCCGGCGGGGTTGCCAACGACCTTAAGACACCCATGATCAGCCCTTGGTCCACCAACCCGGCCACGACCCTCGATCGGCCGTGGGTCTTCCGCACCCCGTTCCTCGATCCGTTCCAGGGACCGGTTGTCGCCAACTTCGTTAATGAGGAGTTTGGCTTTACCAAGGCTGCCGTACTCTATGACGTTGCCAGCGACTACCCCAAGGGGCTGGCGGAGTTCTTCAAGAGCGCGTGGGAGGATCTACATGGCGCCGGCTCGGTCGTCGCTTACGAGAGCTTCACTACGGGCGATGCCGACTTCAGCGCCCAGCTCACAAAGATCAAGGATGCTGGTGCCGAATTCCTGTTCACACCACAGTATTACAACGAAGTAGCGCTCATTGTCCAACAGGCACACGAGCTCGGCTTCAACCAGCCCATCGTCGGCAGCGACAGCTGGGGTTCGGCCGAGACCGTCAACCTGTGCGGCGCGGACTGCTACGGCGCGTTCTTCAGCACGCACTACGCGGCGGAGGGAGCCACGGGTGCAACCAAGGCCTTCATCGATGAGTACAACGCCAAATACGGCTACGTACCGGATGATGTCGGCGCGCTGACCTGGGACTCGCTCAACATCGTCAAACAGGCGATCCAGGACTGCGGTGCGATTACGGGCGATCTGGCGACCGATCGGACTTGCGTCCGTGACGCGCTGGCCAACATCAAGGACTTCGCAGGCATCACAGGTAATATGACCTTCACTGCAGAAGGCGACCCGATCAAGTGCGCGGTGATCGTGCGCATCAGCGAAGAGGGTAAGTTTACCTTCTACAAGCAGGTCTGCCCGTAGGTCCGCGATTCACCTGAACTGCGATGATGACCTAGTGGACAGGTGGTAGGGTACAAACCAGGGGGCGGGTGGCCGCGATGCAACCCGCCCCCTGCTGAGATGAGGAGCGGTATCCATGCAGTCAATCCTCCAAAACCTGATCAACGCATTGCAATGGGGCAGTTTCTACGCACTGATCGCGCTCGGGTACTCGATGGTCTACGGTGTGTTGATGCTCTTCAACTTCGCCCATGGCGACATCTTTATGGTGGGCGCCTATATTGGGTTTTTCGTATCGACCGGTTTGCTGGCACTCGACCTAGGCGGTCTGATAGGCCTGCCGGATGGCGTGGCGCTCGGGTTGGTGCTCGTGCTCACCCTGATCATCTCGATGTTACTGAACACGCTGGTGGGGATGCTAGTCGAGCGCATTGGCTACCGCCCCCTACGCAGCGCACCGCGCGCTTCTGCGGCGATCACCGGGTTGATGCTCGGGATCATACTCGAGACCGGCAACCTGGCCATCTTCGGCGCCGAGCGCCTGTCCTTCCCAACCTTAATCGAATCTCAGACTTTCGTCCTGGCCGGTGTGAGCGTAACGAACAAGAAGATTCTGATCGTGCTGGTTTCGATCTTGCTCACTCTGGCGCTGCACCAGTTCGTCCGACGCACGAAGTGGGGCATGGCCATGCGCGCCATGGCCTTCGATTACGTCGTCGTCCCACTCATGGGTATCTCGATCAACAGCATTGCCTTGCTCACGTTCGGACTCGGGTCGGCGCTCGCTGCTGCTGCCGGGATCCTGTACGGCGTCGCGTATCCGGTGCTCGATCCCTACATGGGGATTCTTTTTGGCTGGAAGGCGTTTGTCGCCGCAATCCTGGGCGGGCGGGGATCGATCCTGGGTGCAGGCCTGGCAGGCTTCATGCTTGGTTTTATTGAAATCTTCGTGGCGACGATCTTCCCCTCCACAATGCGCAATCTGATCGCCTTTGGCATCATCTTGATCATCCTCACCTTCCGACCGCACGGATTCTTCGGAGAGCCCTACAGCGCACAACTGCGGCTGTAACCCATCGAGCGGTTTGCAGGGTCAAGTAGAGATGAGGACATGGATATGGGCGTGACAAGTGATGTAATCAGGACAAATCAAAACATCTGGACCCGGGCTCGAGGCTGGCTGCGTGCGACATACGCTCACGTGCCTTTGCTTGCCTGGCTGTTCGCCAGTCTCTTTTCCGTGCTGTTGGAAACCTTCGTTGGCATTCCGCTGGCACGCGCGCTAGGCCTGGGCAAAATTCCAGCGCTATTTGGCGTTGTTCTTGCGCTGGATAAACCCGCTCTCATTCCGGGCGCATTCCTTTACCTCCTCGTGATCTACGCACTGCCCATCAGCATCCTGGCCCGGTTGGTAGCTGGGATCGCCAACCGGTTGGCTGCATGGCTTATGACCTTCCCGGTGATCGTGACCGCGATCGTCCATCTCGGGTTATTGTACGCCAACCTTAGCCTGTGGGCTGAGTTAAGCGATTACCGCGATCTGGTGGCACGACTGGCGATGATCGCCATCATCGTAACCCTCAGCCTGAACGTCGTGAACGGCTACATGGGCGAATTCTCGTGCTCCCATCCTGGGTTCATGGCGCTCGGTGCCTATGCCGCCTCCTTCTTTACGATCGTCCTTTTCGTGGACGAGAACCGCTTCGGCGCCCCGCTTTTACCTCCCGGGTGGGGGCCGTTCATGTTTCCGATCTCCCTTATCCTGGGCGGGATCGTGGCTGCTCTCGGTGCGCTGCTGGTAGCGATCCCCTCCTTCCGCACCCGGGGCGATTACCTGGCCATCATCTCGCTAGCGTTTATGTTTATCATCAAGAGCCTGTTCGAAAACCTGGAGGTGTTCGGAGGAGCGCGCGGCCTGAGCAACCAACCCAATTACGCCAGCCTGCTGGTGGTGTTCATCTGGACCATCCTTTCGATCTGGATCATCAACAACTTCGTCCGTTCTACGCTGGGTAAAGCGCTGAATGCGGTGCGCGATGGCGAACTGGCAGCCAGCGCCATGACGGTCGATACCCGGCGGACGAAGATGACCGCCTTCCTGTTTGCCGCCTTCTGGGCCGGCGTGGGAGGAGGCCTTCTCGCCCATGTCATCCGCTATATCAACCCTGACACCTTCGGCATCCGCAAGCTGGCCGAGGTACTAGCGATGGTCTATCTCGGCGGTTTGAACTCGGTCACGGGATCGATCGTTGGCGCGGTTGGCTTAAGCTTGATCGGCGAAGCCTTGCGGCCGCTCGAGATCTACAAATGGATCATCATCCCGATCATGCTCATTCTGATCATGATCTTCCGTCCTACCGGATTGGTCGCTTTTACCGAATTCGACCCGGTGAGCCTGTTCAGACCGCGCATGGAAAACCGGAAGGAGGTGGATCATGGCGCTGCTTGAAGTGCGAAACATGACTCACTACTTCGGTGGGCTGCGGGCGGTCCACGATTATAATCTTGCGGTAGAGCCTGGACAGGTTCGTGGCTTGATCGGGCCGAATGGCGCCGGGAAAACAACCGTTTTCAACCTGATCACCGGCATCTATACGCCTACGGAAGGCGAGATCATCCTTGATGGCGAATCGATCAAGGGCCTGGCCCCGAATGTGATCGCCAGCCGCGGCCTCGGCCGTACCTTCCAGAACCTCAGGTTGTGGCGGCATATGACCGTGCTTGAACACGTCAAACTCGCGCGCTACTCGAAGATTAAGTATGGATTGCCCGGCGCTTTCTTCGGCACCCCCGCTCGGGTGCGCGAAGAGGCGGCAATTGAGCGTGTGGCCTTGGAACTGCTTGACCTGGTCTCAATCGGGCACCTGGCTAACCAGATCGTGTCCAACCTGCCCTACGGTGCCCAGCGCCGGGTTGAGCTCGCTCGGGCTCTGTCGACGGAACCGAAGGTCCTCTTCTTGGACGAACCAACGGCCGGCATGAACCCGGAGGAGCTGGTGCAAATGATGGATATCATACGCCACGTCCATGCCGAAATCGGTATGGCGATCTTCCTGATTGAGCACCGCATGAAGGTCGTCATGGATCTGTGCCAGGTCATCCAAACGCTCGTCTTCGGCGAGGTCATCGCCGAAGGTACACCGGACGAGATCCGGAGCAACCCGGCGGTCATCGATGCCTACCTCGGCAAGGAGGTGGTGATCTGATGCTGCTAAAAGTCGAGAAACTGGCGGTGTCCTATGGGAATATCAAAGCGCTGCACGGCATCAGCTTCGAAGTCGACGAGGGCGAGATCGTCTGCATCATCGGTGCGAACGGTGCCGGAAAAAGCACGACGCTGCGAGCCGTTTCACGCCTGATCCCGGCCTCTCCCGGATCCTCAATGCTCTTTGCGGGCCAGGAAATGAGCCACCTGCCAGCCGACAAGGTCGTCACCGAGCTGGGGATCTCACATGTTCCCGAGGGCCGGCGCTTGTTCGATAATTTGACGGTCAGGGAGAACCTCAAACTGGCCACGTTCGCCCGCAAAGACGGTCCAGCCATCAAACGAGATATGGAACGGGTCTTTACGATCTTTCCCCGCCTGGAGGAGCGCATTCAGCAAAAAGCCGGCACGCTCAGCGGCGGGGAACAGCAGATGCTTGCTGTCGGCCGCGCGCTGATGAGCGCCCGGCGCATGATGCTGCTGGATGAACCCTCTATGGGGCTGGCGCCGCTTTTAATGAGGGATGTCTTTGTGGCATTAAAGGATATCAACCAGGAGGGGACGACGATCCTACTCGTTGAACAAAACGCCCGCATGGCGCTCCAGTTTGCCCAGCGCGGCTATGTGCTCGAAAGCGGGAACCTCGTCCTGCAGGGGCCTTCCAAGCAGCTGCTTGAAGATCCACAGGTCAAGCAGGCCTACCTGGGCGGCTAGGTTTCTTTCTGCGCAAGCTGTCTACAATCAGAGAGGGCCTTGGAAGGCCCTCTCTTCATAAGGGTTGCTATGGAGACTCCTGACGCTTGATCCAGGCGACTTGAATCCTAGACGCCTATTCCTTCATCCATCCGGCCAGAGCCCGAGCTCGCGCAATAGCCCAGCTAATTCTTCTGGATTGAAATTGGAAATCACCCTGCCCTCGATCTCGAAGGTAGGCAGCACCAGGTTGTCATCGTTCCACGCCCGCACCTTCTCGCTGGTACCTTCAACGCGGTAGACATCGATCTCCGTGTACTTCAGGTCTTTTTCCGCCAGCCATGCGCGTGCCTTGCGGCAGTCCCCACAGTACGCGGAGCAGTACATGACGATGCTCTCCAGCGGTTGTTCGAGTTCTGCGTGTTCCTCGCTTGCGACAGGTGCCGCACCACCGGGATAGATGTCCCTCACCGCTGCCAGGATTTCATCGTTATCGGGCTGGACGCCGGATTCGTACACTTTCTGATAGCGCAGAGCACCCTCGTGATCGACGATAAAGATCGCTCGTTCACTGTAGCCCACTGTCTGTAAGATCCCATAGGCCGCTGAGACGGTGCCATGCGGCCAGAAATCGCTCAAAAGTGGGAAATGGATGCCCCCGAGATCCTTCGCCCAGGCGACAAGTGTAGGGAGCGGGTCGACGCTGATGCCCAGAACTTGGGCATTCAATCCTGCGTACTCAGCCTGCGTGGCTTCGAACGCCAGGATCTCGCTCTTTCAAACGGGTGTCCAGGCCTGGGGGAAGAAGGCCAGGACGACGCTCCCACCGCGCATCTTGCGTAGATCTACCGCATGCCCAAGGTGGGAGGGTAATTCGAAGGTGGGTGCAGGCTGACCGATTGCTAGTTTCATTGATTTCACTCCAGAGTTAGAACTGCGATTGATTTGTATCTCGGCTGCCCGGAGATCAGCGGCTATCTCCATCATAATGCATGCGCGCTACGCGGGCCGCGATCCCGCTCGTGACCTCGTAGTTGATCGTTCCCCAGCGCTGGCCAAGCTCCTCGGCCGAGATCCGCTCACGCCCCTGGCTTCCGAGCAATACCACCGGCTCACCTGCCTCAATCCGTGAATCCGGATCCAACCCGACCAGGATCTGGTCCATCGTGACCCGCCCGCGCACGGGGCAGCGCTTGCCATCAATGAGTACGTTATTGCTGAGCATCCGTCGAAACCCATCTGCGTACCCCACCGCCACGGTTCCGATGCGCTCCGTGCCGCGTGTGTGATAGACATGGCCATAGCTTAAACCCCGGCCAACGGGCAGCGTCTTGACCTGGGTTACGACGCTCGTCCAGGACAGAGCGGGACGAAACGTCTCGGGCAATTTAACCTCTTCGCTCGGATGCAGTCCGTACATCGCCACCCCGACCCGGACTGCGTCGTACCAGGTGGGCTCAAACCTGAGTGTCGCAGCCGAGTTGGCAGCATGCACAAGCAAAGGCCGTAGCTCCAGCCGGGTGAGCTGTCTCACAAGGCTGGAGAAGATTTCGTTCTGGGCGAAGGTCGGCTCGGGATCGGCCTCATCGGCACGGGCAAAATGGGTAAAGACGCCTTCCAGTTCCGAATGGTCATCCACAGCAACACGCCGGGCGAGATCAAGCGCATCGTCGGGGTCAGCACCCAGCCGACCCATCCCCGTGTCGATTATCAAGTGCAGCCTGGCCCTCTCGCCGACAGCGTGGGCTGCTTGTGACGCAGCTGTTATCTGCGCCTTACTCCAGACCGTGATGGAGACATGTTCAGAGATCATGCCGGGTAACTGCCCTGGCGGAGTCCAACCCAGAATAAGGATCGGGCTGGTTATACCGGCGGCGCGCAGCTCAAGGGCCTCCCCGGCCCGGGCCACGGCCAGCCACCCGGCGCCGGCCTCGAGCGCAGCCCGCGCCACCGGCACAGCCCCATGCCCGTAGGCATTCGCTTTTACCACGGCAAAAATCTCACGCTGCGTCAAGCGCTTGAGAGCGGCGATGTTGTTGCGAATTGCACCCAAATCGATATCGACCCAGGTGGCATGTTCTTGTGTCTCATCCATCCGTCCCAGTATAAGAAGTCCGCGCTGAGATGACAACCTTTCAACCCGACGAGTATAATCGGCCCTCTGGCTGGGTTGGTGACCGGTCGCAGCTTCTTGTCGCATAAGAGAGGTGACTCCGCACGCATGTTTGAGTGGACGCTGGATGCCGTTGATGGCCGGGCGCGCGCCGGGCGCTTCAATACACCACACGGTGTGTTGGAGACGCCGCTCTTCGCACCCGTCGGAACACAGGCCACCGTCAAGGCCGTGACGCCAGACCAGCTGCGGGATTCCCGGGCCTCCCTCGTCCTGGCCAATACCTACCACCTCTACTTGCGCCCGGGCGTCGAGGTAATCGACCAGCTGGGCGGATTGCACGCTTTCATGGGATGGGAGGCGCCGATCCTGACCGACTCGGGCGGCTACCAGGTCTTCTCGCTTGCTGACAGGCGGGTGATCGATCAGGATGGGGTAACCTTCCGCTCACACCTCGATGGCAGCGAACACCGTTTCACCCCGGAGTCAGTCATCGCCACCCAAGAAATGCTCGGCGCCGATATCATCATGGCTTTTGACGAATGCCCTGAGCCTTACGATCACGCATACAATCGCGAGGCTCTCGCCCGGACACACGCGTGGGCCGCGCGCTGCCTGGCCGCTAAGAAACGTACCGACCAGGCCCTCTTCGGGATCGTACAGGGTGGCATCTTCCCTGATCTTCGACAACAATCGGCCGAGTTCATCGGCGGGTTGGAATTCCCCGGGAATGCCATTGGTGGTCTCTCGGTGGGCGAGACCAAGGACGAGATGTACGCCATCCTCGAGATCGTCGACGCCGCACTTCCGCAGAGCCGGCCGCGTTACTTGATGGGCGTCGGCGCACCAGAAGATCTCGTACAGGGCGTATTGCGTGGTGTTGATATCTTCGATTGCGTCCTCCCAACCCGTATGGCCCGCAACCATACTGCGCTCACCATGGCCGGCAGGATGAACCTGCATAAGGTCCTCTACCGGGAAGACTCAAGGCCGCTTGACCCGGCCTGTAGTTGCTACACCTGCCGCAACTTCACGCGCGCCTACCTGCGCCACCTATGCATGGCTAAAGAAATGCTCGCCGGCACACTCCTTTCCATCCACAACATCCATACTTTAATTTCACTGATGAGACAGATGCGCTCGGCGATCGTGGCGGGTGGAGTGGAAGCATTTAGCACCGAGTTCCTCTCCACTTTCCGTGATCATCGCCCGGAGGATATCTAAGCATGTCCCTACTGCAGGCATTGGTCCTAGGGATCGTCCAGGGTGCGACTGAATTCCTCCCCATTTCCTCCTCCGGCCACCTGGTTTTGGTGCCCTGGTTCCTGGGCTGGGACCTCGATCCCCAGGCAGCCTTCATCTTTGACGTCCTCGTTCAATGGGGGACGATCCTGGCCGTGCTAATCTACTTCCGGCGTGATCTGCTGGACATTGCCTGGGCCTGGATTCGCGGCATTTTCCTGCGCAGGCCCCTTGCCGATCCCGGAGCACGACTCGGGTGGCTGCTGATCCTCGCCAGCCTTCCAGCCGTCGTCCTTGGCCTGGCTCTGAAATCTGCGGTTGAGAGCGCTTTTTCACAGCCTGCCGCCGTCTCGGGTTTCTTGCTGCTAACAGCCGGCATCTTGCTCCTGAGCGAGCGCCTGCGGCGTCGATCCACCCTGCTCGGCCATCTCTCAGGGATGGACGCATTCCTCATCGGGCTCGCTCAAGCACTGGCGCTTTTTCCCGGAGTTTCCCGCTCTGGTGCCACCATCGCCGGGGGGATAACACGCGGCCTGAATCGAACTGATGCGGCCCGATTCTCCTTCCTGATGGCCGCGCCAGTGATGATCGGGGCGGGTTCTGTGGCGCTGCTCGATCTTGTCGCCGCCCCGAATGCTGGAGCGCAGATCGCCACACTTGCGGTTGGTTTCACCGCCGCTGCGCTTGTTGGGCTGGGCTCGATCCACTTCTTGCTCGGCTACCTTAAGCGGCATCCGCTGACGATCTTCGCCATCTACTGTATTGTGCTTGGTCTGGGAGGGCTGCTCCGCCATGTACTCGGTGCGTAGGAACTTGCTGGCTTTTTGGCTGGCCGCGAGCGCCCTTGCCGGCTGCGGCAGTCCACCAACTGTCATGTCGGAACCTGCGGCTGAATACATCGGTGTTGCCCCGGCGTATGCCGACCTTGCCTACGGATGGTTGGCCGGGTTTGCCGACCAGGATCCACTGCATGAGTTGACACTTTTGGTTATGCCCACAGCAGACGGTCTGGCAGCCATGGAATCGGGCGAGCTGGCATTTATGATCACGAGCGTTGAACCACCAGTGAAATGGTTCGTCACACCTCTGGCGCGGGGTGCCATACTGCTTGCCGCCTCCCCGAGCATCTCGGTGCGCGGGCTTGATCTGGATGTTATAAAGGACATCTTTACGGGACGGATTCGCGACTGGTCGGAGATCGGGGGTGCTCCCGGCCCTATCACCCCCATCGTTTACCCAGGCGGCGATGAACTGCGGCTGGTGTTCGAACGCCAGGTGCTGGGAAACAGTCGCATCACGAGCAACGCTCTTCTGGCGCCTGATCCAGCCGCCATGGCCGAACTGCTTGCCCAGGAACCGGCTGCAATCGGGTTCCTCCCCGGCCATACCCTCTCAGCCGATCTCAAACCGTTTGCACTAGCCGGGATACAACCCTCCCAGGTGAACGTTGATTCCGGCCGCTACCCACTCACGGTCGAAATTCTCGCCCTCGCCCCCAAAGAACCGGTCGGCCTGGCCCGAACCTGGTTGGGGTGGATCCAATCCCAGTTCTCAAGCGCTGTGCCCTGATCCTATCAACTTAATAAAACCTGCGGTGATCAAGCTATTGCTGCCGATCGTTCTCCCTGCGGCAGTCAGGAGGCAGGAGTATAATCGGGCTCGCCTCGCCAGTGTCTTGACACTAACTTGAAGTTTTCGATGTCCGACTCTCGTAGGTGAGCTTCGGCAAAGTGTTCTTATTCATCCGTTCGAAATGGTAGGGTGCAGACCTAGAACCGAGGAGCCAAATTTATGTTTGATCGTATCCGGAACAGCAGAGCTGCCGCGGGGGGAAAGGTTCTGAATAGCTGGGGCAATCGGCTGCAAATCCCCGAGATCCTTTCCCACCTGGGGCCTGCCTTCCTCGTTGGGCTCGGTGGCGGTCTCGGCGCCGTCGTCTTCCGTTGGCTGATCGGGTTCTTCACCAAGATCTCTTTTACCTGGCTGCCAGAGGTCACGCGCGGGATGGGCTCGTTCTATCTCGTGCTGGCACCCACCGTAGGTGGTCTGATCGTGGGCTTGCTGATCACCCGTTACGCCCCGGAGGCCAAGGGGCACGGGGTTCCGGAGGTCATGGAAGCGGTCGCGCTGCGGGGTGGACGCATCCGCCCCATCGTCGCCGTCATCAAGTCCCTGGCTTCTGCGATCACGATCGGCTCTGGTGGATCGGTAGGACGTGAGGGCCCGATCGTTCAGATTGGATCCGCCCTCGGTTCAACGCTGGGACAGAAGCTGAACTTCTCGGAAGAACGCATACGCAATCTGGTCGCGTGTGGTGCAGCTGCCGGCATCTCAGCCACTTTCAACGCCCCGATCGCCGGGTTCATCTTCGCGCTTGAGGTGATCCTGGGAGACTTCGGTGTTCGCAACTTCAGCAGTGTGGCAATTGCCGCCGTGACGGCCGATGTCATCGGGCGAATCGCATTTGGCGATGTGCCTGCGTTCACGATCCCGACCTACGAATTGGTGAGTCGCTGGGAGTACCTGCTCTATCTCGCGCTGGGCATCCTGGCTGCCATCGTCGCCGTGATCTATGTAAAGGTGATCTACGCTTCCGAGGATCTATTCGATAAACGCCTGAACTTGCCCGCCGCCGTAAAACCTGCCCTGGGCGGCTTGCTTCTTGGCCTCTTCACGCTTGCCTATCTGCAGCTTCCGGGTCTGGCCGTAACAGACATCCCACAAGTCTACGGTGTAGGCTACGAAACCATCAACACCGCCCTGCTGGGACAGCTGACGCTGGCCGGTGCATTTACGTTGATGGCCTTTAAAGTACTCGCCACATCTCTTACACTCGGGTCGGGTGGATCGGGGGGTATTTTCGCTCCTTCACTCTTCATCGGCGCAACCCTCGGATCCGGCATGGGCGCGGCTGTAAGTCACTGGCTGCCCGGGATTACAGGACCACTTGGCGCATATGCCCTGGTCGGCATGGGCGCGGTCTTCGCCGCCGCGGCGCATGCGCCGATCACCTCGATCTTGATCCTGTTCGAACTCACAGACGATTACCGCATCATCCTGCCGCTGATCCTCGCCGCCGGCGTGGCGACCATTCTCTCGCACCAATGGCTGCACGGTGAGAGCATCTATACTCTCAAACTCAGCCGGCGCGGGGTCCGCCTTCGCTCAGGTCGAGTCAGCGACATCATGGATACCGTCGCCGTCCACGAAGTCATGACCACCAATACAAACGGTGTCCGGCCTGACTTGCCGGTGTCGAAACTCACCGATCTCTTCCTGCAGCATAACGCCCACGCTTTCCCCGTCCTGGATGATGGAGACCAACTACTTGGAATGGTCTCCCTCGCAGATTACCGTCGGGCTTCCCAGGGCGACCGCCCATTGAAGGATCTGAAGGCGATCGATATCGCCACACTGAAACCCATGGTCGTTTACCCGGACGAGAGCCTGAGAGTTGCACTGCGGCGTATGGCGCCAGGAGATCTCTCAAGGCTTCCGGTTATAGACCGCCGACAGACTGGCAGGGTGGTGGGCGTCATCCGGCGCAACGATATCATCCGTGCCTATGACCGGGCCAGCCTGCCGAAGGACGAAAAAGTCCTCGACGGGCTTCCCAGCCCACCTGGATCCGAGGTGGTCGAATTCCTGATCGCCGAAAACTCCTCCAGCGCCGGGATGGACCTGGCTCATCTTCCTCTGCCGCGAGAATGCGTTGTCGTCAGCGTTGTGCGGGCTGGAAACGTCATCATCCCACACGGGGATACGAACCTTGAGGCCGGGGACCAGGTCACGATCCTGCTTGGTGGATGCACCATTGGTGATATTCAACCGTTTTTCCAGGCCAACCCGGAAAGCGCCTCTCAATCCGGATAGGGTTGAACAAATCGGGGTCCTTACTTGAGGAAAGGGTTGAACTCGCGTTCAGCACCGACCGTGGTGTCCGGGCCATGCCCGGGGAAAAGGCGGGTTTCATCGGGCAGGTCCAGGATTTCGGTCTGGATGCTATGCAGCAGCGCACTCCAGCTGCCACCGGGCAGATCGGTTCGCCCCACGCTGCCCTGGAAGATCACATCTCCGCAGAAGACAGCCCTCAGATCCTGCGAGAGAAAGATGACGTGCCCGGGCGTATGGCCGGGCGTGAAGCGCACATCGAAGCCTGCCCCGCCTACACTCAAACGCATTCCCGCCTGCAGATCGATCGTTGGCTCCGGCCCGGGGTCGAAGCTTTGCAAGCCGAAGAGGGCTGCGCCACCCAGCGCCCGCCACAGTGGTTGGTCAAGCGGGTGGAGGGCAACCGGCACAGGCACATCGTAGGCATTTGCCACGCCTCCGGCGCCTCCAAAATGATCAAAGTGAGCGTGCGTAAGCCAGATCGAACCAATCCGCCAACCGCGCTGGTCAGCCACCGCCACTATCCGTTCGCCGTCCCAAGCTGGATCGATGACCACCGCCTCGCTCGTTTTTACGTCCCCGAGCAGGTAGGCGTTGGTCATCGCCATCCCCAGTTCAAAACGGAACACTTCCAGCGTCCCCAGGCGGAAACTATCCTGTGTCACGCAGCACCTCCCGAATCTTTTACTGCAGCTGATCGCCCATTCTACCCGTAATCAGATAACCAGTGACATAGATTGCAGGGATCGACCCCGGGAAACTTGGCCTGTAAGCCCGGGCTTGCTATCATACGCTGTGTTTGCTGTAAAAATCCACAACAGTGAGCCGCGACTGGCAGCCAAGTATCACCTTTCTTGAAAGTGGAGGACTGCATGAGCAACTACCCACCCGAGCCATTCCGCATTAAAACCATCGAACACATCCAGCGCATCAGCGCAGAGCAGCGCCAGGCAGCGCTGATTTCATGCGGCTATAACACCTTCGGCCTGCGTGCGGAGGAGGTCTACATCGATCTGCTTACAGACTCGGGGACCGGGGCGCTGAGCGACCGGCAATGGGGAGCGATGATGAGCGGAGACGAATCGTATGCCGGTGCGCGCTCCTTTTACAACCTGAAGGAAGCGATGGATGCCATTTTCGGTTTCAAGAACTTCGTGCCCACGCATCAAGGCCGCGCAGCCGAGAATATCCTCAGCGCCCTGCTCGTCAAACCCGGCGATTCGGTCCCTTCGAATACCCACTTCGACACGACCGAGGCCAATATTCGGGCACGCGGGGGTAAGCCGGTTAACCTGGTGATCGATGAAGCAGCCGATCCCGGGCTGGATCACCCATTCAAGGGCAATATGGACATTGCCAAATTGAGAGCCTTTATCGAGAGCACCGGTGTCGAAAACATACCTCTGGGCATGATCACCATCACCAACAACGCTACTGGAGGCCAGCCTGTCTCGCTCGACAACATTCGCCAAACCAGTGCGATCTTCCGCGAGTATGGAATCCCCTTCTTCATTGACGCGTGCCGGTATGCCGAGAATGCATACTTCATCAAACTGCGCGAACCGGGCTACGCAAAGAAATCAACGCTCGAGATTGCACGTGAAATATTCGCCCTGGCCGATGGCGCCACGATGAGCGCCAAAAAGGACGCTCTAGTGAATATCGGCGGATTCCTGGCGATGAACGACGATGAGCTCTTTGTTCATACGCGCAATGAATTGATCCTGCGCGAGGGCTTCCCCACCTATGGAGGCCTGGCTGGTCGCGATCTGGATGCGATCGCCGTCGGCTTGTGGGAAGGCCTGGACGAGGATTACCTGGCCTACCGCCTGGGTCAGACCGCCTACCTGGCGGAAGGTATCGAACAAGCCGGTGCCCCGATCGTCAAACCGCCGGGCGGTCATGCCGTGTATATCGACGCAGGGGCATTCTTGCCGCACATCCCCCGCGAGCAATTCCCGGGGCAGTCACTGGCAGTCGAGCTCTACCTTGAAGGCGGCGTGCGTGGGGTGGAAATCGGGTCGGTTGCCTTCGGTCACACCGATCCGGAGACCGGGGAGACGAGCCATCCGCTATTGGAACTCGTGCGCCTGGCAATCCCGCGCAGGATGTACACACAGGCGCACATGGATCATGTGATTGCCACGATAGACAGGATCGCGGCGAGATCGGATAGCCTGCGTGGGTACCGCATCGTTGAGGCGCCTGAGCTCCTGCGGCATTTCACTGCCCGCTTCGAACCTATCACCTGAACAATTGTATGGTGATTAAACACAGAGCCAGCCATCGGTTGATGGCTGGCTCTTAGCATTGCAGGAAGTGGCTACGGGAGAGAGTACGTCCCCCAGTCGAAGGTCATGTAATTTACAGTCCGAGCAGTGACTTTAAGATAGCCATACTTGCCGGCGCTTGTCCGGTAGCAGTACACGCCATTCTTCAAATCGATATTTGCGGCACCCAGGGCCTCGCCCTGACAAGTCGCACCGGAGGGGATGTCCCCACCGTGCCATCCAAAGACCGCGCCATGGACAGGATCAAGCACTGTTGTCAGTTTCAACGTGGGCGGGAACCCACTCAAGGTCATGCTGGCAGTGTAATGAAAGTCGGTATACGGGTTACACACCATGCTCACAGCCCCTTCGTCCAGGTCAAAGCAGTAAGTTTCAGCAAGTGACTGACCCGTGCCGTTCGAGACGTAGAGCAGCGGGAAGATCGGCTGAAGCGTGATTATGGGCAGGAACGTGATCCCAGGCTCGATGACCTCGATCTCAACCCAGAAGGCCACGTTGGCGTTTGCGCCGAGACCAAACAAGGCACCATCGCTGTTCCGGAGCAGCCAGTAACCCTGGTATCCGCCTGCTGTACCCGGCGCAACCAGAGCAACCGACAGATCGAGCGTTTGACCCGGCGCAACTACACCTGAGAGCGCCTTCTCGGCTGGTCCGCTCATGGCATCGCCATGGCTGAAGACCAAGTTATAGGACGAAGTCCAGGTGCAGGATCCGGCGTTGCGAAGCCTCCAGGTCTTGGTGAAATTCTCGTTCGGATCAAAGTCAGACCCGTCAGGGACGGTTACATCAGTAACAAACTCGACCCGGTCGCTGCACCCTGTTTCCACCGGTACGGTTGTCGCTGTCGACACGGCGGTCGGGGGTGGTGCAGATGTTGGAACTGCGGTGGGTTGGATTTGATCATTGGTCGGTTGGATTGGTTCATCCTGCGGCGCTGCCACGTCTACCTGGGCTGCAGCCTGCGTCGCCTGCAGGGCGGCTTCCACCTGCAGCGCAATCTGGACTTTCTCATCGATCGCTGATTGGGTGTCCGAGTTCAATGTTGGCAGGCTGCATGCCAGAATCGCCAAGCCCAGGACGAAAACTGGTAGGAGCACGCTGAGTTTCTTCATCGACATGGTCTTCACTCCTTCGTAGCCACATGGTTGCTTGATTTGGCTCTATAACGGACATGCCGCCCGAATTGTGACAAATTATACGGAGACAATAAATAATTGGACAATCGGCCAGGATAGGGGATTGGCCAATTGGGGTGTCACAGGTGCAGGAACATGCATGAACATTACGGGGCGAAATCGTGATCTCGAATGACCCGAGAATTTCATCGTCTGCTATGCAGTGCACCCCGCATATTCGTTATAAAGGGGTTGCTCGCGCAGGGGGGGCTGCCCCAACCCTGCATAGCTTTGCGGGGAATTGCCTGTCGGAGGCTCAAGATCCTTGAAACGCTAGCCTCGTGGGTACCTCCACCGCAATATCGTAGGGTCCTTGATATGTGGAATGGTCTGGGTCGTTGTGTAGGGGCACACCGCGCTGGATCCCTACGGATACGAGGTAACAGAAGTGTATTGCATTCATCCTGGAATCTGTAGAGAATGGGCCTGTATCTTGAATAACAACCAGCGTTATGGTTACCTCTACCGGCCTAGTTGAAACCTCCAGGACTCAGTTGAAAAATTGGAACGCCCAGCCGAAGTTTACGCCGGATGCGTTCTCGCCCGGGTCAAGCTCAACTGTCTGGCGCTCGCCACCCGAGCCGCGAATTGGATACGTTGGTCCTCCCGGGATCAAGATCGTGTCGTTGCCATCCCCAAGGGGATTGTAAGAAACGCAGTAGGTCCCGGCCGGCAGCCCGCCGAAGTTGTACGCGCCGCTGCCGTTGGTCATGGCCGCCGCCAGCCCTGTGGATGGGCAAGCTCCTGCGCCGAGGCGCATCGTAACCCCAACCCAGCCGGTCTCGAAAGCGTCCTTGACCTGGTTCGGGCCAAAATCGCTCGCTCCGGGTCCATACTGGACGCAGCCCTGCCCAAGAATGAGCGGTTGCCCTCCCTCTCCGCCAGTGAATTCGCAAATCTCATGCCACAGAATCCCGCTGATCGACCCCAACGCCGGTGTCGGGGTCGGCGGCGAAGCCACAACCGGCAGCTGTACCGGATCGAAGCTGTAGGTGAGCAACGAGGTGGAGGTCCAGCATGTCCCGGGCTTATTCTGAAGTTGGATCAGGAACCAGGATGAATCGGCCAGCCGCCCTTTGGCCATCGCTGTCTCCCCGGCGAGCAAGAAACCATACTGATTGAAGATAGTGAGTGGGCCGGTCCGGCAGTTGGCATTTACGTTTGCAGTAACCGTGAAATCGACCTGCGTCGGCGTCGGCGTCACCTGCTGCAAACTCGTATTCGGCGTGTCCGTCGGGGAGAGGCCAACCTCCGGCTCATCAGCTGAGGTCACCGTCGGAAGCTGGGCAAAGTCGCCAGGATCCGGGGGCTTTTCAATTGGATGGGTGGGAGTGGCCGTCGGATCCGCCCGAAGAGGGGCATTGCACCCCGGTAATGCGATCGCAAAAACGATCAGGGTTACGCCAACCAGGTGGTTTCTGCGGGTGTTTGACATCGATCTTCCTCCGCTCAAATCGGTTTGAGAGTGAGCGATCCTGGCCAGAATCCAATATACCAATCGACGTGCAGTGGAATCTTCGCGCTTTGAGCCTCGTTGCCGGCGTTATCACGGGCGCGGGCGAAGTACTCACCATCACCAGCCTTATACGGCCCGCCTGTGTAGGTGCAGTTGCTGGTGTTGCTGCATGATTTAACAAGCACCGACGCCGGTTCACCCGGACCACGGATATAGATCTCAATCAATGCCACGCCGCGGTCATCGCTGGCGCTGGCGCTGAAGGTCACAGTGTCATTGGTTTGCGGTTGGCCGGAGCCAGTTGGGCTGTGGCTGATGCTGACCGTGGGTGGCTGCGTGTCAGCCGGAGTCGGTGTTGGGGGTGGTGCGATCACAGGCACCGCACTGAAATCACCCTGCTTCTCGACCAGGTTATCCCATATCCAGCAGCTCCCGGGCCCATCCTGGCGCTCGATCCGCCACCAGGTCGAATCCGCCAGCCGGCCATTAACCGGTGCGAGCTGCGCTTCCAGCAGGTAGCCCAGGATGTCGTAGATCGATCCTGGGCCGAAGCGGCAATTGGCATTCATCAGTGCTTTCACGAACGGTGGACCAAGTTCTTCGGTGATAGTGGCTGTCGGGGTTGGACTGGCAATGGGCGTCGCAGGTGCCAGGCCTTCCGGTAAGGATTGTTCAGGTGCTGCCTGTGTCGCCGTAATCTGCGGCGTGCTCGCAAGAGCTGCAGCGACTGTGGCTTGCACCGGATCCACTGTCGGCGAGCCGGAGTTAAGTTTTAACAGACCGAACGCGTAGGCCCCAGCTGCAAGCAGGATTCCCCCGCCAAGAATGCCAAGCGCTGCACCGAACAGCATCTTTGCTCCCAAGCTGCCGAACCAACCTGCGCCGGCCGGGCTCGGAGGCAGACTCCCGCTTGAGGCCAGCGGTCCTGCTTCGGGATGAGGCACACCGACCTGCTCCAACACGTTCTGCGCCCACCCTGGTGACGGTAGTATTGGAACCAACCCGGCGACCAGGGCTGCCACTTGCTTCATGTCACGTTCGGTCTCTTTGCAGTATTCGCACCCGGCGATATGCTGTTTGACCGCCTTGCGTTCAGCGGAACCCAATTCTCCGTCCAGCGCAGCTGAAATGAGATCGTCCAATTCCCTGCAGCGTGCGGTGCCGCTGGCGGCGAGCATGCGCAGACCATGCGCCTGGCGGAATTTGAGCCGGCCGCGGTGCACGAGCTGGCGGGCATTGTCGTAGGTGACTTCCAGCGCTCGGGCGACCTCTTCATAGGAGAGTCCGTTGATTTCACGCAGGATTAGCGCCTGGCGAAACGAAGTTGGGAGAAGCGCCAGCGTGGCCTGCACATCGCTGCGCTCCTGCTCGTGTTGGACGCGCTTCTCTGCCGGGCGGCGGGTGGAGGGCGGATCGCTCATCTCACCTGGCTCCTCAACATCCACGAAGCGCTTCGAAGCGCGCAGGTGGTCGATGGCCAGATTGCCAGCGATACGGAAGATCCAGGACTTGAAATCCCAGGGAGGGCCAAGCTGATCGATGCGCTGGTGAGCACGAATGAATGCATCCTGTGTTACATCCTCGGCAACCTGACGGTCGGTGACCGTGCGGTAGACGTAGTTCAGCACAGGTTGGTGCAGCATCCCGAACAGCTCGGCAAAGGCATCGCCATCGCCAGCCTGGGCGCGCTGGACGAGTGCTTTTATTTCTTCGTCAGGCACACGGTTCTTATCCAAGGTTTTGGTTCACACTCACAACGCATAAAGCAGATGATTTGTGACAGGCCACATGAGCGCCAACGGCCAGACTATAGCATGAAAGATATGCCGGGCGGTATCCTGTGGTATCCTGTGCGTGCTTCCCAGAAACTACGCGAGGATCCCACTTCCATGCACGGCAGCAGCCCATGACGACAGCCGAATTCGTGCTTCAAGGACGCTTCATCCCCGACCGCAGCTCGGCGGTACGCTGGATCCTTTCCTACGTCTGGCATTATTGGTACCTGGTCGGCGTGACGATGGTGGGCGCATTTGGCAACGCCGCCCTGGCGGCGCTTGTTCCGGTGCTTATCGGGTCAGCTTTTGAAGCCATTCTGGCCGACCCACCTCAACTCGATCGCCTGGTCACCCTTGCCATATGGATCCTCCTCTCCCAGCTGGTCCGCGGATTGCTCCAGCTCGGGCGCAACTTCGGCGCCGAATTGATCGGGCAGCGGCTCGAGCGTGATATCCGCGACGAGCTTTACGTCAGCCTGATCGGGAAGAGTATGACCTTCCATAATATGCAGCCCGTCGGGGATACGATGGCGCGTGCCACCAACGACGTGCGCGAGATCAACCTCATGTTCAACCCGGGCTTCAACCTGGTGGTCGGCTCGGCCAATTTCCTGATCATGCCGCTCTTCTTTGCCCCACGCTACCACCCCAGCCTGATCCTCGTCCCCGTGCTCTTCATCATTGGGTACGTTCTGTCCTTGGTACAGTACCTGCGCGAACTGCGGCCGATCTCGGATTCAGTCCGCAAGGCATTCGGGAGCATGAACTCGCATCTGGCGGAAGTGCTGGATGGGATCGAGATTATGAAGGGCTCTGCGCAGGAAGGAGCGGAGGTCGCTCGTTTTACAACCAATGCCCGCTCTTTTCGCGACGCCTTCGTCCACCAGGGAGACGTTGAAGCGCGCTTCCTTCCGCTCCTCTTAATGGGCTTGGCCGAAGCCGGCTCTTTCCTGCACGCCGTCCTCCTCTACCGTGCCGGACTGATACAGATCGGCGATGTGGTGGCGTATGTAGGGTTGATCCAGTTATTCGGATTCCCGGTTTTTGCCTCGCTCTTCGCCTACTCCCAGGTCTCCCTCGGTTTCGCCAGTGCCCGCCGCATTCTGGAATTGATCGAGCGCAAGACCGAGCTCGATCACAACCCGCGCGGGCACAACGGCCAAATGACCGGCCAACTCGATTTTCACAACGTTACGTTTGGCTACGCTGAGGGCGAGAGCAACCTGCATGAGATCAGCTTCTCCATCCATCCCGGCCAGACTGTCGCCGTTGTGGGACAGACCGGAACCGGGAAGACGACGCTTGCCAAGCTCATCAACCGCACCTATGACGTCCAAGCCGGGCAGGTCCTGGTTGATGGAGTCGATGTGAGAGAATGGAACCTGGACGATCTGCGCCGGCAGATCTCGATCATCGAGCAGGATATCTTCCTCTTCTCGCGCAGCATCGCCGAGAACATTTCATTCGGGAACCCAGACGCGACCCGCGAGCAGATCAAGGAGGCTGCCCGCGCCGCGCAAGCGCATGACTTCATCCTCAAGTTCCAGGATAGCTACGAGACCGTGATCGGGCAGCGCGGCGTGACCCTCTCCGGTGGACAGCGACAGCGCTTAGCACTGGCACGGGCATTCCTGACCGACCCCCGTATCCTGATCCTCGATGATTCGACTTCCTCCATCGACAGCGCCACCGAAGATCAAATCCAGCGGGCGATCTTCCGTGCCGCGCAGGGGCGCACGACCATCATCATCACCCACCGCCTCTCCCAAATTCGCTGGGCGGATCTGATCCTCGTACTACGCCAGGGCCGTGTGGCTGCACTGGGTACACATGAGGAACTGATGGCACTCTCCGATGCGTACCGGCGCATCTTCACCCGCTACGAGGACGAGTAGGCGATGGGATTTTTCTCAGGCCTGAACGCTGAGTCCTACGACCGAACCTACCGTGACCGTGATCTGGTCACGCGCATGCTCGTGTACTTTAAACCGTACCGCCGGCGCCTGGCCTGGGCCCTGCTCGGGATCCTGGTCATCGCTGCTGCCGGTGCACTCTCTCCGATCCTGGTCAGCCGCAGTGTGGACCTGATGGCTGCGCATGATTCGACCACGCTCATGCTGGTTTTCGCCGGTGCGCTCTTTACGATCGGCGTTCTAGTCTGGGGAGCAAACTGGGTCCGGCGGCGCTTGATCACACGTGCGGTCGCGGATGTGATGTTGTCACTGCGCCAGGACGCCTTCATCGCTTCGTCAAAGCACGATCTGTCCTTCTATGATGAGATCGCCTCCGGGCGCGTTGTCAGCCGCATCACGTCGGACACCCAGGAGTTTGCCCAGGTAGTCGTGCTGGTAACAGACCTGTTCAGCCAGCTGACCCAGGCGCTGATCCTGTTCGTGATTCTGGTCAGGATCAACCTCAACCTGACGCTGTGGTTGTTCGTCATGCTTCCGGTCATCTTCCTGATCGCGGTCAGCTTCCGCCGCCTGGCGCGGACAGTCACCCGGCGCGGCTTCCGCGCGATGGCCAACGTCAACGCCTCCATCCAGGAGGCCGTAACCGGGATCGCCGTCGCTAAGAATTTCCGCCAGGAAGGACGCATCTACGCCGAATTCTCGGAGGTGAATGTCAAGTCCTACCAGACCAACATTCGGCGCGGCTTCGTACTGGCAATGGTCTTCCCCACCCTTAACGCTCTGGGCGGAGCCGGCACCGCCCTGATCGTCTACATGGGCGGGCTGAGCGCGGCCCAGGGTGTAGTCAGCGCCGGGGCCTGGTACCTGTTTATTCAGAGCCTGGATCGTTTTTGGTCCCCGGTATTGAACCTCTCGGCATTCTGGACGAATGTGCAGAATGGCCTGTCGGCGGCTGAGCGCGTCTTTGCACTGATCGATACCGAATCAGCCGTGAAGCAGTTCGATTCTCGGCCGGTGCCACCACTGCGAGGCGAAGTCGAGTTCGATGACCTGTCCTTCCAATACAAGCCGGGCGAGCCCGTGCTCGAAAAATTCAATCTTCACGTACAACCCGGGGAGAACCTGGCACTGGTCGGTCACACCGGAGCCGGGAAAACGTCGATCGTTAAGTTGATCTCGCGCTTCTACGAGTTCCAGGATGGGCGGCTGCTGATCGATGGGATGGACATCCGCAGCCTGGATCTGAACGAATACCGGCGACAGCTGGGCATCGTCTCCCAGTCCCCCTTCCTGTTCTCAGGCACCGTGGCAGACAACATTCGCTACGCCAAACCGGAGGCAAGTGACTTCGAGATTGAGAAGCTGGCGCGCCGCATCGGGGGTGGCGAATGGTACGCCGCGCTGCCGGAGGGCTTGTCAACAGAGGTCGGGGAACGTGGCAATCGGCTGTCGATGGGTCTGCGACAAATGGTCTCGCTCATGCGCGTGCTAATCCAGCAGCCAGCGATCTTTATCCTGGATGAGGCCACCGCCAGCATCGATCCATTCACCGAGGCCCAGATCCAGGAGGCGCTTGAACTCATCCTGCAGGACAGCACCTCGATCCTGATCGCGCACCGGCTTTCGACCGTACGCGCCAGCGACCGCATCATCGTCCTCCAACGAGGCCATATTATCGAGCAGGGCAATCACGTCAACCTCATGGCCGGCGGAGGACACTACGCAGAACTATACAACACATACTTCCGCCATCAGTCCCTTGAGTATGTCGAGAGCCTACCGCAATCCCTCAAGGAAGACTATCCCGGCCATTAATTACCCCCTGGGGGCGTGGCCGGTCGCGCACGCTTGTACTCCCAACCCGATCCATCACAGACAATGCGGATTGAATGCCAGGCCAGTTCCTCGTCAAACACGGGTTGGCAGGGTATCGATTAGAAGAGCAGCAGAAGATCGTGAGCGAGCGCCAGAAGGGATAGAGGCGCGATCACCCAGGCCACGATCCGGGCCATGAGACTATCCCGCTGGATGATCCAAAGCCCAAAGGCCAGGCCCTTCACCACCAGCGCCAGTCCCCAGGTTCCGAATACGTCCAGCAGGACATCGCCAAAGCTCAGGAAGCTGGTCAAGTAGATTGCTATGAGCATGTTCAGCGTTTGAGTAGCGATCGCCAGGTAGATAAGACCACACTGCTACGGCTGCTGGCTGAGCGTGTCTAAGGCCAGCAGCATCTGCACAGCAGCCAGTTGGTTGGACGCTTGGCGGGCGCTGTCCAGTTCGACGGAGATGCTTGCCAAAGACAGGTTCGTGGGTATAAACGAAAAGCGGCGCATGGGACACATCCTGATTTCCCGTGGCAACCGCTTGGTCGAAAACGAGCAGAAGGCATCTATGCTCGCAACTTCGCAACGCTCTTAACCCCATCATAGGGGAATTTCCATGCCAGTAACTTTGCGGTCAGCTTATATTCCAAACCCTCCGAGAATCTCAACCCGCTTCAGTCCAGCTCACGCAGCGTGAGCATGGCCGCTGCGAGCAGGATCAGACCATACGCCGGCAGGCTGGCAAGCATGGCCCACTTCTCGAATAACCCGCCGCCAACGATCAGGACCTGCAGCACTTCGTTGGCGTAGAACAGTGGAGAGAGATAGCTGAGTACCTGAACCCACCCCGGAAGTTGCTCAAAGGGGATGAGCACACCTGAGACGATCATCGAGATCAGGATCAAGGGGAAGAAGGGCAGCACCTGACCAACCGTGCGGCAGAAGTTTGAGACCAGCAGTCCCAGGATCAGGCTGATCGTGGCCAGCAACCACATGATCAGGTAAATCGAGGCGAACTGCCCGAACGAATATACAAGCGAGAAGAGCCAGCTCAACTCGAGCAGGATCAACAGGCTCTGCAACGTTGCTAGGACTGAGTATGCGATCAAGTAACCGCTGATGATCTCCAGCCGGCTGTACCCGCTGACAAACATCCGGTCTAGCGTGCCCTGCGTGCGCTCTGCGACAAGCACGATGGCGGTGACCAGAAAGGTGATGAAATGGACTAGGAATCCACCATAGGGTACGACATAGCGGCTGGCATCGAAGAATGGGTTGGCCAGTGCATCGAAGAGGATCTTGATGAAATAGATGATCACAAGCGGAAAGATCAACGACAGCGCGATCTGGCGCCGGTCACGCTGCAGTTGGTTGAGCACCCTGCCGGTCATGGCCAAGATACGATTCAGTGATCCAGCCATCTTATGAATCCTTTTGCGGCTTAGCACTCCGCTGGTGTATGAGTGACAGGATGACGTCCTCCAGGGTGTCTTCCTCGACCTCGATCCGGTCGATGGCCGGGTCGAGCCCATATCTCTGCAGAATGGCCGGGAGCTGCTCCGGGTAGTTTTCTGTCTGGAATTCTTCCACCGTCCCTCCCCGCGTTAACTTAATCCTGGCCTGACCTTTCCAGAGCAGCTGGCGCGGGCTGTCATCCGCCAGCACCTGCCCCTGCTGCAGAACCGCTAACCGGTCGCAATCCAGAGCTTCATCCATCTGGTGTGTGCTGACCAGGATCGTGACCCCACTTGCCGCAAGGTTTTTAAAATGCAGCCAGAAAGCCTCACGCAACTGGGGATCGATCCCGGAGGTCGGTTCGTCGAGGAAGAGCATCTCTGGCTGGTGAACGAGGGCACATGCCAGCGAGACACGCTGTTTCATGCCTCCCGACAGTTTATGGAGCGGGTCACGCGCCCGCTCGCTCAGGCCGACGAACTCGATCGCCTCATCCACGAGATGGTTGAGGTCATGGGGTTTGTGTGCCAGCCCGAAAAAGCGGATGTTCTCCCGCGCTGAGAGATCATCATAGAGCGCGGGTGTCTGCGGCATGTACCCAATATGTTTCCGCAGATTGCGTTTCTCGCGGGTGGGATCCATGCCCAGGACCGAGATCATGCCAGCGGAGCCTTTTGTCGAACCGATCAGCGAGCGAATCAAGGTCGTCTTACCTGCTCCGTTTGGCCCCAGTAGTCCGTAGATCTGGCCGCGTTCGACCCTCAGATCCACGCCCCGTAGCGCCTGAATCGAACCGTAGTTCTTTTGCAGTCCCTGCACGGAGACTGCCAGCTCATTTTCCATAGCGAAACTCCTGGTTGTTTATTCCTGTGCGCTCAACGCACACGCCAAGTGTTCCCCGGGAATTTCCAGTGCAGAAGATCGACGCACTGGAAATCAACAAGGACCCTAACCGGGTGACTGTAGCACAATTTTCGGAAATGAATTTCACCGGGTGACGATCCACATGACCTCGCGTATACTGGACTTGAATCACGACGGGGTTGATCCAACATTGATTACTTACAAAGTCCAGACCGCTATTAAAGCGGAAGATTTCATCGACCTGCTGCACAGGTCCGGGCTCGCCGAACGCAGACCGGTCGATAATCCGGGCGTCATCCAGGGCATGCTCGAGCATGCCGATCTGCTCGTAACCGCCTGGGAGGACGAATTGCTGGTAGGCATCGCCAGATCGGTAACCGATTTCGAATACTGCTGCTACCTTTCCGATCTGGCCGTCGACCGGGCGTATCAAAGGGCTGGCATTGGGCGTGAGCTCATCCACCACACCAGGGATCAGCTGGGGGAAAGTTGTATAGTGATCCTGCTCTCCGCCCCGACTGCCGTGGGGTATTACCCGCACCTGGGGTTTGCAGCCCACGACAGCGCCTGGGTTCTTTACCCGGGTGATCCGTTGAGCTAGGGTGGATATGAGCATACTCACTGCTGAAATCCCGAGTACGTTGTTGAGAGGGTTAGAATCCAGGAGACCGGCAGCATAATTATAGGAGGGCTGATGAGCAGCCGAAATCTCGCCGATGCCATCGGTCGTTTCGCGGACGCAACCTACTTATCCAGCATCAATCTTGCACCCAATAACCTGGTGGGACCATAGCCTTGTTGCAGTCCAACAGTCGATATGCTAGATTCGGTGCGCCTGATGTATTTAAGGATGGCATAAACCTGTATGGCATCGACACCGCGATCCACGATCGAGGATTCTTACGCCTCCAGCATGCGCTGCGCAATATGCGGCGCTGAGGCGCTTCATGTCGGCCATGCCGGCAAGCTGCCGGATTATGTCACCTGCCGCTCCTGTACCTCAGCTTTCCTGGTCGAGGACGGCGGGGAACGGATCTTCTACGGGCAGATCGCCCCCGGGTTCCCCGAGACCGAAGCTTTCGCCCTGCGGCAGTGGGCTTTCCCCGAGGCCATAGAGAAGCTTGCCCGGCCTGAACGACCGACGCTGCCTGAGATCGAGCCGGAACCCACACCCGAGCCCGAACCCGAGCCACCTACCCCAGATATCCCCCAGCCAGTGGCTGAAATGCCCGTCGAAGCGCCGACCGCGGAAGAAACCCCCGTCCCGGAACCCGAACCCATTCTGCCCAGTGAACCGGCGGATGAAGCGCCCGACCTCAGTTCTGAGGTGGATGACTCAGCCTTCGCTTCCGAGTTCGGCTTCCTGGAAGAGCTGGCCCAGACCGGTCCGGCATCCGAACCGCCGGCCGAATCTCCAAAAGGCCTGGTCGACAGCGACGAGCCTCATGCGGCGGATGCGCTCACCCCGCCGCCCTGGGCGAAGATCGAGCCGGATCAGGAAGAAATTACCCCAACAGCCGCCGAAGAAGAGAGCCTACCTTCCGACGAGTTGACCGAAGATGAACTCCCGGCAAATGGTGAACCGGCGCCCGGCGATGCAGCAATGCCACCACCGCCGGATCGAGATTCACTCCCGGTCTGGGAGACTTTTAAAGAAGCTGCCTCTGAGCCCGAACTGCCAGAAGTAACTGCACCAACCCTGGAAACCGGGGTTTCGGCGCCGGATGGGCTTGATTCGTTCAAGTTTGAAGACGACGCCATCCCCGGGGAACCGGTCGAGCTCGGGCAGATGGATGATCCACTCGGGCTTGCCTCGGCCTTCGAGGCGCTCACCCTGGATTCCAGCCCGCCTACAGCACCCGAAGAGAGCGTGATGGAAAGCGTGCCAGGTGAGGACGAACCCGGTGATGCCTGGACCGAACCTGCCAGCCCGATGCAAGAGGCGGAAACACAGGACGACTGGCTTGCGGGTATGACCGATATCCCGTCTGATGAGGCTCCCACCTCGCTCGAGTCGGATTCACCATCAATCGACATGACTCCCACTGAAGAAGTCGAGGCAGAAGATGATTGGCTTTCCGGGATGACCGCCATCCCGGGCGAAGACGATGCAACCACGATCGAGTCGAGCGCATCACCGGCCACCGACATGCCTCCCTCAGGAGATTTCGCCGTGGAGGATGATTGGCTGGCTTCGATGGCGGCTAGCCCGGCCGAGGACGATCCGACCACGATTGAGTCGAGCGGCTCACGACCAACACAGGCCGAGCCAGCCGGTGAGGATGTGGATTGGCTCTCAGCCATGGCTGAAACCCCGCTTGAGGACGCTCCACGCGAGATCGATCGAGCGCCAGGCGCCCCGGTCGAGCCCACCCCTGCCGTAGATTGGCTCTCTGAGATCCAGGACGATGCTGTTGAAGGAGCCGAACCCACAGCTGTCGAACCAAGCTGGGCACCCCCAGCCGATGAAGCAATTCCCGCTGGAGAGGCTGCTGCGGATGAAGATTGGCTTGCCGCTCTCAGCGGGTCAACCAACGATGAGGGCGAAGCGCAGGAGGCAGAGATCGATTGGCTGGCCTCAATCAGCGATACTGCCGCCGGCGGCGATGAGCCCATGCACACCGTCACCAATTGGCTTTCTTCACGAGCAGATACCGCTGACGACGAGGCAGGAAGTGAAGACAAGCCTGATTCGGAGATTGACTGGCTGGGTACGAGTGCGGAGTCGTCAACCGGAGAGGGCGAGGAAGCAGCCCCTGATGCCTTCGCCGCCCTGCGCAGTGCTGAGCCCGAGCCAGCGGACATGGATGCCTCCACCGACGAAGATGATGAGGACGACTCCTACGATCCATTTGACTTCAACCAGCGCATCGCAAGCCTCAAGGCTGAAGCCAAAAAAGAACAAACCCAGGAACCGGAGGAGGACGACTTTCTCTCTGGTCTACGCCGGTCAGCCGCCATCCCGCTTGAATCCGAACCGCTCGAAAACACACCACTGGCCTCGGTTAATCTCGACTCGCAGCCTTTCGTTAAGCCTGACGATGAAACAGGCGATGATGAAGCCTCCGATCCGCTTGCCATGGCTGCCCGCATGGGTGCGATTGCGGCAGCGGCGGACGAAGCCAGCATCCCGGAATGGATGGAGGACGCCGAGGGGGATGCAGAGCCTCGCCCTACTGTAGGTGCGTTCAAACTGCGTGATACCGATCCACCCATTGGACATCGCCACCGCGTCGTCCTGCGCGGCGATAGAGTCGTCTTCCCTAGTGGTGATTGCGCTCACTGCGGCCGAACCCCGGTCAAAGGCCGCCTTGCCGTCTACGGTACCTTGCCCAACGGGCAGAAGGTCGGCCAACGCAAGGTGACAAGCTTCAATGTCCCACTATGCGGGGAGTGCCGCGCACGGGCCGCGCTCTTGACAGAAGAGGCGAGCAATGCCCGCCTGCAGGCACATCTAATTTCAGCGATTATCGGCATGATATTGGTCGTGCTGTCCCTCGTGATCGGGATCATCGATCCGCGCGCACTCGCTCTGCCCGACCTGATGATTCTGGCCATCCTGCTCATTGTAGGTTATGCCGGGCCGGTGACCTTCCTGCTGAATCGAGTCGGGAACTACCCGCCACCCCCTGATGCGGTCTACGTTCGCACAACGCTAATCGTGCCAGGTGAGACCCAGGGGCTGGAGACCGCGTTTGAATGGCGCAATCAGGAGTATGCTCAACGCTTCTTCGATGCCAACCAGGCCTACACCATCGGAAAGATGTCCTCGGTGAAGGACCGCCTCGCTTCGCCCAAGGGCTAGCCTGACCAGCTGTGCCACACCGCAGGGAACCCTTACCTATGCACGACCCACGACCACCCCAAGAACGCTGCCCATCCTGCGGCGCGCGGCTCCGGATCTTGCCCGCCATCAGCGACACGGAAGTCGTCCGACTCTGCCCGGCCTGCGGTCTCCAACCTCGCTTCAGGGGGGCAACGATCCACACACAACCACTTACAGCAGGAGGCGCGCGGCGGTTTCGGCGATTGATCGAGGCTCCCGTGACTGGTCCGCTTCCCGAATGGATGATCGAGGACCTGCCGCGCCAGGCGCGTGAGCAGATTGAGCGTTTATCCCCTGCACCGGGTCCACGCCTCGGCCCCCGCCTGAGCGAGGCATTGTCACAGGCTCTCAAAGGGCGTGGACTTCACTTCAGCCCACCTGACTTACATCAGGGTAATGGGCGCGGAAAACTTCCACCCACGGCCGAGCTCACAGAAAGCGAACACTGGATCGCCTCGCGTATACGCTGTCATGCCTGTGATGCCGGGCTCTCGGCTGGCGACCGCATTTGTCCATGGTGCAACACCCCCCGTTCCGAAGCAGGCTGAACCCACACCGACCAGACACCCTCACTCGCTGAAAGAGTGCTGACCTATCGGCCTCCCTCGGGTCGGCTGATATAATTACAGGTTGCGAAGACTCCCTAAGGAAGATGGTCAAGCGTCATGCCACAAGAGAAGATCACGGTCATCGGTGCACGCGAGCACAACCTGAAAAATATAAATGTCGAGATCCCACGCGATAAGCTGGTTGTCATTTCCGGAATCTCGGGTTCAGGTAAGTCATCATTAGCCTTTGATACGATCTTTGCCGAGGGACAGCGGCGATATGTTGAATCGCTCTCGGCCTACGCGCGCCAATTCCTCGGTCAACTCGATAAACCCGATGTCGATTACATTGACGGCCTTTCGCCGGCCATCTCGATCGATCAGCGTGGTGTTTCCCACAACCCGCGCTCGACCGTCGGCACAGTGACCGAGGTCTATGACTACCTGCGGCTGCTGTTTGCGCGCATTGGCCAGCCGCATTGCCCGATTTGCGGCAAGGAAGTCCACAAGCAATCATCCCAGGAAATCGTCGATGCTGTGGCTGCGATGCCGACCGGGACGCGCATCATGATCCTGGCGCCGGTGATACGCGGCCGGAAAGGCACCCACCTGGCCGTGTTTGACGAACTGCGTCGATCCGGCTTCGTTCGCACCCGTGTGGATGGCGAGGTCCGCTCCCTGGATGAGGAATTCGAGCTTGACCGCTATAAGAACCATACGATCGAAGCCATCGTTGACCGGTTGGTCATCGAAGATAGTGCTGGTGAGGAAGGACCGGCCTTCCTCTCGCGGCTGACCGATTCGGTGGAGACGTCACTGCGCTGGGGAGATGGCATGCTGATCGTCTCCGATCTTAGCGCAAAAGAGCCGGTCGACACACCCTACTCGGAACATCTGGCCTGCCCCGATCACGGCACGACTTTGGCCGAGATCGAGCCGCGCACGTTCTCGTTCAACACACCCCATGGCGCCTGCCCGGAATGCCAGGGACTCGGCAGCAAACTTGAGATCGACCCGGACCGTGTGATTCCCGATCCCTCCATCTCCCTCGCCGAAGGTGCGCTGGCAGTGATGAATTGGTCCAACCAGTCCAAGGATCAACAGGGCTATTACTGGCAGCTACTGGAGGCGGTCTCGTCCGCGTACAAGATCGATCTTGACGTCCCGGTTGAGATGCTGAGCGAGGAACAACTGCAGGTGATCCTATACGGCACGAACGGCAAGGAGATCTCGGTCAACTACGAGAGCCGTGAGGGACGCACAGCGACCTATAGCACCGCGTATGAGGGAGTGATTGGAAACCTTGAACGCCGCTACCAGGAAACCCAATCGCAGTACATCCGGGAACGGATCCAGGATTACATGTCGGAGCAGCCCTGCCCGGTTTGCCAGGGACAACGTTTGCGCCCCGAGGCGCTCGCCGTGACCTTGAATGGGGTCAATATCATCGAGGTCACCGGCTGGCCGGTGCTGAAGAGCCTGGCCTGGGTTCGGAGTTTGAAGAACGATGCTGAAATGCTGAGCGAGCGCCAGCGGACGATTGCGGGACGCTTGCTGAAGGAAGTCGAAGCAAGGCTTGGCTTCCTGGTAGACGTCGGCCTGGAATACCTGACATTGGATCGCTCGGCTGGATCACTCTCCGGTGGTGAAGCGCAGCGCATTCGCCTGGCGACCCAGATTGGTTCGCGCTTGATGGGTGTGCTTTATGTGCTCGATGAACCCTCGATTGGCCTCCACCCGCGTGACAACGCTCGGCTGATCCATACGCTGGAGGGTATGCGGGATTTGGGCAACACGGTCCTAGTTGTTGAGCACGACGAGGCCACGATCCGGGCCGCAGATTGGGTGATCGACCTTGGACCCGGGGCCGGTGAGCATGGCGGCGAGATCGTGGCCGAAGGACCGGTCGAGCTGGTTGCCAAGGATAAGAAATCGGTCACGGGCCGCTACTTATCCGGGGATCTGTGCATCGACGTCCCGGCAGAACGTCGTCCCGGCAATGGCCACCACCTGATTATCGAGGGCGCACGTGAAAACAATCTCAAAGATCTTAGCGTAAAGATCCCGCTGGGCATGTTCGTCTGCATCACAGGCGTTTCCGGCTCGGGGAAATCGACGTTGATGGTCGAGGTGCTGTACAAAGCATTGGCGCGCGATATGCACGGCTCGCGCGTGCTCCCCGGCGCCTTCGATTCTCTTGAAGGGGTGGATCAAATCGAGACCGTGATCAACATCGATCAAAGCCCGATCGGGCGCACACCACGCTCGAATCCGGGTACCTATACCGGCCTTTTCGATCACATTCGCTCGCTGTTTGCCGAACTCTCGGAATCGAAAGTGCGTGGCTACAAACCCGGGCGGTTTTCCTTCAATGTGCGCGGCGGTCGCTGTGAGGCTTGCCAGGGGCAAGGACAGCTGCGGATCGAGATGCAGTTTCTGCCCGACGTCTACGTACCCTGCGAGGTGTGCCACGGGGCACGCTTCAACCGCGAGACGCTGCAGGTGCGCTTCAAGGAAAAGACCATCGCCGATGTCCTCGACACAACAATTGAAGATGGCCTGGAGCTTTTTTCAGCTTTCCCACCCATGCAGCGCCGGCTGCAAACGCTGCTCGATGTCGGTCTTGGCTACCTGAAGATCGGGCAGCCGGCACCGACCCTGTCGGGAGGTGAAGCGCAGCGCGTCAAGCTTTCGCGTGAGCTGTCCAAGCGCAGCGCCGGCCATACGCTTTATGTCCTTGATGAGCCATCCGTCGGCTTGCACGCCGCCGATGTCCACCGACTGATCGACGTGCTCCAACAGCTCGTCGACCAGGATAATACCGTACTGATCATTGAGCACCACCCCGACATCATCAAGGTCGCCGACTGGGTGATCGACCTCGGGCCGGAGGGTGGCGAGGGCGGTGGACGGCTTGTTGCTGAAGGCACCCCGGAGATGATCGCCAGAGACCCCGCCTCCTACACAGGAAAGTACCTGAAGAAACACCTGAAATAGCTCTCCTAGTTTCAACAGCTTCCCGTCCGTACGCCAGCATGCGCGGGCAGAGCTTGCGCGCGAGTTGGAACGGTTCAATGGTGGGTGACTTGCCGGACGACCGCGATCTACCCGCATGAATGGGGCGTGGTATGGCCTCGCTCTATCGCCTTGACGGAGGAAAGTCGCGGCTCTTCGGGTGGGCTACCAGCATGGTATGGGTGTTCTTCAGTCGGGGGGATTGCAACGAATAGAAAAAAGAGCCAACGCGTGTTGGCTCTTGATCGTTCAGAGGAATCGGTGTTACTCGTACCTCAATGCCTCAACCGGTTCGAGGTCGGCGGCGCGCTTGGCCGGATAGAGGCCGAAGAACAGACCGACCGCAGCCGAGAAAAGCGTAGCTAGAAGCACTGCGTCCAGGCCGACAACCGGGTTGATATCGGCATTCGAGGCGGCTGCGATGGCACCCACCAATTGGGAGAGGGCCCAGCCCAGTCCGATGCCGATGATGCCACCAAAGACACTCAGCAGTGCCGATTCCGTCAGGAATTGAAGCAGGATGTCACGCTTGCGCGCGCCGACCGCCTTCCGCAAACCGATCTCACGCGTCCGTTCGGTAACCGAGACGAGCATGATATTCATGATCCCGATTCCACCAACAAGCAGCGAGATACCGGCCACGCCTCCCAGGAAGATGGTAAAGACATTCAGGATCGTTGTCGCTGTATCCAGGAAGCTTTGCTGGGTGAAGATCGTGAAATCATCCTCCCCGATCGGGGTCCGGTGGCGGGCGCGTAAGATCGAGGTCACCTGTTCCTCAGCCTCGGCGACAGCCTCGGAGCTGACCGCCTGGACCATGAGCATATCCACATTGCCACGCGTGCGTCGCAGCAAGCGGGTTTGAGCGGTATCCATTGGCACATAGATCTGGTTATCCGGGTTCTGGAAACCCGAGCCACCGCGTGCTTCCGTGATACCAATCACACGGAACGGCTGGCCTTCGATGCGAACTGTTTCCCCGGTGACGCCTTCCCTGCGCCCGAAGAGGGTCTCGGCTGTATCCGGACCAAGGACGACCACCGCCGCCCGGCCCAGGACCTGCACTTCGTCGATGAACTCGCCTTCGGCCATGGTGACGTTGCGCACCTCGTCATAGCCGGAGGTTACACCCAACGCGGGGATGAATTCCCCTGCACCAGAATAGGTTACCTCCAGCGAGCCCTGGATGACCGGTGCAACTGCAATCACAGCTGGCGCGGCAAATGGATCCTGGATTGCTTCCGCATCACTCAAGGTTAGTGGCTGTGGATTGCGGATCTCCTCGCTCCCACCGCGCAGCACGAAGAGTAAGTTTGTACCGATCCCGCTAATCGAGCCGGTGATGGTCTCCTGCGCCCCGGTTCCGATGGCCAGCATCGCGATCACCGCACCGACCCCGATCACGATACCCAGAATCGTCAGCCCCGAGCGTAGCTTGTTGCTCGCCAGGCTATCAAGCGCTTCGAGAACACTGCGCCAAACATCCATCCTGTCTTAGACCCTCCTCCCCCCGTTTAGACTTTTTCCTTCACGTCTTCAACCATACCATCGCGAAGGTGGATAATGCGCTGCGTTTGCTCGGCGATCTCCGGATCATGGGTGACGAAGATGAGCGTCGTTCCGAATTCATGATTCAGGTCAAGCAGGATCTTCATGATCTCATCCCCTGACTTGCTATCGAGATTGCCAGTGGGTTCATCGGCCAGGATTATGGCCGGATTGTTAACCAGCGCCCGGGCGATGGCCACCCGCTGCTGCTGCCCGCCGGAGAGCTCATTCGGCCGGTGGCGAATGCGATCTCCCAAACCAACCGCTTCAAGCGCCTCGATCGCACGCTTGCGCTTCCCATCAGAAACTCCTGCGTATCGCATGGGCAGCTCGACGTTCGTCAACGCGCTTTGCCGGCCGAGAAGGTTGAAACTCTGGAAGACGAAACCTACCTCGCGGTTGCGGATCGCTGCCAGCTGGTCATCTTTGAGTGTGGATACCTGCTCCCCGTTCAAGCAATAGCTGCCTGAAGTGGGTCGATCCAACGCACCCAGGATATTCATCAAGGTGCTCTTGCCGGAGCCGGAGGGGCCCATGATCGAGATGATCTCGCCGCGTTCAATGCGTACATCAACGCCGCGCAGCGCATGCACCTCAATTTCGCCCATCTGGTAGACCTTGGTCAGGCCTTCCGCTTCGATCACCCAATCGGTCATTGGCCAAAGCTACCGGCAAACGGCGGGGGTCCGTTTGGATCAAAGATGTAGGTGGGTGGGTTGAGAACCACTTGATCCCCGATCTTGACATCCCCATCCAGCACTTCGCTGTAAAGATCAGAGCTGACACCCAGTGTGATCGCAATCGGCGTCGCTTGGCCGCCCTGGGCCAGGTAGACCACACGCTGTCCATTGATCACACGCACGGCACGGTTGGGCACCTGCAGCACATTCTCCAACTGGTCAACGACGATATTCACAGCTGCTGTCATCCCCGGCTTGATTTCTCCATTCGTTTCCGCAAGCAAGAGAGTGACCGGGAAGTTGACCACTCCCTGCACCGACGTCCCCACTTCACCGATCTCGATCACCTCGCCCTGGTAATCAACAGCAGGGAGCGCGTCAAAGTTGAGCGTAACTGGCTGTCCGATCTCAATGCGATTGATGTCGACCTCGGATAGGTCAACGTCGACCAGTTGCTTACTGAGATCATCCAAGCGGAAAGCCAGCGTACCGGGCGCTACCTGGTCACCGGGCTTGATTTGGACTGCGGTAATCGTACCCGCAAAGGGGGCGGTGATGCGTGCCATCTCGAGCGTCGCCTGTGCAGCAGCCACACGCGCCTCGGCTGCCCGGATGTCATCCGGGGACGGCCCGTCTTTAACCCGCCCCCATTCTCGCTGTGCATCCGCCAGCTTCGCCTCGGCCACGGCAACGTCCGCTTCGAGCAGCGACTGCTCAATCGCGGTCGGGCTTCCCAAATACCAGTTTAGATTACGCAGTGCAGAATCATACTGTGATCGAGCCGATGTCAAGTTGTTCAGTGCGACGGCACGCACTGGGTCATCACCGTCCCGCCCGGAGACTCTATCGTAAGCGCTCTTCGCATTATTCAGCTTATCCTCGGCAAGAACCAGGCTAGCCTGCGCGTTATCGATCGTGTTCTGACTGGCCCGGTTGCCCTGCTGGCGAACACGGAATGTGTACTGAACATTCTCGAGGGCATCCTCAGCCTGAGCCAGCGCCAGCATGGCAGCCGCGCGGGCTTGATCGGAGGTCATGAGATCCTCCAGCGCACGCTGCGCATTGACCAGGTCCGCCTCAGCCAGGACGATCTGGGCAGAGAGCGATGTTTGCTTGAGTGTGGCCAGCAGTTCCCCCTCTTCAACCACCTGGCCCAAACCCGAATAGACAAACTCGACCGTCCCATTCGTCTTGAAAGTAAGAAGTGCTGACTGATTTGAACGCACGATCCCTGTTGCCCCAACGGTGGCCGTCAGTGGGCCAGCCTGGACCGGTTCGGTCTGCATCGCTGCGGCCGCGGCTTGCCCCCCGTTCTGCCGCAACGCTCGCAGCGCGAAGAACCCACCGACGACGATAAAAACAACAATGATCAAAATCCACCAACGTCTCATTCTTTTTTCCTTTGTTGCATAGGCGGAAGGTGACAATTACCGGGGTTCGCCCGTCCCTGTTCAACCTTTGCCAACCGAGTTCGGATTTACTGGGTAAAAACCGGGGATCGTACGCCTCAGGTGATTCCTGAACCAACCTGCCCCCCACACCCTCGATCCAAAATGCTTGAGTATGGTTTGAGAGTGAATTGTACCTAATAATTGTGAATTGATTATGGAGGTTGTGACAACCGTCTCCTACCCTCGTGACTTTCAAGACTAATACTTGACCACTTTGGTCTGTATCATCTTAGAGAGCTTATACCCGCACGGAGCAGGAGTCCTAATATGCCCGAACTTAAAAGCGATCGTCCGCAGATCGACCGGAAAGCACGCATGAAGCTCCCCTTCGAGGAGCTTTCCGCCCGGCCAATCGAGGAGCGGGTTCGCGACTTCGAAGCCACGTTCATCGATCTCACCCCGGAGCAGGCAATGGCGGCCGCCGAACGCTGCATTCAATGCCCCGACCCTTCAGCTTGTGTGGAAGCCTGCGTCGTCCACAACGATATCCCTCAGGCGATGTGGTTGATCGAACAAGGTGATTTCCTCGGCGCAGCTGAGATTTATCGCCAGACCAGCTCCATGCCTGAGATTTGCGGGCTCGTCTGCCCACATGAAGCCTTATGCCAGGGCGCCTGTGTGCGCAATAAGCGCGGCGAACCGGTCATCACCGGTGCACTGGAAGCCTTTGTTACCACCTACCAGCGTCAGAATTCCAACGTCGCTATCCCGGTTGGCAAGCCAACCGGCAAGCGTGTCGCTGTGGTTGGATCGGGACCATCCGGCCTGGCCTGCGCAGAACAGCTTGTAAGGATGGGACATGCTGTCACCATCTTTGAAGCCCTGCCAACAGCAGGCGGGCTGCTGATCTACGGCATCCCCAACTTCAAGCTCCCCAAGCCGATCGTCCGCATGGTTCTCGATGACCTCAAGCAGGCTGGTGTGGAATTTGTGCTGGATACGCGCATCGGTAAGGATGAGATGGTCGACGATTTGCTCGAAAAGGGCTACGACGCTGTCTTCCTCGGCGTGGGGTCGGGGATCGATGCGAAAATGGACGTCCCGGGTGCTGACCTGCCGGGAGTATACCTGGCGACGGAATTCCTCATCCGGGCTAACGTTGATGAGAGCCTGCTGCCACCGGGTATGGGCGGCGTCCCCGATGCTGGCGATCGCGTCGTCGTGATCGGTGGCGGTGATACCGCTGCTGACTGCCTACGCAGTGCGATCAGGCTGGGAGCGAGCGAGGTCACCTGCCTCTACCGGCGAACTGAGGCCGAGATGCCGGGTGGGAAGAAGGATCGCGAATTGGCCAGGGAAGAGGGCGCGACATTCCGCTTCCTTACCCAACCTGTGCGCTACATCGCCGGCGCGGATGGCCGGGTGAACGCGGTCGAATGCCTGCAGTGCGAATTGGGTGAACCCGATGACAGCGGCCGCCGCCGGCCGTTGCCGATCGAAGGTTCCAATTTCACCGTCCCGGCCGATTCTGTTATCCTTGCGTTGGGCTACTGGCCCGATCCAACGATCGGGGAAACTACGCCCAAGCTTGAGACGCACAAGTGGGGATTGATCGTCGCCGATCCGGAGACCGGTGCGACAACCCGGCCCGGGGTCTATGCCGGCGGCGATGACGTCACCGGACCAGACCTGGTGGTCACTGCCATGGCAGCCGGCCGCAGGGCAGCGCAGGCGATCGGCGGCTACCTGAACGATAAGTAAGCATTTCCTGATATATCAAGATTAAAAAAGACGACGGTTAACACTGTCGTTTTTTTGATTTGTGGATCGGGGAAGGTAGAATTGTGACACACTCTCCCCGCTTAAGCGGGGGAGCTTCCAGGGCTACGTATGACGCAACCGTCTACGTTGACGCCCTGAGGCCCTATCCGGGCCAAAAAAGCAATGTTGACTATCGGCTTGACCCGTATATCGCCGGGTCTTTAGTCCACGTGCGGCAACAGTCAGCACCTCGATACTCGCAAGATTTTACGTTGCAAGAGATTCGTTGCAACAACCTTCTATCTATTCGATTGGTAAGGTGCAAGGAGAGTATATATCAAGCCGTTGGGGA